>DATLBJ010000001.1:0-25977 GCA_035526975.1 Ramlibacter sp.
TCATTCCCGATCGCGCAACGCTGCAGGTCGGCATCGGCGCGGTGCCGGAAGCCATCGTCGCGATGATGTCGGACCGCCGCGATCTCGGTGTGCACTCCGGGATGATCGGCGACTCGGTCATGGACCTGATGGAGCGCGGCGTGGTCACGAATGCGCACAAGGGGCTCGATGCCGGCGTGACGATCAGCGGTGTCCTGTTCGGAACGCACCGCCTGTATCGCTTCGCGCACGAGAACCGGCAGATCCGCCTGTGCCCGACGTCGTACACGCACAGCCTCGCCGTGCTGGGCCAGTTGCGCAACCTCGTCTCGATCAACTCCGCGCTGGAAGTGGACCTGACGGGGCAAGTGAACGCGGAAGCGATCGGCTCCGACCACATCGGCGCCGTCGGCGGGCAAGTGGATTTCGTGCGCGCGGCCGCGCAATCCGAGGGCGGCGTGTCGATCATCGCGCTGCCGTCCACGGGCAAGAAGGGCGACTCGAAGATCGTGAGCCGCCTCTCCGGCCCCGTCACCACCGCACGCAGCGACGTCGACGTGATCGCCACCGAGCATGGCGCGGTGCGGTTGCGCGGGCTCGGCATTCGCGAACGCGTGCGCGCAATGGTGTCCATCGCGCCGCCCGGACACCGTGACGCCCTCATGCGCGATGCGCGCGAAACCTGGGGAGACCTCTGATGAAGCTCACCGACGAAATCGCCTTCGACACAGAAGACGGCATTGCGATCATCACGATCGACCGCCCGGCGCAGCGCAACGCGATCAACCGCGGCGTGATCGACGGCCTGCGCCAGGCCTTCGACAGGTTCGACAAGGATGGGGCGCTGCGCGTGGCGATCCTCACCGGCAGCGGCGACAAGGCTTTTTGTGCCGGCATGGACTTGAAGGAAGCCGCGGCGATGAAGCTGCGCGTGCCGCCGCGCGACATGTTCCCGGTGCTGGGCGACACCGTCCACATCGGCAAGCCCGTGATCGCCGCCGTCAACGGCATCGCGTACGCAGGCGGCTGGCTTCTGTCGCAGATGTGCGACCTGTGCATCGCTTCCGACAACGCCGTCTTCGGCATCACCGAAGCGAAGGTGGGCCGCGGCATGCCCTGGGCCGCACCGCTGATCCACATGCTGCCGCAGCGCGTGATGATGGAACTGCTGCTGACCGGCCAGCCGATCACCGCGCAACGTGCGTACGAGCTCGGTTACGTCAACGCCGTTGTGCCGCTCGCAGACCTGAGGACACGGGCGATGGACATGGCGAAGGCGATTGCCGCGAACGCGCCGCTCACGGTGAAGGCGGCGCGCGAACTCGTTTACCTCTCGACCGAAATGGGCCGCTCCGCCGGCCTGCGCGCTGCGCACCACCTGTTCGAAAGCGTGTACCTCAGCGAGGACGCGCAGGAAGGCCCGCGCGCCTTCGCCGAAAAGCGCCCGCCCCAGTGGACGGGCCGCTGAACCCATCCGGATTCCCCAATGCAATTCGACCTGACGCAAGACCAGCAATCCATCCGCGAAGCGGTGCAGAAAATCTGCGAACGCTTCCCCGAGTCGTACTGGCTCGAACGCGACGCCGACGGCGTCTTCCCGCACGACTTCTACAAGGCCATGGGCGATGCCGGCTGGCTCGGCACCGCCATCCCCGAGGAATACGGCGGCGCGGGCCTCGGCGTGACCGAAGCCGCGATCGTCATGCAGACCGTTGCCGAATCGGGGGCGTGCATGAGCGGCGCGTCCAGCATCCACATCAACATGTTCGGCCTGCTGCCGGTGGTGATCTTCGGCACGGAAGAGCAAAAGCGCCGCATGCTGCCGGGGATGGTGAAAGGCGAAACGAAGTCGTGCTTCGCGGTGACCGAGCCCAATACCGGCCTGAATACGACCAAGCTGAAGACGCGCGCCGTTCGCCAGGGCGACAAGTACGTGGTGCACGGCCAGAAGGTGTGGATCTCCACCGCGCAGGTCGCGGACAAGATGCTGCTGCTCGCGCGCACCACGCCGCTAGAGGAGCTCGGGCCGAAGGACAAGAGCGGCGGCCTGTCGTTGTTCTACACCGACCTCGACCGCAGCAAGGTGAGCATCCGCCTGATCGAGAAGATGGGCCGCAAGTGCGTCGACTCGAACGAACTCTTCATCGATGGCCTGGAGATTCCGCTCGAGGACCGCATCGGCGAAGAAGGCAAGGGCTTCAAATACATCCTGCACGGTATGAACCCCGAGCGCGTGCTGCTCGCTGCGGAAGCCATCGGCATCGGCCGCATCGCGCTGAAGAAGGCGGCGGAGTACGCGAAGGAGCGGGTCGTGTTCGACCGCCCCATCGGCAAGAACCAGGCGATCCAGCATCCGCTGGCCGAGAACTGGGTCGAGCTCGAAGCCGCGCAGTTGCTCACTTTGAAAGCCGCCTGGCTCTACGACAACCAGCGCGAGTGCGGCGCCGAAGCGAACGCAGCGAAGTTTTTCTCCGCCGAAGCAGGCTTTCGCGCTTGCGAGCGCGCAATCCTCACCCACGGCGGCATGGGTTACTCCAAGGAGTTCCATGTCGAGCGCTACCTGCGCGAGATCATGATCCCGCGCATCGCGCCGGTCAGCCGCGAGATGATCCTGTCGCACATCGCCGAGCGCGTGCTGGGCCTGCCCAAGTCGTACTGAACAATCCGGAAGTCGCAGCCATGAAGAACCGCCTGTGCGAAATGTTCGGCATCGACGCGCCGATCTTCGCCTTTTCACATTGCCGCGACGTGGTCGTGGAAGTCTCCAAGGCCGGCGGCTTCGGCGTGCTGGGCATGGCCCGCGCGCACGCCGATCGCGTCGATGAGGATCTGCGCTGGATCGACGCGCACATCGGCGGCAAGCCGTACGGCGTCGACATCCTGATGCCGTCGAAGTACGAGGACGTCGCGCAGGTCGACATCGACGCGCTGCCGAAGGAACACGTCGAGTTCGTCCAGAAGCTGCTCGACGACGCGGGCATTCCGCGCCTGCCGCCGCAGCAAGCCGACAGCGCCGCGCGCGAGCTGCTCAAGGGCCTGCACATGACGCCGCGCGAGAGCCTGCAGATGCTCGAGGTGTGTTTCAAGCATCCGATCAAGCTGATCGTGAACGCGCTGGGCAGCCCGCCCCGCGAGCTGGTGGAGCGCGCGCACGCGCAAGGCATCAAGGTTGCCGCGCTCGCGGGCAAGGTCGAACACGCCATCAAGCATCGCGACGTCGGTTGCGACCTCGTGGTGGCCGTCGGCACCGAAGCGGCGGGACATACGGGCAACATTTCGTCGATGGTGTTGTGGCCGCGCATTGCCGATGCGGTCGCGCCGATCCCGGTGCTGGGTGGCGGCGGCGTGGGGCGCGGCAGGCAAGTGGCGGCGGCGCTTGCGCTCGGCTGCGAAGGCGTGTGGTGCGGCTCGATCTGGTTGAAGACCCTGCAGAGCGAAGTGCCGCCCGAAATTCGCGCGAAACTGTTCGCCGCCGGCGAAAACGACGCGATGCTGACCAGGACGGTCACCGGGAAGCAGTGCCGCACATTGCGCAACTCGTTCAGCGAGGCCTATGAAAGGCCCGGAGCTCCGAAGCCGCTGCCCGCCCCGTTGCAGAACATGTTGTGGTGGGCGCATGGCCGCACGCGCGTCGAGCGCGTGAATGCCGAGCAGTTCCTCACCTATCCCGTCGGCCAGCTCGTGGGCGACATGAACGAAGAATCGTCCGTGCGCCAAGTGGTGCAGGACATGCTCGTGGAGCTCGCCGACACGAAATCGCGACTCGACGAGATGTTCGATTGACAGTGATACAGATACAGGAGACAAGACCTTGAAGTACGTCCGTGGGTTCGCAGCCGTTTTCTCGATGTTCGCAGTCGTCACGACCGCGCTGGCGCAGCAGCCTTACCCGAACCGGCCCATCCGCTGGATCCTGCCGTTCTCCGTCGGTGGTGCGAGCGATGCCGCCGTGCGCCTGATGGCGCAGCGCATGGCGCCGATCGTCGGGCAGGAATTCGTCGTCGACGCGAAGCCCGGCGCCGGCGGGATCATCGGCACCGACCTCATTGCGAAGTCGCCGCCCGATGGATACACGATCGGCTGGGGCGGGTCCGCGCCGCTGGCGGGCAACGTCACGCTGCAGAAGAACCTTCCTTACGCAGTGCCGAAGGATTTCTCGCCGATCTGCCGCGTGGGGGTGATCTCCTACGTGCTGGTCGCGCACCCGTCGCTTGGCGTGAAGTCGGCCAAGGAGTTGATCGCGCTCTCGAAATCCAGGCCGCAGCCCATCGCTTATGCGTCGCCGGGCAACGGTGGCGCGAGCCACATGGCGATGGAGGCGTTCCAGCATCGCACCGGCACCACTTTCCTGAACGTGCAATACAAGGGCACCTCACCGGGCATCAACGACCTGCTGGCCGGCCACGTGCCCTTGATGTGGGAGTCTGTGAACTCCGTCGCAGCGCACGTGCAGTCGGGCAAGTTGATCGCGCTGGCCGCGTCCAGCGCGAAGCGGCTCAAGGGCTTGCCGGACGTCCCCACCATGCAGGAGCTTGGCTATCCCGATTTCCTCGTGCAAGGTTGGGCCGGTCTCGTCGCGCCGGCGAACACGCCACCGGCGATCATCGAGAAATTGAATGGGGCTTGCCAGAACGTGCTGGCACAACCCGACGTGCAGGACATCATGTTGCGACAGCAGGGGTGGGAAGTCGATTACGCCGGACCGGCGGAATTCGGCGCGTTCATGAACGCCGAGATCACGAACTGGGCGAAGATGATCGCCAACGCGAAAGTGAAGGTGGGCCAATGATCTCGATCGGCACCCGTGCCCATTCCGAACGCCGCCGCCGCGAGATCAAGGTCGTCAACGACCTGTTCCACAAGGGCGAGTGGATGGAAAACGGCGAAGGCCCGCAGCTTTCTCCGACCGTGTTCCTCGCGGAGCAGCCGCCGAACTGCGAACTGCTGCCGCACTTCCACAAGCAGAACCAGTTCCAGCTGTTCGTGCATGGCCGCGGCTCCTTGGGGCCGCATCGCGTCGACCCGGTCACCATCCACTACGCCGGCGCCTACACCGGCTACGGGCCGCTCGTCGCGGAAGCGGAAGGGCTCAAGTACTTCACGATCCGGTCGGTCTTCGACACCGGCTTCATCGCATTCGCGGAAGCGCGCACGAAGATGATCCGCGGCCCGAAGCGCCACGAGGAAGCGGCGCTGGGCGCTCCATGGAGCGAGGCGCAACTCGCACAGCTTCGCGAAACGCAAACTGCCTGGCCGATCGCGCCCAAGGATGGCCTGGCCGCACAGCACATCCGGCTTGCACCCGGTGCGCAGCTGACGCTTGAGGGGATTGCCGCGAGCGACGGGCAATTCGTGTTCGTCCTTTCCGGCGAAGCGCACAGGGCGCAACACGTGCTGCACGCGTGGGAGTCCCTCTTTGCGACACCCGACGAGCGCGAAGTCGTCCTGAAGGCGGGGGCGCAAGGCGCCGAGCTGGTCTGCCTGCACATGCCGAACACGGATCCGGCTTACCGGGGGCAGTGAGCACGGATTCGATGCGATTGTCTCGCCACATCGCGCCGCCCCTGCGCATCTTCAGCGGCCCCGACAGCCTGGGCGCGATTCGCGGTGAGCTGGCGCGCGTGAACAGCACGCGTGCAGTCGTGTTGTGCGGCGCCTCCCTATCGCGCGACGGACTCGTCGATCCCGTGACGGCTGCAATCGGCGAGCGCTGCGCAGGCGTGTTCTCCGGCGTCGTCGCGCACAGCCCGCTGCCCGCGGTCGAGGCCGCGGCGGAAGCACTCCATCAGTTGCAGGCCGACGCGGTCGTCGCGGTGGGCGGCGGATCGGCCATCGTCACGGCGCGTGCGGCGAGCATCCTGCTGGCCGAACAAGGTGATGCCCGCGCGCTTTGCACGTCGCGCGATGCTTCGGGCGAAATGAGAAGCCCGAAGCTGCTCGCACCGAAGCTGCCGCAACTCGTGGTGCCGACGACGCCGACCACTGCGACCGTGAAAGCCGGCAGCGCCGTACTCGACCCGGTCGACGGCCGGCGTCTCGCGCTGTTCGATCCGAAGACTCGCGCGCAATCCGTGTTCGTGCACCCGCAGCTGCTCGAAGCAACGCCGCGTGATCTGGTGGTGAGTGCCGGACTGAACACACTCGCGATGGCTATCGAGGGATTGATGTCCCGATCGGGCGATCCGTTCTCGGACGCGCTGCTGATGCACGCGCTGCGCATGCTCGTGCGCGGACTTCCGCGCGTCGATCGCGAGGACCTGATGATGGCTTCGCTGATGTGCGGCCATGGCACCGACTTCACCGGCGCCGGCATCGCGATCCCGCTTGGTCATGCGATCAGCGCGCGCTTCCACGTCGACAATGGGCTCGCGAATGCGGTGGTGATGCCGCATGTCCTGCGCTTCAACGCCGAGGCCGCGCCGTCAGGGCTTCACAACCTCGCGACTGCGCTCGATATCCACGACTTCTCGGTGGAATCGGTGGTCGATGCGCTGGACCCGGTGCTCAACGCGCCGGGGCTGCCGCAACGCTTGCGTGACCTCGGCGTCACCCGCGAATCGCTGCCGCAGCTCGCTTCGGTTTCGTTCGGGGACTGGTTCGTGCGGGACAACCCGCGCAAGGTGCGCGATGCGGAGGAGCTGCTGGGCGTACTTGAAGCGGCGTGGTGAACGGCGGCGCAGGTTCAGTCCGTGCGCTTCGGCGCGACGGGCGGAATGCGCGTCACGTGGCTCACGACGATGCGCCAACGACCGCCGGTTCGAATGAGAGTGTCGGTAAAGCGTACGTCCACCGCGAAGGTCTTTCCACCCGCCGTGCCCTTCAATGAGGTGATGCCCTGGACCACCGCCGCGTCGCCATAGACGTGCGCCGACATGTCGTGGTTCTGGAAGAGTTCGTAGCGAGGTTCGCCGGATTGCACTTCGGATATGGCTTGCGCACGCGGCTGGATGGCCGAGTCGGTCCCGACGAGCGTGAAGTCCGGCGCCAGCAGTTGCTCGAGAGCGGGCAGGTCCCTGTTCCTGAACGCGTCGCACGCGGCCTGGGTCACCGCCATGACTTCTTCTTCCGCGGGGGTGGCCGCTGAAGCCCCCAGGTGCGTCAATGCGAGAAAAGCGAAAAGTGTGAATGTGATCCGTCTCATGAGAGCCGTATTAGAACCGTTCGCCGGCGGCCAGGTAGCGCCACTCGCCGCGCGGCAGTCGCCCCATCGGCACGCGGCCGATCCGGATGCGTTTTAAGGCGGTGAGCTCGAGGCCCACTTGCGCGCACATCCACGGAACCATCTGCAGCGGCAGTCCCTTCACGGCAAACCGCAGCCGTGCCTCGCTCTGCCAGCTCACGCGCGCGGGCGGCAGCGGACGGCCCTCGAAGACGAGGCCGTTGCCCAGCCGCTCCAACCCTCCGGGTGCGATGACGCCTGAAACTTCGGCGACCAGCTCCTGCTCGACAAGTTGCCCGTCTTCACGCAGCTTGCGCACGATGCGGTGATCCTGGCTGATCACCGACAGGCCCTCTGCCTGCGGCGGGAGCGACAACAGGGAAATCAATCCCATGCCATGGCTTTTCACGCGCCGGATGCCGGACACGTCGCCCGCCCAGTGCGTCGCGGCGCCGGGCAGCAGCTCTTGCGCCTGGACGGAGTTCATCCCGGGCGGCTTGTGGAACAAAAACGTCGCCGCTGCGGCCCTCTGCAACTTTGCGCGAGGATCGATCTCGACGACGCGTTCACCGGCGACGCGAAACTGCGGCTCCTCCACCACCTTGCCGTCCACGCGCACCCATCCTTCGGCAATGTATTGCTCGGCTTCGCGCCGCGAGCAAGGCAATTGCGCTGCCACGATCTTGGACAGGCGCGTGGGTTCGTCAGGCATGGGGCATTTTCAGCGATGCCGCCTTCGGCACGGCAATACAAAGGGCTGAAGCTCGCTCATCGACCCGATGACGCGATCCGCTCCAGCTCTTGCCAACTCCGCCGTTTGATCCAGCACGGAAAAATGGCCTCCCCCTTTGAACCCGTAGGCCGTCATCCCGGCGGCCTTCGCCGCGGTGATACCGCTGACGCTGTCCTCAATGACAAGGCACCGCTCCGGCTTGACGCCGTGCGTCGATGCGGCGAGGAGGAACACGTCCGGCGCGGGCTTGCCGTTCGCCACCATGCTGGTGCTGAAGATGCGCCCTTGAAACAGATCCCAAAGGTGGCACTTGCGCAGTGCGATCTCGATGCGCTGCTGGTCGCTCGACGAAGCCACGCAATACGGCACATCGAGCGCTTCGACAAGCGCACGGATCCCCTCGATCGGCTTCAATTCACGCGCGAACGCCTCGAACAACTGCGCCCGCCACTCGGCCATGAAACCTGGCGGAAGGGGCCCGTTTGCCGTGCGTGCGTAATGGTCCGTAATGACCGTCGAGGAGCGCCCCAGGAAAAGGGCCATGACCTCCGATGTCGTGCATGGGATCCCGTGACGCCCCAAGGCACTCGCAACGGTGCTGCAGGCGATCGTTTCACTGTCGACGAGCACCCCGTCACAATCGAAGATGACCAAATCGAACGGGCGCGCCTGTTTCAACGAGCTGCCGACTCTGCGGGTCCGTGGCGATCGCTCGCTTCGTTGACGTGCCTCAAAAGCTCTTCGTGGATCCAACCGTTCGAAGAGATCTTTTCGAGGTCATCCACCGACGAGTCGGCGCCGCGCAGGTTGGTCACCCGGCCGCCGGCCGCCCTGACCAGCGCGAGCCCGGCAGCATACGACACGACATCCGCCTTGATCGAAACGAAACCATCGATGCGTCCGGTGGCGACGAGACACATCTCGAGCGCGCTCGAGACGACCAGGCGCACGCCTCTCGCAACAGTCCCGAGCCGCTCGATGATCGCCGCGGTCACGGCAACCTCGTCTCGGGAAAAGTTCGACGTCAGGCACACGGACACCACGGCGTTGGACAGGGAACGCACCTCGCGCACCCGCACCGGGACGCCATTCACGGTGGCCGCCGCCCCTTCGGCGTACGACGCCACGATGCCCATGCCGGGAGCGTTGACCACACCGACACGGACAGCACCTTCAGCCTCATACGCCACGGTGACCGAATAGAAGGGAAGGCCGCTCGCGTAGTTGATGGTCCCGTCCAGCGGGTCGATGATCCACCGCGGTCCATCCTGCTTGCCAGTGGCCCCGCTCTCTTCGGCGAGGATCGCGACGCCTGGCGCCAGCGCCTGCAGGCCGTCGATGACGATCTTTTCCGCTGCAAGGTCAGCCTCGGTCACGATGTCGAGCAGTTCCTTGCGCTGCGGACGCAAGCCGCCGAACTGCATCGTGACAAGCGTGTCGGCAGCCCTGGCCACCACGGCCTGCGCCCCTTCGAGCAAGCCGACGAGGTCTCGACGTGATGGAACACTCATCTTTTCTTTCCTTTGGAAATCGACTTTTTTGTACCGGCGTTACTTGATGCCGGTCATGGTGATACCGGCGATGAAGCGGCGGCGGGCAAGCAGGAAAGCAATGACGAGGGGCGCGGTGATCACCGTGGCGCCGGCCGAGAGCGCGCCGTAGTTCGAGCCCGACTCCGAGTCGGCGAAGAACATCATCCCGAGCGGTGGCGTGGCCAGCTTGGAGTCCGACACAACGATCATCGGCCAATAGAGGTCGTTCCAGTGCGCGACGACCGAGAACACCGAGAACGCAGCGATGGCCGGGCCGGCGCTGGGGACGACGATCCGCCAGATGATCTCGAACTCGCTCATGCCATCCAGCCGGGCGGCCTGGATTATTTCGTCAGGGTAGCCCTTGAAGAATTGCCGCAACAGGAACACTGCGAACACCGAGCAGAAAAACGGCGCCATCATCGAGAAGTAGGTGTTGAGCACGCCGAGCTTCGCAAATGCGAGGTAGAGCGGCAGTGCCGGCGCCTGGACCGGAATGCACAGGCCCAGCACAACCAGCGCGAACAGCACCGGCTTGCCGGGAAAATCGAGCTTGGCCAGTGCGTAGGCGCACGGTATGGCAACCAGCAGCTGCACGATGAGAATGCCCGCGCAGACGATCGCACCGTTCACGAGGAACCGCAGCAAGGGAGCGGTGGCGAGGGCGGCCTTGAAATTCTCGACGCCGTGGAACTTGCGTGGCCACAAGCTGAAGGTCGCTTCGAATATTTCCGAGGGCGGCTTGATCGAAGTCAGCAGCATGAAAATGAGCGGCATCAGCATCACGAACGCGCCCGCCAGGAGGATGCCATGGACCATCACCAGTGAAACCCCCCGGCGAAGACGGGCGGATGCGGGAGTGGATGGTTTCATCAGTAGTGCACCCGTCGGTCCATGAAGATCGTCTGGGCCCCCGAAAAGAGCAGCGTGAAGAGCAGGAAGATCAGGGTCAGCGTTGCTGAATAGCCGATGTGGAAATACTGGAACCCCTCGAGATAGATCGAATACAGCACCGTCTGCGACGATTTCATGGGTCCGCCGTGGGTCAGCACCGCCACCGTATCGAATATCTTGAACGCGGTGATGAACGTCGTGACCGTGACGAACATGGTGGTCGGCCCCAGCAGGGGCCAGGTGATTCGCAGGAAGCGGTCCACCGGGTGCGTGGCCCCGTCGACGTCGGCGGCCTCGTACACGTCTTTCGGAATCGCCGAAAGGCCGGCGAGGAAAAGGACCATGTTGAAGCCGAGCAACTGCCACACGCCAATGGCCGCCAGCGTGGGAATGACGGTGGACGGGGTGCTGAGGAAGGCGGTGCGGCCCATGCCGATGGCATCGAGGAAGGAATTGATCGGGCCGAGCTGAGGATGCAGCAGGAACTGCCACATGCTCGCCATGGCGATCAACGTGGTGGTGACGGGCAGGAAATAGACCACCTCGTAGAAGCCGCGGCTGCGCGTACGGCGATACACCAGGATGGCCACCAGCAAGGACAGCAGCACGCTGCCCGGGACCACGATCGCCACGTACAGCAACGTATTGCCAAGCGAGGTTCGCATGGCCGGGTCCGCGAACGCATCCCGGAAGTTTTTCAGCCCGACGGATTCGACATCGACCGCGCCCAACTCATAGCTGGTGAAGCTCAGCCCCAGCAGGAGAAACAGTGGCGCGATGTGGGTGAGAAGCAGCAGCACGAATGCGGGCATGGCAAAGCCAATGCCCGCCAACGCTTCGAAGCGATCGCGCGCGGTGCGACGCGGCATTGCTCCCCGCGTTGCGGTGGCGATGGCCGCTGAGCTCATGTGGCCGCCTCCAGGGGCCGCGGCGGCGCCGCGTCCGGCTTGTCCGGTGCCTCCGCGTCGTCAAGGCGTGAGGGAGTCACACGCCACCCGTTCTCGTCGAATACATGGCATTGGCTTGCCGACACGGCCAACGTGGTCTGGCTCGCACCTGCATCGGCGGACAGTTGGTCGTTGGAAACCGTGCACAGCATCGACCCATCCGATCCCGCCAGCGCGAAGTGCAGGATGCTTTCCGACCCGAGGTTTTCCCGGCGACGGAACTTCACGGGAATCTGTACATCCCCCGGGAGCGGCTGCAGGCGCGCGGCTTCAGGGCGGACACCGATGGTGATGCGCGTACCCGGCTGAAGCGATGTCGCCAGCGGAAGCGCGAGCCCCGCCATTTCCACAAGGCCGGCAGGGCCCACCGCCGCCGGGATGAGGTTGATGCCCGGGCTGCCGATGAATTGCGCCACAACGATGCTGGCGGGACGCTCATAGACCTCCGCCGGCGTTCCGAGCTGCAGGATCGTTCCCTGGTCCATCACGGCAAGCCGGTCGGCCATGCTCATGGCCTCCACCTGGTCGTGTGTCACATAAACCATGGTGACGCCCAGGCGGTCGTGCAGTTCGGCCAGTTCAGTGCGCATGTGCACCCGCAGTTTCGCGTCGAGATTGGAAAGGGGCTCGTCCATCAGGAACACGTCGGGGTCGCGCACCATGGCGCGTCCCAGCGCGACTCGCTGGCGCTGGCCGCCCGACAGCTGCGAAGGCTTGCGGCTGCCAAAGGCTTCGATGCGCAGTTGCTCGGCCACGACCTGGACGTGGCGCATGATGTCCTCCATCACCCGGCGCTTGCGCCGCGACAGCGCGCCTATGAACGGAATGCGCTCCAGCAGATTGAGCCGCGCCATGGTGAGCGGCAACGCCATGTTCTCGAACACCGTCATGTGGGGGTACAGCGCGTAGTTCTGGAACACCATCGCCACCTTGCGCTCATGGGGCCGCAAGTGGTCAACCACGTTGTCGCCGATGGACAGCGAGCCGGCGTCTTGCCGCTCAAGCCCGGCAATGATGCGAAGCAGTGTCGATTTGCCGCAGCCCGATGGGCCCACCAGCGCAAGGAATTCGCCGTCCACGATGTCCAGGTCGACATGCTTCAGGACCGGCGTGTTGCCGAAGCCCTTGGATATGCCTTTCAGTGAGACCGCCGCCATATGGACAATTTCCGTGGATGTTCTTGCTTGCCAGCACTCAATGGAAGGGAAAGGGCCCCTCGAACGTCCCCACGTTCAAGGTGTAGGTGAAGAGTCGCTGGTTGTGCCAGCGGTGCAGCTGGAAGCCGGGCGGCTCCAGCGTGAACATGTCCTTGCCGTTCTCGCGCAAATCCAGGCAGCTCTGGTGTGCCGTGCTGGGACACGAGGAAGCGAACGTGCCGCCGAAGCGCACCTGGACCGCGCGGTGCACGTGTCCGCACAGGATGCGTTCGATCTGCGGGTGACGCGAGATGACGCGTTCCAGTTCTTCGACGCGCTCCAGGCAGAGTTCATCGGAATGCGCCAGGCCCGTGACGAAGGGCGCGTGGTGCATCATCAACAGCGTGGGCGTGGACGGCTTCTCGCCGAGGGTGCGGTCGAGCCAGGCGAGCCGCGTATCGCACAGCGAGCCAAGCACCTGCCCGCGCACCACGGTGTCCACCGCGACGATGCGCAGCGGGTAATCGTCCACCGCGTACTGGATGAATCCCTGCGCGGGCAGGTAGTTGTGGTCGTGGAATGCGGCGCGCAAGTTTTCGGCGTCGTCGTGGTTGCCGCCGATCACCAGGTACTGCATCTGGAGTTCGGCCAGGATTTCGCGCAGGTGCGCATACGCCTCGACCTCGCCATGTGCAGCCAGGTCGCCCGTCATCAGCACCAGGTCCGGTCGCGGCGCGATGCGATTGAGCTGGGAAATCGCGGACCGCAGCATGGCCCCTGTGTCGACGCGGCCGTAAGCCAGGCGCCCCTTCGGCGTCACATGCATGTCGGAGATATGGGCTATCAGCATGGGGAACTTTCTTGCGCTCAGGGCAGGACAAGTTCGGGCTTGATTTCGACGACCGCCTTGCGAGCGTGCGTGCCTTCATCGAAGATGCGGAACGTTTCCGCCATCAGGCCTTCGACGTTCTGCCGGACCATGACCAGCGGGAAGTTCAACATGCGGGCAAACGGTTCCCAGTCATAGCAACCGAAGGCGCAGCCGTCGAGTTCCTCGTGCGGAAGGGTCTTGAGGAAGCGTGTGACACCCTCGAGGGCCCCGAGGGAATTGATGAAGAGTGCCTTGGGCAGGCCGCCGATGCGCGCGTACAGCTTTCGCACGACGACTTCCACCACGTCGGCGTCGTAGCCGCTGGCATCAACCTGGTCGTCGCTTAACTCGCCCCCGAACGCGCGCAAAACATCACTGAACCCCTCGATGCGACGGCGCGTGGCGTGGTCGGACGCGAGGCCGCCCACGAAATAGGCGCGGTTGCGCAGCGCGCGGCGCTGCGGCCGGGAGCGTTGCATCAGCTCCCGCGTGAGTTGTTGCGCCCCCCAGTAGTTGTCGCTGATGACGGAGGCGGCCATGTGCCCGGGCAGGTCGACATTGACATGGGCCACGCCGTACTGGCGGCACACCTTGCTGACCGAGTCCGGGTCAGTCGCCCCGGTGATGACCAGGTGCTCGATGCGGTACGAGATGAGCGCGCGAACGGTTTCCAGTTCGAGCTCGGGAGCGCGCAAGGTACTCACGACGAGGGGATGCCATTGACGCTCGCGCGCAAACCTTTCGAAAGCCTGCGCCATCAAGCTGAAGAACATGTGGTCGTGCTGCGGAATGATCATTCCGGTCAGCCCGGACTTGCTCCGGCGCAAACCGCTGGCCTGCCGGTTGATGCTGAAAATATGCTTGTCCGCAAGTTGCTGCACCTTGAGCGCGGTCGCCTCGGCGATGCGCCGCTCGCGCCACGTGCCGCTCATCACGGCGCTGACGGTCGATGCCGATACATCGGCCAGCGCCGCCAGGTCATAAATCGTGGAAATCTTTTTCGGCATGCGTCGCGCTCTCCGGGCGAGTCCGGCATTGGACAAGGCTGGATTTTCGCCCCGGCCCCGGCCGCCGCGTCCGGCGACAACGCATTTGCGCGGTGATTGCAATCTGCTTGCGTTCATTTCGGCGTGGGGGCACAATCGATTGCGCAGATTACAGCAGATGAAGTGACCGGGCAAGCAGGCTAGGGAAAACACCGCCCGTGACGACCGGCCGAATGGAGACGCACATGTATTCAAGTGACGACAGGATGGTTGCCGTGGTGTGCCACGGGCCCCGGGACTACCGCGTGGAAAAGGTTCCGCGGCCGCGCGCCCAGGTCAATGAACTCGTCATCCGCATCGCGGCTTGCGGGATTTGCGCGAGTGATTGCAAGTGCTGGTCAGGGGCCAAGATGTTCTGGGGCGGCGACAACCCGTACGTCAAGGCGCCGGTGATCCCCGGCCACGAATTCTTCGGCTATGTCGAGGAGCTCGGCGACGGTGCGTCGGCCCGTTTCGGCGTCGCGCTGGGAGACCGCGTGATCGCAGAGCAGATCGTTCCGTGCGACAACTGCCGCTACTGCCGCACCGGGGCCTACTGGATGTGCGAGGTGCACAACATCTTCGGCTTCCAGCGCGAGGTGGCCGACGGAGGAATGGCGCAGTACATGCGCCTGCCTGCCACCGCCCGCGTGCACAAGATCCCGACCCAGCTGTCGCTGGAGGACTCGGCCATCATCGAACCGTTGTCGTGCGCCATCCACGCGGTGCAGCGCGGGGACATCCAACTCGAAGACGTGGTGGTGATCGCCGGCGCCGGGCCCATCGGGCTCATGATGGTCCAGGTCGCCAGGCTCAAGACGCCGCGCAAGCTGGTCGTGATCGACATGGTGCCCGAGCGGCTCGAACTGGCCCGTCGTTTTGGCGCGGACGTCGTGATCAACCCGGCGAGCGAGGACGCGCTTGCCGTGGTGCGCGAACTGACCGGCAACTATGGGTGCGACGTGTATATCGAGGCAACCGGCGCGCCTGCCGGGGTGACGCAAGGCCTGAACATGATCCGCAAGCTGGGGCGGTTCGTGGAGTTCTCGGTCTTCGGCGCCGACACGGCGGTGGACTGGTCGATCATCGGGGACCGCAAGGAGCTGGATGTGCGCGGTGCGCACCTGGGGCCTTACTGCTACCCGATCGCCATCGACCTGCTCGCACGCGGCCTGGTCACATCCAAGGGGATCGTGACCCATTCGTACGCGCTGGAGGACTGGGACGAAGCCATGCCCCTGGCCAATTCGCTGGATTCGGTGAAGGTCCTGCTCAAGCCGTCGCATTAGGAAAGGGCCATGGACTACGTCATCGGCGTCGACATCGGCACGCAGAGCACCAAGGCTCTCCTGTGCGATGCAGCCGGCCGCATCGTTGCGCAGCACTCGCACGCGTACAAGCCGGATACGCCGCAGCCGCTGTGGGCCGAGCAATGGCCGCAGGTTTGGCTGGACGCGGTGTTCACGTGCATCGCGCGGTGCGTCTCAGCCGCCGTCAACCATCCGGGGTTCACGCCGGATTGCGTACGAGGCATTTGCGTCAGCAGCCTTTACGGCGGTTCCGGCATCCCCGTGGATGCACAAATGACGCCCCTGCATCCTTGCCTGATCTGGATGGACCGGCGCGCCGAGGCGCAGGTGAAATGGGTGCGCGAGCACATCGACCAGGATCGCCTGCAGTCCATCACCGGCAACGGCGTCGACAGCTACTACGGCTTCACCAAGATGCTGTGGCTCAAGGAGCACCGTCCGGACGTCTGGCGCCAGACCCGCCAGTTCCTGCCACCGAACGCATTCGTGGTTCATCGGCTCACGGGCGAGGTTGCGGTGGACCGGTCCTCCGGCGGGAACATCGGCGGGGTCTACGACTTCAAGGCAGGGACCTGGTCGGCTGAAATGCTGGACGCGTTGGGAATCCCGCCAGACTTCATGCCGCAGCGCCTTGTAGCGTCCAGTGACATCGTCGGTTCACTGACTGCTGAGGCGGCGCTTCGCCTTGGCCTGCCGCAAGGGGTGCCGGTGGTCGCGGGGGGTATCGATGCGGCCGTCGCCACTTTCGCCGCGGGTGTGACGCGCCAGGGCCAGCATGTCGCGATGCTCGGCACGAGCATGTGCTGGGGCTTCATCTCGCGCGAGGTCGACGCGAGCCATGGACTCGTGAGCATGCCGTATGTCTATGGCAGCAGCGCGGATGCCTACGTGTTCGGCGGAGCCATCACCGCCGGCGCTTGCGTAAGCTGGTTTCGCGAGCAGTTCTGCCGCGGTCTCGCAGACGAGCCCGCCGCAACCGAGGAAGGCATCTACGAAATCCTGGAGAACGAGGCAAGAGAGCTCGCCCCTGGCGCCGGCGGGCTGCTGTTCCTTCCTTACCTCATGGGCGAGCGCAGTCCGATCTGGGACGGCCAGGCCAGCGGGGTGTTTGCCGGGCTGACGCTGTTCCACCGCCGTGCGGCCCTGTACCGCGCCGTGCTGGAAGGCGTGACCTACGCGCTGCGGCACAACATGGAAGCCGGTGCGCGCGGCTGCGCCGAGCTCGACGAGCCACTGATTGTGGTGGGAGGCGCAGCGCAGTCGGACTTGTGGATGCAGATCATTGCGGACGTGACCGGTCGCCAAGTGCTCACCATCCAGGAAGACGTCGAGGCCGCAATGGGCGCTGCACTGCTGGCTGCTTTCGGAGTGGGCCTGGTCAGCCCTCAACAAGCAGAGCGGGGGTGGGTGTCCCTGCGTGAGCGGGCAGTCCCGAGCAGGATGTCGTCGGCCTACGAGCCACTGTTCGAGGTCTACAAGAAAGCCTATCCGGCGCTGCGCGAAACCATGCACGACCTCAGTCGCATAGCGAAAGCAACGGCACCGCGCCAAGTCGAGTGCCGAACCAGTCCAGAGATCAACGCGCACAAGGGAACCTGAGGCGGCCCGCGCGTTGCCCACACCGCCGAGTTGGAAGAATCATTTTCTAAGGAGACAAGCAATGCTGAATCGCAGAGATATCCTCAAGTGGACGACGGCGGCCGGCTCGACGCCGTTCATGGGCCGGCTGGCGCAGGCGCAAGAAGTCGTGACGCTGGACGTGCTGTACTGCAACCCGTCGTTCGCAAAATTCCATGAGCCCATAGCCGCGGAGTTCATGAAGCGGCAGTCGAGCATCAAGGTGAGCTTTCGCGCGCCGGCTGCCAGTTACGACGAAGGCCACCAGAGCATGCTGCGACAGGCAATGACCAACCAGTTGCCGGACATGTACTACTCGGGTTATCACCTGCAGTCCGAGCTGGTCCGCACCCTCATCAAGCGCAAGCAGATCACCGAAATCGGCCCCCTGCTGGCAAAGGAAGACCCGGCCTGGAAACGCCAGAATTACTCCGACAACGTGCTGGCGCTGGGCAACGTGGACGGGCGCACCTATGGAATGGCGTTCAACGCTTCGCTGCCCGTCATCTACTTCAATGAGCAGCTGGTGAGGGCCGGCGGCGGCGACCCGAACAAGATGCCCGACACGTGGGACGGCATGATTGCCTTGGCGGCCCAGATCAAGGCCAAGAGCGGCCCCGACGTGGCCGGCATCGCCTACAACGTTCACGATTGGCCTGACGATTGGCTGTTCCGGTCCATGATCCTGCAAGCGGGCGGCAGCATGCTCAACCCCGCAGAAACAGCCTCGGCCATCAGCGGGCCGGTCGGCCTGAAGGTGATGCGCAATTTCCGCAAGATGGTCACCGATGGGGGCATGCCCGTCATGGACTGGGATCAGTCGCGACAGTTGTTCATCGCCGGCAAGATCGGCATCTTCGCCGACACGCCGGCGCGGCTGCGCCAGGTGACTGACCTGGTGGGTGACAAATACACGTTGCGCACATCCGTCTTCCCCGTGGACGACAAGGCCAACGGCGGTTTGCCCACGGGCGGTTGTGCGGCCCTGATCACGACGGCCATCCCCGCCAAGCAAAAGGCGGCCTGGGAGTACCTGAAGTTCGTCGGCGGACCGGAGGCGCAGAAGATCGTGGTGGAAAGCACCGGCTACGCGCCCACCAACCTGAAGGCAGCCGAAGCGCTTGCCGGCTTCTATGAGCAGAACCCCAACTTCAAGACCGTGTTCGTCGCGGCCAGCCGGGCCAAGCCGTGGCAAGGTTACCCAGGGGGCTCTTCGGTGGCTATCTGGCGCGCCCAGCGTGACGTCATCAACGCCGTGATGCGCGGAAGCACCAGTCCCGAGGCTGGGATCGAAAAACTGGTGCTCGAGACCAACAACCTGATCAACCGGGGCGGACCCGCGAAGTCGTAGAGATCCGGCCACGCGACCCACACTGACGTACTCGGTACGCGCAACTTCCATGACCAATCGAATCGGAGTTCATGCGTTGGTGTGGGTCGGAGGTGGTCAGAATCGGAGGCACACACGGCCCTCTCGTGTTCGGCGAAGGCTGGCTTCAGAAGCCGCGGTATCTCTCGGCCTCGACGAACACACGGACGTATCCAGCGAAGACGACCGGATCGTGGCCGCCGGCCGAGACCAAAAGCCTTGATTTCTCAAGTCTCTTTGCTGCTGTGGGGGACTCTGATGGACCTGTGTGAACAGGTCCTTGGCGGAGCAGGTGGGATTCGAACCCACGGTACGGCATAACCGTACACCGGATTTCGAGTCCGGCGCATTCGACCACTCTGCCACCGCTCCTGGATTCGGTTCGCGTGGTGCGAAGCCCGTCATTCTAAACGATCCCGCGGCAGCTCATTTGCAACAAAGGCAGGCCCGACCCTTGCATTCTCCGGGAGTGCTTCAAGGTTGCAAAGATGAACATCGAATTCCAGCGCCTCATGCAGGACGCGACACGGTTGACCCAATCCGGCGACCTCGCCGCGGCCACAGCTGCCATCCAATCCGCACTCGCCCAGCGCGACAACAACGCGGAATCCAGTCCGGGTCACAGCCCGGACATCCGCGCCGACAACGGCGACGTCATCGACGTCGAAGCGCGCGTGGTTCCCGAGGGGCCCGCGCCTGCTGCGGACGCGCCGCCCGCCAAACCGCGCGGAGAGGGTTTCGTCGCAGGCCGCTTTGGCACCGGACCCTCTGCGCGCGACTACAAGTTGTACGTCCCACCGGGCGAACTGACCGGGGCGCTTCCCTTGGTCGTCATGCTGCACGGCTGCACGCAGGACCCGGACGATTTCGCAGCAGGCACGGCGATGAACGATGCCGCGCGCAGCGAGGGTTTCTTCGTGCTGTATCCGGCGCAGTCGGCCAAGGCGAACCCCCAGCGCTGCTGGAACTGGTTCAAGCACAGCCACCAGCAGCGCGGCCGCGGTGAACCGGCCATCCTCGCCGCGATGACGCAGGACGTGATCGCGCGCTACGGCATCGATCCTTCGCGCGTCTATGTCGCGGGCCTTTCGGCGGGCGGCGCGATGGCCGCGATCCTCGGACAAACTTACCCCGACATCTTCGCGGCGGTGGGGGTGCACTCCGGCCTGCCGCAAGGTGCGGCCCGCGACCTTCCATCGGCGTTGCAGGCGATGAAGGACGGGCGCGCCAAGGGCACGGCGGCAACGCAGCAGCTTGCAACGCCGGTCATCGTCTTTCACGGCGACTCCGACCCGACCGTGCATCCGGGCAATGGCGAGAACCTGTTCTGGGCAGCGGGAGTTGGTGCGGGCGTTCGCACCGAGAGCGGGCGCGTGCCCGGGGGCCACGCATGGACGCGGCAGGTGAAGTCGTCTGCGGACGGCACGCCGCAAGCCGAGCTCTGGCAAGTTCACGGCGCAGCGCACGCATGGTCGGGCGGCAGCCCGCGCGGCTCGTACACCGATGCGAAAGGGCCCGACGCGACGAAGGAAATGCTGCGCTTTTTCCGTCAGGCGCGAAGGACTTCCGTGCCGCCCATGTAGGGCCGCAGCACGTCCGGAACGGTGACGGAGCCGTCGGCGTTCTGGTAGTTCTCGATCACGGCAACGAGCGTGCGGCCCACTGCAAGGCCGGAGCCGTTCAACGTGTGCACGAGCTCGTTCCTGCCCTGCGCGTTCTTGAAACGCGACTGCATGCGGCGCGCCTGGTACGCCTCGCAGTTCGAGATCGAGCTGATCTCGCGATAGGTGTCCTGCGCGGGCAACCACACTTCGAGGTCATGCGTCTTGGTAGCGCCCGCGCCCATGTCGCCGGTGCACAGGAGCATCACGCGATAGGGCAGCTTGAGCTTCTGCAGGATGTTCTCCGCGTGCTGCGTCATCTCGTCGTGCGCGCCATAGCTGTTGTCCGGATGCACGACCTGCACCATCTCGACCTTGTCGAACTGGTGCTGGCGGATCATGCCGCGCGTGTCCTTGCCGGCGCTGCCCGCCTCGGAGCGGAAGCACGGCGTATGCGCGGTGAGTTTCACCGGCAGCTCGCTTTCGGCGAGGATCTCGTCGCGCACGAAATTCGTCAGCGACACCTCGCTGGTCGGGATCAGGTACAGCGCCTGGCGCTCTTCGTCCTCGAAACCTTCCTGCCCGCCCTTGGTCACCGCGAAGAGGTCTTCCTCGAACTTCGGCAGCTGCCCCGTGCCGCGAAGCGTCGCGGCATTCACGATGTACGGCGTGTAGCACTCGGTGTAGCCGTGCTCGCGCGTGTGCGTGTCGAGCATGAACTGCGCCAGGGCGCGATGCAGCTGCGCGATCTGTCCGCGCATCGCCGTGAAGCGCGTGCCACTGAGTTTGACGCCCGTCGCGAAATCGAGCCCGAGCTTCTCGCCGATGTCGACGTGATCCTTCACCGCGAAATCGAACTTGCGCGGCTCACCCCACCGGCGCAACTCCTTGTTGCCCTTCTCGTCCGCGCCGACCGGCACGTCGGGGTGCGGCAGGTTCGGGATGCCGAGCAGCAATGCTTCGATCTCCGGCTGGATTGCGTCGAGGCGGGCCGCCGACTGCTCCAGATCGGTCTTGATCTGCGCGACCTGCGCCATCACCGCATCGGGGCTTTCGCCCTTGGATTTCAGCTGGCCGATCTGCCTGGACAATGCATTGCGCTGCGCCTGCAGTTCTTCGGTGCGGGTCTGGATCTGCTTGCGCTCGGCTTCGAGCGAGGAGAACGCCGCCACGTCCAGGAAAGGTTGCGGCTTCTCGCGGGTTTCGAGTCGCGCGACGACCGAGGGCAGGTCCTTGCGCAGGAGGGAGATGTCGAGCATCTCCCGATTTTACGGTTCAGGCGGGAATGATGAGTTGCGTCTGCGTGACCACGGCACACAGCTTGCCGTCGTCACGCCGGATCGACGTCTGCCACACGTGCGTGGTGCGCCCTCGATGCAGGGCAACGGCCTCCGCTGTGACGACGGTGCCTTCCTTCGCGGCGGCAATGAACTTGGTGCTGGAATCGGTGGTGGTCGTTCTTGCGCCCTGCGGCAGCGACATGACCGTGCCGACGGCGCCGACGGTGTCCGCGAACGCCATGTACGCGCCGCCGTGGCAGATGCCGCCGGTCGTGCACAGCTCGGGCCTCACCTTCATCTCGGCGAGGACGCGATCTTCCGAAACGGACACGAGCTTCACGCCCATGAGGCCCGGGAAGATCGGCGCAAGCACCGATTGGAGCGTGTTCACGTCGAGCGCGGGCATGTCAGTCCTCGAGGTATTTCCATGTGTCCGCACCGTCGAAGCGGCGGATGCGGATGTTGCCAATGGCTTCGGGAGGAAACATGCGGACGTTCACGCACATCGTGTCGTCGTCGCCTTGCGACTGGAGCAGGTCGTAGTGCGTGACGCAGCCGCAGTTCGCGCAGCGCATGAAGCGGATCGACTTCTCGCCCCATTCGTAACCTTCCAGCGACCCCGGCTTGGCGTGGACCTGCACATCCCGGGGCAGCAGATGGCCCCAGATCGCGCCATAGCGCCGGCACATCGAGCAGTTGCAGATCGTGCCCTTCTCCGGCGCGCGCGGAATGGTCACTTCGACGCTGCCGCAGTGGCAAGTGCCCTTCAGGCTCATTGGCCCTCCGTGATCGCCTTGCGCAGCGCCGCGCGTGCGAGCAGGCGCGTGGAGTCGAGCGTGGGCAATGGCGAGTTCGCGTCGCTGATGATCAGCGGGATCTCGGTGCAGCCAAGGATCACGGCGTCGCAGCCTTGCGACTTCAGCCGCGTGATCGCGGACTGGAAAAAGTGCACGGAGCGTGGCGTGAACCGGCCGTACACGAGCTCGTCCATGACGAACTCGTTCATGCGCACCCGTTCGCTGTCCGGCGGCTTGATGCATTCGAGGCCGAGCGCCTGCAGCTTGGCCGGATACACCTCGCTGTCCACCAGCCACTTGGTGCCCGTCAATCCCAGCTTGTGAAAGCCGCGCGTCTTCGCCTCGTTCGCCACGACGTCCGCGATGTGCAGCCACGGCAACGGGGACTTCGGCGCGACGAAATCGAACGCCTGGTGGATAGTGTTGTCGGGGCAGATGAGGAACTGCGCGCCGGCGGCGGCGAGCTTGTGCGCGGACGACAGCATCAAGCCGGCGATGCCCTGCATATCATCCGCCTCGAGGAACTTCACATAGTCCGCGAGCGAATGCGTGTGCATCGAGACTTCCGGGTGCGCGTGCGTCCCCATCTGCTTGCCGCCCTCTTCGCAGATGGTGCGGTAGCACAGTGCCGCGCCTTCAGCGGAACAGCCGACGATGCCGATGTGCAGAGCGGGACGGGGCGTCATGTCGGCTCTCCCTGGGTTCAGTCGAGGATCGCGAGCATGTGATGGTAAGTGTTTCGCAGCCCGATCTTGCGGAAACCGCAACGTTCGTAGACGCGGATCGCGGGATTGGCCGGATGAACGGTCAGCGCCACCTGTTTGTAGCCGCGCCCGCGCGCCGCGTCCAGTGCCGCCTTCATCATCGGCGTGCCGAAGCCGCGGTGCTGGAAGGGCGCGTCGAGCGCAATGCCGAGCTGGGGCGTGTGCGCATCGACATACGCAAGGCCGACGTTGCCGGGCAGCAGCCGCATCCAGCACGCGCCGGCATCGAAGGCATCGACCTGGGCGACCACCCCCACGTCCGTGGGCTGGCCCCAGTTCTCCGCATAGATACGAACGTTCGGGTTTTGCAGGATTTCGATCGGGCGCAGTCCGGCCGGCGGCGGGTCCCACAGCGAGATGTGCAACCACTGCCACAGGCGCGGCTGGTCGGAAGGGACGAGGGCGCGGAACTTCAGCTGACATGGCTCCGTGTCCATGGGTCCTCCTCATCGTGGGTGCGGGAATATAGCGCCTCCGTTAGCATGCGCGCCATGGCACACATCGAATTGCTGTTGCTGCTGCTCCTGAGTGCCGTCGCCCTGGGATGGGTCGCGCGCCACTTCCAGTTTCCGTACCCGATTGCCCTGGTCGCCGGCGGCGTCGCGTTGGGGCTGGTGCCGCAGCTGCCGAAGCACGGCTTCGATCCGCAACTGGTCCTGGTGATCGTGCTGCCGCCGATCCTGTACCAGGCGGCCCTGCTCACGTCGTGGACCGATTTCAAGGCGAACCTGCGGCCCATCGGCCTGCTCGCCATCGGGCTCGTCACAGCGACGACCCTGGCCGTCGGTGCAACGCTCAAGCTGCTCGTTCCCGAGGTGCCGTGGGCCGCGGCATTCGTGCTGGGCGCGATCGTTTCACCGCCGGATGCAGTTGCGGCCACCGCCATCCTCTCGCGCCTGAGCATCCCGCGGCGCATCGTCACGATCCTCGAAGGCGAAAGCCTGGTCAACGACGCATCGGGGCTGGTGCTGTACAAGTTCGCCGTTGCGGCGGTGCTGACGGGGACGTTCTCGCTGATGGAAGCCACGCTGCAGTTCGTCGCCGTGTCCGCCGGCGGCATTGCCATCGGCGTCGTGCTGGCGTTCATCTACATCGAAGTGCACAAGCGCCTCGGCGACCCTTTCATCGAAGTGCTGACGGTGCTGACGATTCCCTATGCGGCGTACCTTGCCGCGGAATCCATCCACACATCGGGCGTGCTGTCGGTGGTCGCGGCCGGACTCGTGCGGGGCCGCTACGCCCCCGAGATCGTCACGGCGAACATGCGCATCATGGCCCGGTCGGTCTGGAACATCCTGGTGTTCCTGATGAACAGCCTGGTGTTCATCCTGATCGGGCTCGAGTTGCGCAGCGTGCTCGAAAACCTCGGGCGATACCCGCACCTGCAGCTCGCGGCGATTGCATTCGCAGTCACCACGGCCGCTGTCGTCGTGCGTTTCGGCTGGGTCTATGCCGTGGGTCGCATCCCCGGCGGATTCGGCAGCGCAACCGGCGGTGCGCCGCGCACCAGCGAGCTCACCATCATGGGCTGGTGCGGCATGCGCGGCATTGTGTCGCTCGCCGCGGCGCTGGCCCTGCCGCTTGCGCTGCCGGGTGGCGAGCCCTTCCCGTTCCGCGACCTGATCATCTTCACCACCTTCGTGGTGATCGTCGCGACCCTGATCGGCCAGGGGCTGACGCTCGCGCCGGTGATCCGCCGCCTGAAGGTGGGCACCAAGTGGCGCTTGCGCGATGAGCAGGTGCGCGTGCGCGGGGCGATGAGTTCTGCGGCGCTCGCGGCCATCGACCAGCTGGCCGCCGAGGGCCGCGTGCCCGCGGAATGGGCCCAGCCCCTGCGCACAGAGGTCAGCGAACGCATCGCCGTCGCGGCGGCCCAAGGTCGCCAGCTGACGCCCAAGCTGGAATGGATCAACGGGCTGCGCCACGCGGTGATCAAGGCGGAACGCGCCGAACTGATCCGGCTTTGGCGCGAGAACCAGATCGGCGACGAGGTGATGCATCACATGATGGAACAGCTCGACTACGAGCAGGCCCGCCTGCCGGCCGTGCGCCGCGTCAACGCGGATGGCGAAACCATCAGCGCAACGGGATCCGCGGCGCGATAACGCGCCTACATCCCGATGACGTCCGCGAACGTCTCGGCGCCTTCGCTGGACTGCTGCTGCAGCGACCACATCTCGGCGTAACGCCCGCCCTTGGCGAGCAGCTGCGCATGCGTGCCGCGTTCGACGATATGGCCGGCTTCCATCACGAGGATCTCGTGCGCGTCGACGATGGTGGACAGCCTGTGCGCGATGACGAGCGCGGTCTTGTTCTGTGCGACGCCTTTGAGCTCGGCCTGGATCGCACGCTCGTTCGCGGAGTCGAGGGCGGAAGTCGCTTCGTCGAAAATCAGGATCGGCGGGTTCTTCAGCAAGGTTCGTGCGATGGCCACGCGCTGCTTTTCGCCCCCCGACAGCTTGAGCCCCCGTTCGCCCACCATGGTCTCGTAGCGCTTCGGCGTGGACACGATGAAGTCGTGGATGCGCGCCGCGCGCGCGGCGTCTTCCACCTGCTCGCGCGTTGCGCCGGGGCGGCCATACGCGATGTTGTATTCGATCGTGTCGTTGAAGAGCACCGTGTCCTGCGGGACGATGCCGATCGAGCGCCGAAGGCTTGCCTGCGTGACGTCGCGGATGTCGTGGCCCGCAATCGTGATGCGGCCGTCCTTCACGTCGTAGAAGCGATAGAGCAGGCGCGCGAGCGTCGATTTCCCTGATCCGGAAGGGCCGACCACGGCGACCGTCTTGCCGGCGGGGACCTCGAACGTCACGTCGTGGAGGATCGGCCGGGCCGGCTCGTATGCGAAGTTGACGTGCTCGAAGCGCACGGTCGACCGGCCGTCGTCGGCCTCGAGCGGCTGCGCGCCTTCCTTGTCCGCGACTTCCCTCTCGCGGTCCATCAGGAGGAACATCTTGTCGAGG
>DATLBJ010000002.1:0-22740 GCA_035526975.1 Ramlibacter sp.
TGATGCAGGGCGCGTTCTTCTTGGCGTTCTCGAACATGTCGCGCACGCGGGCCGCGCCCACGCCGACGAACATCTCGACGAAGTCCGAACCGGAGATCGAGAAGAACGGCACCTTGGCCTCGCCGGCGATGCCCTTGGCCAGCAGCGTCTTGCCGGTGCCGGGCGGGCCGACCAGCAGCAGCCCGCGAGGGATGCGACCGCCGAGCTTCTGGAATTTCTGCGGGTCCTTCAGGAAGTCGACGACCTCCTTGACTTCTTCCTTCGCTTCCTCGCAGCCCGCGACATCGGCGAAGGTGACCGTGTTGTTGTTCTCGTCGAGCATGCGGGCCTTGCTCTTGCCGAACGAGAAGGCCCCGCCTTTTCCGCCGCCCTGCATCTGCCGCATGAAGTAGATCCACACGCCGATCAGGAGCAGCATCGGCCCCCACGACACGAGCAGCGTCATGAGGAGCGAACCCTCTTCGCGCGGCTTCACGTCGAACTTGACGTTGTTGTTGATGAGGTCGCCGATGAGGCCCTTGTCCAGGTAGGTGGCCGTCGTGCGCACCTTGCGGTCGTCGGTGGTGACCGCGACGATTTCGGTGCTGCCGCCCTGGCCCTCCTGGATGATGGCCTGCTTGACCTGGTGGTTGCGCACCTGTTCGAGGAAGTCGGAATAGCCGACGACCGTCGCGCCGGCGGCGCCGCGCGTGTCGAACTGCTTGAAGACGGTGAAGAGCACGAGGGCGATGACCAGCCACACGGCAATTTTCGAAAACCACTGATTGTTCAACTCGTGTCTCCGGACGACGTGAGAGAGGGGACTCCCAGCCCTACTTGATACCCATTCTAGGGCTTTCAAGTGGGAGGCTGATGCATTTTGGGCAGGCCGCGGAGCGGCCTGCGTCAGAGGGCGGGGCGCCCTGTTGAAAGGGTGCCTATCCGGAAGACTTGAGCCCGACTCCTACAAGGAACGTTTCGGAGGACTTGTCGCGGGACGCCTTGGGCTTCAGAGGCTTCACGGCCCGGAAAGTTTCCTTGAACAGTTTCACGAGCTGGCTGTAGCCGCTGCCATGGAACAGCTTCACCACCAGCGCACCGTCGGGCTTGAGGTGGCCTTGCGCGAATTCGAGCGCCAGTTCGACCAGGTTCGTGATCCTTGCGGCGTCGGCGGACTCGATCCCCGACAGATTCGGCGCCATGTCGGAAATCACGACGTCGACAGCGCGGCCGCGCAGCGCGTCATGCAATTGCTGAAGTACCGCGGCTTCGCGGAAATCGCCCTGCAGGAAAGCGACCCCTTCGACCGGCTCCATCGGCAGGATGTCGAGCGCGAGGATCGTGCCGTTCAGTTGCCCGGTGGCCGCACCTTCGGGCGCGAACTTGCGCCGCACGTACTGGCTCCAAGCGCCGGGTGCGGAGCCGAGGTCCACCACCACGTCGCCCGGCTTGATCAGGCGCAGCGTCTCGTCGATCTCCTTGAGCTTGTACGCAGCACGCGCGCGATAGCCCTCCTTCTGCGCGAGCTTCACGTACGGGTCGTTGACGTGGTCGTTCAACCACGCCTTGTTCACCTTCTTGCTTTTGGTCTTGATCTTCACGTCTTGGCAAATCGCCTGCTTGAAAAATGCGACAGCCGGGAAGTGCTGCCGCCCTGGGTGATGCGCTGCGCGAGTGCCTCGCCGATCGCAGTCGAGAACTTGAAGCCGTGCCCGGAAAATCCCGTCGCGAAATGAACCTGCGCAAGCCCCGGCACGCTGTCCACGATGAAGTGTTCGTCAGGTGTCATGTCGTATTCGCACGTCTCCCCGGTCTGCAGGTTCCCGCTGCCGGGCAAATGCTTTCGCAGGAACACCTCGATATCCGCGAGGTCCTTCGCCCCGAAGGGTGCGAGTCCGGCATCGGCCGGAACGGGCTGGCCGCCATCATGCACGCCGGCCTTGAGGCCCCGGCCTTCGAGGCTGGGGAAGCCGTAGTGCATGCCGAGTTCGGTGAGCACTGCAAATCCCGGAAACAGCCGCGGCCCGAAGAGATGGGGGTCGGCGTCGAACCAGCCGTAGATCTTGCGCACGCGCGTGACGGGCAGGTCTAGCCCCAGGGGCGCAATGAGTGCCCGCGTGCGCTTGCCGGCGCAGACGATCACGTGGCGGCCCGTGATCGCTTCACCCGTTGCCGTGATCGCGCTCGCCGTGCCGTCGGGATGGGGATCGATGCGCGTCACCGCAGTGTTCGCGCGAACGACTGCGCCTTGCGCGGTCGCCAGGCGACGGAACGCCCCCACTGCCTTCTCGCAATAGAGCACGCCCGCGTCGGCTTCGAAACACACGGCGTGGTCCGCCGGCAACTGCCAGGCAGGCCAACGCTGGTTGGCCTGGGCGCCATCCATGCATTGCAGGCCGAGCCCGTACTGCGATGCGCTTCGCTGGACCTCGGCGATGAACGGATGGCCCTCGGGCGCCGCGTTGATGATGCCCGTGCGCTCGAACAGCTTCGTGTGCGCAAGCCGCTCGAGATCGAACCAGAGCTCGTGCGCGCGCAGCGCGAGCGGCACATACGCCGCGCCCTCACCATAGGCATGCCGGATGAGACGCGTGTGGCCGTGGTGTGATGCGCCGCCATGCGGCGGGTCATCCGGGTCCAGCAGGACGACGCGCTGCCCTGCCCGGCTGAGGTAGTAGCCGGCGGCCATCCCCATCGAGCCGGCGCCGACGATCACGGCATCGAAGGCAGTGGCATTCATCGAATCTCCATAATACGCATATGCCGCGAATCGAACTCTCCATCCAGGACCGCAAGGTCCATCGCGCCGAAGCGCATCACCTCGACCCCGTGGTCATGATCGGCGGCGACGGGCTCACGCCTTCCGTGAAGAAGGAAGTCGACGCGGCGCTCAAGGCGCATGGCCTGGTCAAGGTGCGTGTGTTCGGCGACGAGCGTCTCGAGCGCGAGCGCATGTACGACGAGATCGCGGACGACCTGGGCGCCGCGCAGATCCAGCATATCGGCAAGCTCCTCGTGTTCTGGCGGCCGAAGCCGAAGAAGGAGCGCGCCGTGGACGAAGACCGAAAGCCGGGCCCGCGCGAGTACAAGGTGCTGAAGTACAGCTCGCGCGGCGGCCAGCGCCCCGAGGTGCGCAACGTGCGCGTCCTGGGCAACGAGCGCCTTACCCCCGGCGGCAAGATCAAGAGGGCCAAGCCCAAGCAGAAGTCGGTCAAGCGGACCGCGCGCTGACCTTCCACAGCACGACCAACGCGCAGGCCCACTGCGCGCCGTAGAACACCATGCCCGCCGTGTGCCAGAAGGCGAGGTCCTGGCGCGCGAGGATACGCGGTGCGACAGCGAACTCCATGAGGATCGCCAGCAGCAGCCCGGCGATCGCGAAGCCCAGTGCGCCGCGGCCCCAATCGATGTTCGCGCCATCCTCGTCGCCCCGCGCGGCGATCAACACCAGCAAACCGCACGCGATCGACGTCCACGCCTGGCCCGTAAAGAGCCGCGCAGCCATCTGGCCTGCGGTCGCCACCGGCAGATGCGTGAACAGCAGCGGCACCGCGATGAAACCGACTGCGGTGAGGCTGCCCCACCACAGCGACGCCGCCAGCAGCGGCACGCGGGCCTTCCAATGCATCAGATGTACTGGACCGCGACGATCTCGTAGCGCTTGATGCCGCCCGGCGTCTGCACTTCGGCGGTGTCGCCCTCTTCCTTGCCGATCAGGGCCCGCGCGATCGGGCTGGAGATGTTGATCAGGCCCTGCTTGAGGTCGGCCTCGTCCTCGCCGACGATCTGGTATTTGACCTGCTCGCCGGAATCTTCCTCCTCGAGTTCGACCGTGGCACCGAAGACGACCTTGCCGTGCGCGTCCAGCGCCGACGGGTCGATGATCTGGGCCGCCGCAAGCTTGCCTTCGAGCTCGCGGATGCGGCCCTCGATGAAGGCCTGGCGATCCTTCGCGGCGTCGTACTCTGCGTTCTCCGACAGGTCGCCGTGCGAGCGCGCTTCGGCGATCGCGTTGATGACGGCGCGCCGGTCCACCGTCTTGAGGCGGTGGAGCTCGGCCTTCATCATTTCGGCGCCGCGCTGGGTGATCGGGATCGTGGCCATGTTTGCCTAACCGGGAATTCTCAAAAGAAACGCCGGACACGGTGTCCGGCGGAGTGTTCTGCGGGGCGCCTCAGCTGACGGGGTGCCCGGCCAGCCGGCCGAGGATGGCCAGCGGGCTCATGTCCGGATTGTATTGCTTCGCGGCGGGCAGGTGGAACGTCTGTTCCATCATGTACTGCCCGGACATCGCGGCGTGCACCGTCTGGTCCGAAAAGCAGACCCAGGCGCTGCCCGTGGGAAAGTTCATCGTGACCTGCGGGCAGTCGCGCTGGTAGCCGTCGTCCGCCTTCATGCGGTCGTGGATCTGCAGCATCAGGTGGTCGTACTCGCTGCGCAAGGATTTGGTGACATGCAGGCCCTTGAGGACCTTGGCCTGCCACAGCGAGTACGGTCTGGCTTGCGGGACGAACCGCCGCGCCACGTCCTCGAACGGCTCACCCACGCGCCAGACGCGCGGCCGCCCCTGGGGATTGATGTTGGCGAAGACGCGCAGGATCCGCTCGCCATAGTTCGGCCGCGAGGGAAACGCGTCGACATGCAGCCGCCGGTCGTCCGCGCGGACGGATTGCTTGCGGTTCGACACCGACATCGGCCGCAGGCTCGCCGGCGCGGCGCGCAGGTTCGAGGTGTAGGCGGGAAACAGCCCGTGGACGAGCGCAGTGGCTTGCAAGGCAAAGCGCGACACGAGGCCGGTGACCGCGGCCTGCACCTTCCCGTCACCCGCAACCCCCTTCAAGCCGCGTTGCTTGTCCCAGCTGATGTTGCGCACGCCTGGCGCCAGCAGCTCGGGCCGCAGCAGCGCACCCTCGTCATTCGATAAACAGAATGCGAGCTGCGGAAAATACAGGACCTTGCCGTCTTCGACCGCCGCGATCCATTGCGGATCGCTGCCGGGCGCGTGCCAGTCGCGCACGCCGAGTTCCACGATGCGGTCGCGCATGGCCCTCAGGCGAGCTGCGCGTGCAGTTCCTGCACCGAGTAGACGTCGAGGTTGTCCATGTACTTCATGCCCTCGACGGCGGCCTGGGCGCCGGCGATCGTCGTGAACGTGGTCACGCGCGCAAGCAACGCGGACGTGCGGATCGCACGCGAGTCGGAGATCGCGTTGCGGCGTTCTTCCACCGTGTTGATCACGAGGCAGATCTCGTTGTTCTTGATCATGTCGACCACGTGCGGGCGGCCCTCGGCGACCTTGTTCACGGGCTGGCAAGTGATGCCCGCCGCGTTGATGGCTGCGGCGGTGCCCTTCGTCGCGACGATCTCGAAGCCTTGCGCGGCGAGTTGCCGCGCAATCTCGATCGCGCGCGGCTTGTCGGCATTCTTCACCGTGAGGAACACCTTCCTGACCGCATCGGTCGGGCGCGGCAGCTTCGTGCCCGCGCCGAGCTGGCTCTTGATGAAGGCCTCCCCGAAGCTCTTGCCCACGCCCATCACTTCACCGGTCGACTTCATCTCGGGGCCGAGGATGGTGTCCACGCCCGGGAACTTGACGAAGGGAAACACCGCCTCCTTCACGCTGAAGTACGGCGGCGTGACTTCTTCGCTGATGCCCTGCTGCTCGAGGGACTGGCCCACCATGCAGCGCGCGGCGACCTTCGCGAGCTGGATGCCCGTGGCCTTGCTCACGAACGGCACCGTGCGCGACGCGCGCGGGTTCACTTCCAGCACGTAGATCACGTCCTGGCCGTCCTGCTGCTGGATCGCGAACTGCACGTTCATCAGGCCCACGACGTTGAGCGCCTTGGCCATCGCGGCGGTTTGCTTCTTCAGTTCGTCGACCGTCGCCTTCGACAGCGAATACGGCGGCAGCGAGCAAGCCGAATCGCCCGAATGCACGCCGGCCTGCTCGATGTGTTCCATCACGCCGCCGATGAACGTGCGCTTGCCGTCCGACAGGCAATCCACGTCGCATTCGATCGCGTCGTTGAGGAAGCGGTCGAGCAGCACGGGCGAATCGTTCGACACCTTCACCGCCTCGCGCATGTAGCGCTCGAGATCGCGCTGCTCGTGCACGATCTCCATCGCGCGTCCGCCGAGCACATAACTCGGGCGCACGACCAGCGGATAGCCGAGCGCCGCCGCCTTCTCGAGCGCTTGTTCTTCCGTGCGCGCCGTCGCGTTGGGCGGCTGCTTGAGGCGCAATTCATGCAGCAATTTCTGGAAGCGTTCGCGGTCCTCCGCCGCGTCGATCATGTCGGGCGAGGTGCCGACGATCGGCACGCCCTCACGCTCGAGGCCGAGCGCAAGCTTCAGCGGCGTCTGCCCGCCGTATTGAACGATCACGCCGAGCGGCTTTTCCTTGTCGACGATCTCGAGCACGTCCTCGAGCGTCAGCGGCTCGAAGTACAGGCGGTCACTGGTGTCGTAGTCGGTGGACACCGTCTCCGGGTTGCAGTTGACCATGATGGTCTCGTACCCGTCTTCGCGCAGCGCCAGCGCCGCGTGCACGCAGCAGTAGTCGAACTCGATCCCCTGCCCGATGCGGTTCGGGCCGCCGCCGAGCACCATGATCTTCTTCCTGTTCGTGGGCTCGGCCTCGCACTCGTCTTCGTACGTCGAGTACATGTACGCGGTGTTCGTCGCAAATTCTGCGGCACAAGTGTCCACGCGTTTGTAGACCGGCCGGATGCCTAAAGCGCGCCGCTTTTCGCGGATCGCCTTGTCGGTCGTGCCCAGCTGCTTGGCGAGCCGGCGGTCCGAAAAGCCCTTGCGCTTGAGCATGCGCAACGTGGCCGCGTCGATGGCGTCGAGCTTCGTCTTCTCGAGCTCCAGCTCGATCTTCACGATCTCCTCGATCTGCACGAGGAACCACTTGTCGATCTTCGTGAGGTCGTGCACCTCGTCGAGCGTCCAGCCCGCGGCGAACGCATCGCCCACGTACCAGATGCGCTCAGGGCCGGGCTCGCCGAGTTCTTTCTCGAGCACTTCGCGGTCCTGCGTCTTTTCGTTCATGCCGTCGACGCCGACCTCGAGGCCACGCAGCGCTTTCTGGAACGATTCCTGGAAGGTGCGGCCGATCGCCATCACCTCGCCGACCGACTTCATCTGCGTCGTCAGGCGCGAATCGGCCATCGGGAATTTTTCGAACGCGAAGCGCGGCACCTTCGTGACGACGTAGTCGATCGTCGGCTCGAAGCTCGCGGGCGTGGCGCCCCCGGTGATCTCGTTGCGCAGTTCATCGAGCGTGTAGCCCACGGCGAGCTTCGCGGCGACCTTCGCGATCGGGAATCCGGTGGCCTTCGACGCGAGCGCGGATGAACGCGACACGCGCGGATTCATCTCGATCACGATCATGCGGCCGTCATGCGGGTTGATCGCAAACTGCACGTTCGAGCCGCCGGTGTCCACGCCGATTTCGCGCAGCACGGCGATCGACGCGTCGCGCATGATCTGGTATTCCTTGTCCGTCAGCGTCTGCGCCGGCGCGACGGTGATCGAGTCGCCCGTGTGCACGCCCATCGGGTCGAGGTTCTCGATCGAGCAGATGATGATGCAGTTGTCCGCATTGTCGCGGACCACTTCCATCTCGAACTCCTTCCAGCCGAGGAGCGACTCCTCGATGAGCAATTCATTCGTCGGCGACGCTTCGATGCCGCGCTTGCAGATTGCTTCGAACTCTTCGGGGTTGTAGGCGATGCCGCCACCGGTGCCGCCGAGCGTGAAGCTGGGACGGATCACCGCAGGGAAGCCGACCATCTTCTGTACGCCCCATGCTTCTTCGAGCGTGTGCGCGATGCCCGAGCGGGCCGACCCCAGCCCGATCTTCGTCATCGCATCCTTGAATTTCAGCCGGTCCTCGGCCTTGTCGATCGCGTGCGGCGTGGCGCCGATCAATTCGACTCCGTGCTTTTCGAGCACGCCGTGCCGCCACAGGTCGAGCGCGCAGTTGAGCGCCGTCTGCCCTCCCATCGTCGGCAGGATCGCGTCGGGTTTTTCCTTCGCGATGATCTTCTCGACCGTCTGCCACGTGATCGGCTCGATGTACGTCACGTCGGCCGTGGCCGGGTCCGTCATGATCGTCGCCGGGTTCGAGTTGATCAGGATGACCTTGTAGCCCTCCTCGCGCAGCGCCTTGCAGGCCTGCACGCCGGAGTAATCGAACTCGCACGCCTGGCCGATGATGATCGGGCCCGCGCCAATGATCAGGATGCTCTTGATGTCTTGTCTTTTTGGCATTTTCCGAGGGACCAGGGGCTAGGGACTAGGGGCTAGGGAGCTTGGCTTCCAGACTCTGTTGGAGCGAGCGAAGCATCTTCCCGACCTCATCGGCCTCTTGCACCAGTGTGCCCACCTCATTTCTATTCAATTCGTACAACCTCGAGGACAGCTCTACGAGCGTTTCAAGTTCAGCGAGTGATCCGGCGGCAAAGGAGAGAAAGCGAAGAAAATCCTTCGTCGACGACCTTTGCCGGCCCTCTGCGATGTTCGCCGGAATGGAAACCGCTGCACGCCGCAACTGCGACGACAGCCCATATCGCTCTTCCGGCGGCAGGTGCACGGTGGTGCGGTATGTCATCGCAGTGAGCTGCATTGCCCGCTGCCACACCGCCAAGTCCTTGTAGCTCCTGATTTCCACCCTAGCCCCTAGTCCCTAGTTCCTAGCCCCTTTGTCAGCCATCAGGCTGACAAACCGGTCGAACAGATATCCGATGTCGTGAGGCCCGGGCGACGCCTCGGGGTGGCCCTGGAAACAGAATGCGGGCTTGTCGGTGCGCTCCAGGCCCTGCAGCGTTCCGTCGAACAGCGAGACGTGCGTCGCGCGCAGGTTCTTCGGCAGCGTCTTCTCGTCCACCGCGAAGCCGTGGTTCTGGCTCGTGATCGACACGCGGCCGGTGTCGAGGTCCTTTACCGGGTGATTCGCGCCGTGATGGCCGAACTTCATCTTGAAGGTCTTCGCGCCCGAGGCGAGCGCCATGATCTGGTGGCCCAGGCAAATGCCGAACGTGGGGTACCCCGCTTCGATCAGCTCGCGCGACGCTTCGATCGCATAGTCGCAAGGCTCCGGGTCGCCGGGGCCGTTCGACAGGAAGACGCCGTCGGGATTCATCTTCTTCACTTCCGACGCAGGTGTTTGCGCAGGGACCACGGTCACATGGCAGCCCCGCTCAGTGAGCATGCGCAGGATGTTCTTCTTCACGCCGTAGTCGAAGGCGACCACGTAGTGCTTTCCATTCGCGGGCTTCGGATAGCCGCTGCCGAGCTTCCATTCGCCGTCCGCCCACTCGTAGCGGTCTTTCGCGGAGACCCGCTTCGCGAGGTCGAGCCCCGCCATGTTCGGCGCGCCCTTCGCCAGCGAGATGGTCCTGTCGATTGCCGCAGGCGAGGCTTCTTCCCCCGCAGCAAGGCCGGTGATGCACCCGTTCTGCGCGCCCTTCGAGCGCAACAGGCGTGTCAGCTTGCGCGTATCGATGTTGGCGATCGCGACGGTCTTCTGCGCACGCAGGTAGTCCTCGAGCGTCTGCTGGGTGCGGAAGTTCGATGCGAGCAGCGGCAGGTCGCGGATGACCAGGCCCGCGGCATAGACCTTCCCGGCTTCCACATCCTCTTCGTTCACGCCGTAGTTGCCGATGTGCGGATACGTCAGCGTGACGATCTGCTGGGCATAGCTCGGGTCGGTGAGGATTTCCTGGTAACCGGTGATCGCCGTGTTGAAGACGACCTCACCGGTCGTGGAGCCGGTGGCCCCGATGGAGTTGCCGATGAAGACCGTGCCGTCCGCGAGAGCCAGGATGGCCGCCGGGCGCGCCGCTCCCTGTTGAGACAAAAGCACTGGGATCTCCGAAGTTCGGGTACGCCCAACTGCGCTCAAGACTGTGGTCCTGTGCTTCTTTGTCCGGGAGTGCTTGTGCGCTAGGCGTACGGGGGTGGGGAAGCGTCCGATTATAAATCGAAGGGCCCCTTCGGCCGGCTCGGGGCAGGCTTATCCCCCGTGCGTAACGGCGCTTTGGTGCAGGCAGACCGCGGCAGCGGCCGCGACATTCAGCGATTCCTCGCCGCCAGGCTGCGCGATCCGCACCGTGAGCTTCGCCCTCCACGCAAGGTTCTCATCCACGCCCTGCCCCTCGTGTCCCAGCAGCCAGGCACAGGGCCACGGGAGTTTCGCGGTGTGGATGAATTCACCTTCATGCGAGCTCGTCGCGACGAGCGGCACCTGCAGCGTATCGAGTTCGTGCGTTTCAGCGCCTTCGACCAGCGCCAGCCCGAAATGCGCGCCCATCCCGGCCCGCAACACCTTCGCGCTCCATAGCGCCGCCGTGCCCTTCATCGCGATGACCTGGCCAAAGCCAAAAGCCGCGGCGCTGCGCAGCACCGACCCGACGTTGCCGGAATCCTGCAGGCGGTCGAGGACGACCGTTGCCGCTTTCGGGTCGATCGCGGGGCGCGACGGCGCTTCGATCACGAAACCCATTCCCGCCGGCGACTCCAACGGGCTGATCGACGCGAACAACGCATCGGCCAGGACCACTTCACGTGCGGCCTCCCCGCTCCAGTGGAAGGACTGCGCATCCCACAGCGATTGCGAGAACACGCCGATCTCGGGCTTCAAGCCGCGCTTGAGCGCCGCATCGCAGAGGTGGTCGCCTTCGAGCCAGACGCGTCCGAGCTTGCGATAGGCATTCGACTCCTGCGCGAGGCGCCGCAGCTCCTTGAGCAGCGGGTTCGCCGCCGACGTGATGAGGTCGGGGCCGGAGGTCACGTCACCCCAGCGATTCGCGCAGCTCGATCACCGTGCCATCGGGCGTGGTGAACGTCGCGGCGACGGGGCTGAACCCCCTGCGGTGATGCCTGCACGCGCCGTGCAGGCGCAGGGCTTCGAGGTGCTCGGGCGTGCTGTAGCCCTTGTGCGCCGCGAAGCCGTAATGCGGAAACTCGTCGTGAAGCCGCGTGAGGATGCGGTCCCGGTGCACCTTGGCGATGATCGACGCCGCGGAGATCGACTTTATCTTTGCATCGCCCTCGACGATTGCTTCGCAGTACACATCCAGCCGCGGCAGGCGGTTGCCGTCGACGAGCACACGTGCCGGCTTGAGGCGCAGGCCGTCCACGGCGCGCTTCATCGCGAGCATGGTCGCGTGAAAGATGTTGAGTTCGTCGATCTCGTCGACGGTTGCCTCGCCCACCGAGCAGCACAAGGCCCGGTCGCGGATCTGGTCGTAGAGCTTCTCGCGCTGCAGCGGCGAGAGGATCTTCGAATCGGCCAGGCCGCGAATGCGTTTCGCATCGTCGAGGATCACCGCGGCGGCAACGACGGGCCCCGCCAATGGGCCGCGGCCCGCTTCATCCACGCCCGCAGTGAGACCCACCGGTTCCCAGCCCGCAAGGCGGGCTTGTTCACCCCTGGAGAGTCTTTTCGATGGCATTGGTGGCAAGCGTGGCGGTGTCGCGGGAGAGAAGTTCGTGCAATGTGCCGAACTTCTCCCGGACGGCCGCCATTCTCTCAGGAGCTTCCAGCCAATCCAAGAGCGCGCGAGCAAGCGACTCGGGATTGACTTGCGACTGGATCAATTCGGGCACCACGCTTTCGTTGCACAGGATGTTGGGCAGCCCGATCCACGGCAGCAACGCTTTCGGCTTCATCAGCCCGTACGTGATCCAGTTCAGGCGGTACGCGATCACCATCGGCAGCTTGAACAGCGCTGCTTCCAGTGTCGCAGTGCCGCTGGCGATCAGCGTCAGGTCGCAAGCGGCGAGCACGGCATGCGACCGGCCTTCCAGGATGTGGACGTTGGTCACCAGGCCGGCACGCCGCGCCGAGTCCTCGATGCGCGATTTCAAGGAGGAAATCGCCGGGATCACGACATGCATGCCCGGCCGCGCGCGTTGTACCAGCGCCGCGGCGGCGAGAAATGGTTCCGCGTGGTAATCGATCTCGGAGGCGCGGCTGCCGGGCAGCACGGCCAGCACTTCCGCTTCTTCCGGCACGCCGATTTGCTGGCGCGCGGCGCGCTTGTCGGCGTTGCGCGGGATCACGTTGGCCAGCGGATGGCCGACATAGGTCGACGCGATGCCTTCGCGCGCGAGCAACTCCGGCTCGAACGGGAAGAGGCACAGCACGTGATCGGCCGCGCGCCTGATCTTGTGCACGCGGTCGTAGCGCCACGCCCAGATCGACGGGCACACGAAATGCACTGTCCTGATCTTGCGCGCCTTGAGCGACTCTTCGAGGCCAAGGTTGAAGTCGGGTGCATCGACGCCGATGAAGCAATCCGGCGGATTCGCGAGCAGCCTTTCGCGCAGCTCGCCGCGGATCTTCACGATGCCGCGATAGTGCCGCAGCACTTCGATGTAGCCGCGCACCGCCAGGCGTTCGTGCGGCCACCACGCATCGAATTTTTGTTGCGCCATCTGCGGGCCACCGATGCCGTCCGTCTTCAGGTCCGGCCAGCGTCGCATGAGCCCTTCGAGCAGGAGCCCCGCCAGAAGGTCCCCGGACGCTTCGCCGGCGACCATGGAAAAGCGCATGGGCCTGCCGCCCTTACCGCGCGATGCCGCGGTCGGCCTTGGCCAGGAAGCCGATCATCAGCCGGATTTCGGCGGCGGCTTCGGGCGCTTCCTTCGCAAGCTCGCCGATCGCGGCTTTCGCGTCTTCGAGCGTGCGGCCTTCGCGGTAGAGCAGCTTGTGCATCTTGCGCACGGCTGCAATGCGTGCATCGCTGAAGTCGCGGCGCTTCAGGCCCGTCACGTTGACGCCCCGCACCGACAGCGGGTTGCCGTCGACCAGCATGAACGGCGGCACATCCTGCGACACCGCGCTCTGGAAGCCGAGCATCGCGTGCGCGCCGACCTTCACGAACTGGTGGATGCCGCACAGGCCGCCGACGGTGACCCAGTCGCCGACCTCGACGTGGCCCCCCAGCGTGGTGTTGTTGGCCATCGTCGTGTGGCTGCCCACCACGCAATCGTGCGCGACGTGCGTGTAGGCCATGACCCAGTTGCCGTCGCCGATGCGCGTGACGGCCTTGTCCTGCACGGTGCCGATGTGCAACGTGACGAATTCGCGGAACGTGTTGCCGTCGCCGATGACCAGCTCGCAGGGCTCACCCTTGTACTTCTTGTCCTGGTTGGCCGCGCCGATGGAGCCGAACTGGAAGAAGCGGTTGTCGCGCCCGATGGTGGTGTGGCCCTCGACCACGCAATGCGGGCCGATCGCCGTGCCCGCACCGATCTTCACGTTCGGGCCGATCACCGTGTACGGCCCGACGCTTACCGTCGAATCGAGCTGCGCGCCCTTCTCGACGATCGCCGTCGCATGGACCGCGGTCATGACACCTTGCGCATCGTGCACATCAGGTGCGCCTCGCAGGCGAGATCCTCGCCCACTCGTGCCTCGGCGCGGAACTTGTAGATGCCGGCCTTCACGCGGTCGGTGAAGATGTCCATCACGAGCTGGTCGCCCGGCTCGACCGGGCGCTTGAAGCGCGCGCCGTCGATGCCGGCAAAGTAGAACACCGAGTTCTCGTCGAGCTTTTCGATGCCGACGGTCGCAAACGCCAGCAGCGCTGCGCTTTGAGCCATCGCCTCGATCATCAGGACGCCCGGCATCACCGGCCGGTTCGGGAAGTGGCCGACGAAGAACGGCTCGTTGATCGTGACGTTCTTGAGCGTGCGGATGGTTTGCCCCTTCTCGAGGGAGATCACACGGTCCACCAGCAGGAAAGGATAGCGGTGCGGCAGCTTCTTGAGGATGCCATGGATGTCCAGCGTCTCGGCGCTCACGTCTTCTTCTCCAGTGCCTTGATGCGCTCGCGCAGCTGGTGCAGCTGGCGCAACGCCGCGGCGTTCTTCAACCAGCTCGCATTGTCGTCGATGGGGAACGCGCCGGCGTAATGGCCCGCCTTGTGGATCGAGCCCGACACGAGCGAAAACCCTGCGACGGTGACGTGATCGGCAATGGTGAGGTGCCCCGCGATGCCGACGCCGCCGCCGATCATGCAATGCGCGCCGATCTTCGCGCTGCCCGAGATGCCCACGCAGCCTGCGACGACCGTGTGCTTGCCGATATGGACGTTGTGGCCGACCTGGATCAGGTTGTCGAGCTTCACGCCCTCCTCGATGACGGTGTCCGACAGTGCGCCGCGGTCGATGCACGTGTTCGCGCCGATCTCGACGTCGTCGCCGATCTGCACGGCGCCGAGTTGCTCGATCTTCACGAACTGGCCGCCGTGCGGTGCGAAACCGAACCCGTCCGCGCCGATCACCACGCCGGGATGCACGATGCATCGCGCGCCCAGCGAGCACCGCTCGCCGACGTTCACGCGCGACTTGAGCACCGTGTTGGCGCCGATCCGCGCACCGCGCTCCACCACGCACAGGGGGCCGATCTGCGCCGTCGGGTCCACGACCGCGTCCGGATGCACGACCGCGCTCGGATGGATCGCAGGGCCCTCGTCGCGGGCCTCCTGCTGCTTCCACCATTGCGTGAGGCGCGCGAAATGGAAATACGGGTCGTCCGTGACGATGCAGTCGCCGCGCGCGATGGCCGCTTCGCGCGCCGCCGCGCCGACGATCACGCAGCCGGCCTTCGATGCGGCAAGCTGCGGGAGGTACCTGGGATTGGAAAGGAAGGCGATCGCCGAAGGGCCCGCCGTTTCCAGCGGGGCGATTTCGCCGATCGCGCGGTTCTCGTCGCCGTGCAGTTCGCCGCCCAGGGCGCGGACGATGGTGCCTAGGCGGTGCGGCACACCGGCGCCTACTTCACCGCGTTCAGCGCGCGGATCACCTTTTCGGTGATGTCGTGCTTGGGGTTGATGTAGACGGCTTCCTGCAGGATCACGTCGTACTTCTCGGCCTCGGCCACCTGCTTGACCACGCGGTTCGCGCGGTCGAGGACCTGCTGCAGCTCTTCGTTCTTGCGCGCGTTCAGGTCTTCTTGGAATTCGCGGCGCTTGCGCTGGAAGTCACGGTCGGAGTCGACCAGCGATTTCTGCCGCTGGGCGCGCTGGCTCTCGGACAGGGTGGGCGCCTCGCGCTCGAACTTGTCCGACGCAGCCTTCAGCGACGTGCCCATGTCGTTGAGCTCCTTCTCACGGCGCGAGAACTCCTGCTCGAGCTTGGCCTGGGCCGCTTTCGCGGTGTTGGCCTCGCGAAAGATGCGGTCGGTGTTGACGAAGCCGATCCGGATGTCGTCGGCGAGTGCAGGCGCGTGCGCGAACACCGCAGCAGCGGCAAGGAGGACGGGCAGGCAATGACGCACGATGGACTTCATTAGAACTGGGACCCGATCTGGAATTGGACGGGCTGGATTTTATCCCCGGCGAATTTCCGGATCGGTTTGGCCAGCGCGATGCGCAGCGGCCCGATGGGCGACACCCACGAAATCCCGATTCCGACCGAAGCCCGCATGTCCGAGAAGCTCATCTTCTGGTTGTCGCCCCAAACGTTGCCGGCGTCGGCAAAAGCGAACATGCGCAGCGACTTGTCGCTGCCCGAGCCCGGGAACGGCGTGATGAACTCCGCGTTGAACGTGATCTTCTTCGAGCCGCCGATGATCGAGCCGGTCACGTCCTTCGGGCCGAGCGTGCCCTGCTCGAAGCCACGGATGGATCCGAGGCCGCCCGAATAGAAATTCTTGAAGACCGGATACGGGTGGCCCTGGAGGCCCTTGCCGTAGCCGATCTCGCCGTTCAGGCCGAGCGTGAATTGCCGGGTGAACGGGATGAACTGCTGCAGCTGGTAGTTGCCGCGGAAGTAATGGGAATCGCCGAGCAGGCCCAGCTCCGCACCGACGCGCTGGAAGCGGCCCTTGGTCGGCGAGATCGTGCTGTCGCGGCTGTCGCGGCCCCATCCGAGCGTGAACGGCAGGTTGTTGGTGGTGAAGCCGAACTGCTGCGCGTAGGCCAGGTATGCGGCCGGGATGTTCGTGCCCGGGACGATCTTCACGCGTTCGGCGCTGGCGCCGAGGTACACGGTGTCCGTCTCCGAGAAAGGGATGCCGAAGCGCAGCGACCCACCCGTCGTCTCGAGCCGGTAGTTGCCGCCCTGGTCTTCGTACGGTTTCGACGACCGGTGGTAGAGGTCGAAGCCGCGCGAGATGCCGTCCTTGGTGAAGTACGGGTCGACCGACGAGAAGGCGATCGTGCGGTTGTACTTGCTGGTGTTGACGTCCACGGCGAGGTAGTTGCCGCTGCCGAAGGCGTTCTCCTGCTTCACACCGAACGTCAGTGTGAGCTTTTCGGCCTGCGAGAAGCCGGCGCCGACCTGGAGGCTGCCGGTGGGCCTTTCCTCGACCTTCACGTTCAGGTCGACCTGGTCGGGCGCGCCGGGCACGTCCGAGGTCTCGACGTTCACGTCCTTGAAGTAGCCGAGGCGCTCGAGCCGCTCGCGCGAGAGCTTGATCTTGTCGCCGTCGTACCAGGACGATTCGAACTGGCGGAACTCGCGGCGGACCACTTCGTCGCGCGTGCGGTTGTTGCCCTGGATGTTGATGCGCCGCACGTATGCGCGGCGGTTCGGGTCGGCGATGAGCACGAAGGAGACACGGTTGTTCGTGCGGTCGACCACGGGACGCGGCTCGATGGTGGCGAACGCGTAGCCGAAGTTGCCGAAGTAATCCGTGAAGGCCTTGGCCGTCGCGGTCACTTGGTCGGCGTTGTACGGCTCGCCCGGCTTGATCGTGACGAGCGTCTTGAATTCTTCTTCCTTGCCGAGGTAGTTGCCTTCGAGCTTGACGCTCGAGACGACGTAGCGCTGGCCCTCGGTCACGTTGATCGTGATCGTGATGTCTTCCTTGTTGGGCGAAATCGCGACCTGCGTCGAATCCACGCGGAACTCCAGGAAGCCGCGCGAGAGGTAGTACGACTTGAGCGTCTCGATGTCGGCATTGAGCTTGGTGCGCGAGTAGCGGTCCGACTTGGTATAGAACGACAGCCAGTTGCCGGAATTCAGGTCGAACAGCTTCTTGAGCGTCGATTCGCTGAACGATGTCGCTCCGACGATGCTGATGTCCTTGATCCTTGCGGGGTCGCCCTCGGTCACCGTGAACGTGAGGTTGACGCGGTTGCGCTCCGTCGGCGTGACGGTCGTGACCACCTGCGCGCCGTAGAAGCTGCGCTCGATGTACTGGCGCTTGAGTTCCTGTTCCGCGCGGTCCGACAGGCTCTGGTCGAAGGGGCGGCCTTCGGTCAGGCCGACTTCACGCAGCGCCTTGCGCAGGTTGTCCTTGTCGAACTCCTTGATTCCGGCAAATTCGATCTCGGCGATCGTGGGGCGCTCCTCGACGATCACGATCACCACGTCGTTCTGGATCTCGACGCGCACGTCCTTGAACAGGCCGAGCGCGAACAGCGCGCGGATGGCCGCCGTGCCCTTCTCGTCGTTGTACTGTTCGCCGATGCGAAACGGCAGCGACGCGAAGATGGTGCCGGGTTCGACCCGGGCCAGGCCCTCGACGCGGATGTCCTTGACGGTGAAGGGGTCGACTGCCCATGCGTTCGCGGCGAATGCGATGGACACCAGGGCCGCAACGGTACGCACGCGAAAGCGCTTGATGTGTTTCTTCATGAATCAGGGTTGGGCCTGCGCCGCTACATGGCGACGCCGTTCTCGGCACTTCAGTTGTTATCCAAACAGGCGCGTGACGTCGTTGAACAGCGCGATCGACATCATGAGCAGCAGCACCGCGACCCCGCCACGCTGCAAGCGCTCCATCCAGGTTTCGGAGATGCTCCGCCCCGTGACGGCCTCCCAAAGATAATACATCAGGTGCCCTCCGTCCAAGACGGGGAGCGGCAGCAAGTTGAGCACTCCGAGGCTGACGGAAATCAACGCGAGGAACACGAGGTACTGCGTGAGCCCGAGGCTCGCCGACTTGCCGGCATAGTCGGCAATCGTCAGCGGCCCCGACAGGTTCTTGATCGACGCTTCCCCGATGACCATGCGTCCCATCATTCGCAGCGTGAGGATCGAGACCTCCCACGTGCGCACCGCCCCCTTGGCCAGGCCTTCAACCGGGCCGTAGCGGACGGTGGTGAACTCGGGGGGCGCGCCGACGAAAGCGCCGATGCGGCCGACGACCTTGTCGGCTTCCTGCACGCCGTCGGGTTGCACATCGAGCTGGACCGCTTGGGCGCCGCGCCTGATCTGCCACGTCTCGCGCAATCCCAGCCCCGACTGGACCGCAGCGCGGATGCGCTCGCGCAGTTGCTGGCCGTCCACGATCGGGGTGCTGCCGATCGCGACCACGATGTCGCCCTTTTGCAGCCCCGCGCGCTGGGCGGCGCCCTTGTCGATCACTTCGCCGATCGCGGGCGGCGTCCAGGGGCCGAGGATGCCGATCCGCCGGAACAGCAGGGAATCGGCTTCGCGCACGGACAGCGTGGACAGGCGCAACAGCGGCTGCCGCGCGCCGCCTTCGACTTCGAGGCGCACGTCGTGGCCGTCGAGCGCGCCGCGCGTGAGCAGCCAGCGCAGGTCTTCGAAGGAGCGGATCGGTTGCAGCGAGTCGCCTTCGAAAGCGCCGCGCGCGATGTGCTCGCCGCCGCGCAGGCCCGCCTGCTCGGCAACGGAGCCCGCCACGGGACTCGCAAGGATCGCCTTGGGCTCCTCGACGCCCCACCAGTTCACGCAGGCATACAACAGCACCGCGAGCACGAGGTTGGCGAGCGGGCCGGCGGCGACGATGGCCGCGCGCTTGCCCAACGGCTGGGTGTTGAACGCGAGGTGCCGCTCCTCGGGCTTCACGGTCCCTTCCCGCTCGTCAAGCATCTTCACGTAGCCGCCGAGCGGGAATGCGCCGATGACGAACTCGGTGTCCTGGTTGGGTTTCTGCTTCTTCGGCCTGTAGCTGAAGATCGTGCGGCCGAAGCCGACCGAGAACCGCAGCACCTTGACGCCACACGCGACGGCGACGCGGTAGTGGCCGTACTCGTGCACCGCAATCAGCACGCCGAGCGCAACGAGGAAAGCGACGATCGTGAGCATCAGACTCCCATGTGCTCGCGGGCCACGGCGCGGGCGCGCGCGTCCAGCTCCAGCAAGTCATCCAGCGATTGAGGCTTGGATGCCTGGACCGTGGATAAAGTTGCAAGGTTCACGTCGTGGATCTGGTCGAAGCGGATGCGCCGGGCGAGGAAAGCTTCCACCGCGACTTCATTGGCGGCGTTCAGCACAGCCGTAGTGCCGGCGGGCGCGCGCAACGCTTCCCACGCAAGCTGGACCCCGGGGAAGCGATCCGGGTGGCCGCGGCTGTCCATCGCCTCGAACGTCATGTCCGCCAGCGAATGGAAATCGAGCGCCTGCGCGCCCGACTCCACACGGTCGGGCCACGCGAGGCCGTAGGCGATGGGCACGCGCATGTCGGGCGTGCCCAGTTGCGCCACCACCGACTTGTCGTGGTACTGCACCATGGAGTGGATCACGCTTTGCGGGTGGATCACGACCTCGAGACGCTCCGGCGAAAGGCCGAACAGGAAGCGCGCCTCGATCACCTCGAGCGCCTTGTTCATCATCGTGGCGGAGTCCACGGAAATCTTGCGGCCCATCACCCAGTTCGGGTGCGCCACCGCTTCCTCGGGCGTGACATCGCGCAATGTCTTCGGGTCGCGCGTGCGAAACGGCCCCCCCGATGCGGTGAGGATGATCTTGTCGACTCGCGCAGGCCACGTCGCCGCGTCTTCGGGCAGCGACTGGAAGATCGCCGAGTGCTCGCTGTCGATCGGCAGGAGCTTCGCCCCGCCTTCCTTTACCGTGCGCAGGAACAGCTCGCCGCCGACGACGAGGGCTTCCTTGTTGGCGAGCAGCAGGCGTTTGCCGCGCCGCGCTGCCGCGAGGCACGGCCCGAGCCCGGCAGCGCCGACGATGGCGGCCATGACGATGTCGACCTCGTGATCGGCCGCGACGTCCTCGAGCGCTTTCGCACCCCAGAGCACTTCGGTGCGCCAGTCGTGCGCTTCGACCCGGCGCGCGAGCTCGCGCCCGGCGGCCTCGTCGGCCATCACGGCGAAGCGCGGCTGGAACGCGGCGCATTGCTCGAGCATCAGGTCGACCTGCGTTGAGGCAGTCAGCGCAAAGGCTTCGAATCGGCCGGGATGCCGCTTGATCACGTCCAGCGTGTTCGCGCCGATCGAACCGGTCGAGCCGAGGACCGTGACCTTCTGCTTGCCCATCACGACACGAGCGTGGTGATGAACATCGCCAGCGGCAATGTCGGCAGCAGTGCATCCACGCGGTCGAGGACCCCGCCATGCCCGGGCAGCAGGCGGCTCGAGTCCTTGACGCCCGCGCTGCGCTTCACGAGCGACTCGACGAGGTCGCCGACGATGCTCATCGCAGTCAGGAATACGGCGGCGATCGGCAGCAGCCACCAGCCGACGGCGACCAGCCGTGAATAGATGCTCGGGACGCGCGCGCCGAACGCGTGATCGGCAATTGCCCATCCGATGCCCACCACGAGCACGCCGGCCATGCCGCCCCACGCACCTTCCCAGCTCTTGCCGGGACTGATCGAGGGAGCGAGCTTCTGCTTCGTGAATTTCATGCCGAACGTGCGGCCCGCCGCATACGCCGCGATGTCGGCGACCCACACCAGCACGAGCACGGAAAGCAGGAAGTTGATGCCGATGAACCGCGCTTGCGCCACGGCGAGCCACGCGACCCACAGTGCCAGCACACCGAGGACGATGCGGATCGCGCGCGGCACGCGCGGCCAGCCTTCGACGCCGCGTTGCAGCAGGAACGCACCGCACAGGACCCAAAGGCCGCCGGCGATCGCCCACAACACCGGCAACCGCTGTTCCATCATGCCGCCGTACCAGGACTCGCCGCACAGCAACAGGCACGCCGCGGCAACGACGAGTGCGCCCTTCATTCCCAGGCCGTTCAGGCGCCCCCATTCCCACCCCGCGGCCGCGATCAGCAGAAGCACGACTGCGCTGAACGGGTAAGGCGACGGCCAGAACAGCGCGGGCAGGAGGATCGCCAGCAGCACGACGGCCGTGATGACCCGCTCCTTGAGCATGTCAGGCCGCCCTTTGCGCCGGCTGCGCGACCTGGGCCGATGTCTTGCCGAAGCGGCGCTCGCGCGATGCGTAATCCGCAAGGGCCGCATCGAGCGCGGCCGCATCGAAATCGGGCCACAGCTTGTCGCTGAAATACAGCTCCGAATAGGCCGCTTGCCAGAGCAGGAAGTTGGAGATGCGCTGTTCGCCGCCGGTGCGGATGATGAGGTCCGGGTCGGGCACGTGGGCCAGCGCCATTGCGCGTGCGAGGCTGGCTTCGGAAATCGATTCGCCTTGCGCGGCGACCTTCGCGGCCGCCTGCGCGATGTCCCATCGACCGCCGTAGTTGAAGCAGACGTTGAACACGAGGCGCGTGTTGGTTGCCGTGGCCGCTTCTGCCTGCACGAGCCCCGCGCGCACCTTCTCGCTCAATGCCGCACGGTCACCGACGAAATGCAGCCGCACGCCTTCGGATTGCAGTTGCGGCACTTCGCGCGCCAGCGCATGCGCGAGCAGCTCCATCAGCGCGGTGACTTCGTCGGCGGGACGGTTCCAGTTCTCGGATGAAAACGCGAACACGGTGAGCACCTTCACGTCGCGCTCGCCGCAATGGCGCACGCAGGCGCGCAGTGCATCCATGCCCTTCTTGTGGCCGGCCACGCGCGGCATGAAGCGGCGCGTCGCCCAGCGGCCGTTGCCGTCCATGACGATCGCGATGTGATGCGGAGTGCGCTGATGCGTCATGGGGCTCGGCACGACCCTGGCTCAGACGGCCATGATCTCCTGTTCCTTCTGGTGGATCAGCGCGTCGACATCGGCAACGTGCTTGTCGGTGACCTTCTGGATGTCGCCTTCGGCGCGCTTCACTTCGTCTTCGGACACGTGCTTGTCCTTCACGAGGCGCTTGGCATGATCGTTCGCGTCGCGACGCAGGTTGCGGATGGCGACTTTTGCGTTCTCGCCTTCGTGGCGCACGAGCTTGGTCATCTCCTTGCGCCGCTCTTCGCTCATGGGCGGCATCGGCACGCGGATGAGGTCGCCCATCGCCGCGGGGTTCAGTCCGAGGTCGCTGTCGCGGATGGCCTTCTCGATCTTCGCGCCCATGCCCTTTTCCCACGGCTGCACGGAGAGCGTGCGCGCATCGAGCACCGACACGTTCGCCACCTGGCTGATGGGAACGTTCGTGCCGTAGTAGTCGACATGGACGGTGTCGAGGATGCCGGGGTTGGCGCGTCCCGTGCGGATGTGCGAGAGCGTCGTCTTGAGCGCGCCGATGGTCTTGTCCATCTGGTCCTGCGCGTGCTTCCTGATCTCGGGGATGTTGCTTGTTGCCATGGGGCTCTCCTCTATTTGCCGAGGTTCACGCGTAGACGAGCGTGCCCTCGTCCTCGCCCATCACCACGCGGCGCAGCGCGCCATGCTTGAAGATGGAAAAGACCTTGATCGGCAGCTTCTGGTCGCGGCACAGCGCGAAGGCCGTCGCGTCCATGATGCCGAGATTCTGCGACATCGCTTCGTCGAACGAAATGCGTTCGTAGCGGCGCGCGTTCGGGTCTTTCTTGGGATCGGCGCTGTAGACGCCGTCGACCTTGGTGGCCTTCAGCACCAGCTCGGCGCCGATTTCCGCGCCGCGAAGCGCGGCAGCAGTGTCGGTGGTGAAGAACGGGTTGCCGGTGCCGGCCGCGAAGATCACGACCTTGCCTTCCTCCAGGTACTGGAGGGC
>DATLBJ010000003.1:0-5540 GCA_035526975.1 Ramlibacter sp.
AGCAGCCACAGCATCACGATCAGCGAGATCGAGACGAGGAAGATGATGACGGTCTGCCCGGTCAGCGACAGCGCGCCTGCGGAGAAGCGCTGGTCCCAGAAGCTTGGGTTGCGAAAGCCCTCCGCGCCGAAGAAGAACAGCCCCAGCCCGACCAGCGCGAAATGCACGCCCACCGACACGATCAGCAGCACGAGCACCGACGCATCGGCAAGCGACTCATATGCGATGCGATAGATCAACGTGCCGAACGGGGTGACGAGCGCCAGCGTGAGCAGCGCCTGTGCCAGCAGGGGCAGGTGCTGCGGCGCAGCCCAGATCGCGAACAGTGAAACGAGAACCGGATAGGCGAGGGTACGCAGCGTATCCATCGCGATGCGTGAAGCGCGATGGCGATGCCGCACGCCGTGCCCTATGTCCGCCAAGGCAACGACGACCGCGAGCACCAGCAGGAACCAGACCGTGCCCGGCACCTTGCCGGTCTGGAACAAGGCGAGCGTCAGCGCCCCGAACGCGACGAACTCGCCTTGCGGGATGAAGATGACCCGCGTGACCGCGAACAGCAGCACCGTGGCCAATGCCAGCAGCGCATAGATGGCCCCGTTGGTCAGGCCATCCAGCGCGAGGATGCCCGCGATCGACGTATCCATGCTGGATCCCGGCCTACGCCGGGATGACCTTGCTTCGCAATGTCATTTCTCGACGACGAACTTGCCGTCCGCGACCTTGAGCATCACGCCGGTTTCGTTCGTGTAGCCCCAATGGTCCTGCGCGCTCCAGTTCATCACGCCATGCGAGAACACCGTGCGGCCCATGTTCTCCATCGCGTCCTTGAGGGCGGCACGGAATTCCGGCGTGCCCGGCTTCGCCTTCTTCACTGCCACCGGGATCACCTTTTGCAGCACGATCAGCGCGTCGTACGCGTGCCCCGCGAACTGGCTGCGCGATCCGGCGCCATACGCCTTGTCGTATTGCGCGACGAAATCGGTGGCGATCTTCTTGGACGGATGGCTTTCCGGAAGCGTGTCACCCACGAACGCCGGGCCCGACACGATGTACGTGCCTTCGACCTGCTTGCCGCCGATGCGGATCAGGTCGGGCGTGGCGCCCGCATGCGTCTGGTAGATCTTGCCCTTGTAGCCGCGCTCGACGACCGCCATCTCCGGCATCGCGGCGCCCGAGCCCGACGCGACGATCAGCATCGCATCGGGGTTGGCCGCGGAGAGCTTGAGGGCCTGCGGCGTCACGCTCGTGTCCGTGCGTGCGAAGCGCTCGGTGGCGACGATCCTGATTCCGTTCTTCTCGCCTTCCTTCGTGAACGCCTGCAGCCACTGCTCGCCGTATGCGTCCGTGTAGCCGAGGAAGCCCACCGTCTTGATGCCGTGCTTCTTCATGTGCTCGACCATCGCGTGCGCCATCACGTCGTTGCTTTGCGGCAGGCGGAACAGCCATTGGTCCTGGCCCGGGGGCACGCCCACCGGCGACGCGGCGAGTTGCACCGTCTTCGCTTCCGCTGCCACCGGCGTGATCGCGGCGGCGACAGCCGTGATGGTCGAGCCGATGATCAGGTCGACCTTGTCCTCGGTGACGAACCGCTTCGCGTTGCTCACGCCCTTGCCGGGGTCGGTGGCGTCGTCGAGGATGATGAGGTTCACCTTCTCGCCCCCGATGGTCTGCGGCCAGAGCTTCATCTGGTTCTGCATCGGGATGCCCAGGCCGGACCCGGGCCCGGTGAGCGACAGGCTCACGCCGATGTTGACGTCGGCAAGCGCAGCCGCGGATGCGAAGAGCGCTGCGAGCGCGATCAAGGTTTTCTTCAGTTTCATCTCTGTGTCTCCAGGGTGGATGGATTTTCAGCGTGGCGCCATGCGCAGGGCACCGTCCAGGCGGATCACTTCGCCGTTCAGGTGCGTATTGGTGACGATGTGGCAAGCGAGTTCGGCGAACTCCTGGGGCTTGCCGAGCCGAGGGGGGAAGGGGATCGACGCGGCCAGCGATTGCTGAACCGCCTCGGGCAACTGGCGCATCAGCGGCGTCGAGAACAGGCCCGGCGCGATGGTGCACACGCGGATGCCGTGCTGTGCGAGGTCGCGCGCCATCGGCAGCGTCATGCCCACGAGGCCGCCTTTCGACGCGCTGTACGCCTGCTGGCCGACCTGGCCATCGAAGGCAGCGACCGACGCGGTGAACAGCATCACGCCGCGCTCGTTGTCCTCGAGTGGCGCGAGCTTCGCGCACGCCGCGGCGAAGAGGCGGCTGACGTTGTACGTTCCGACCAGGTTCACGTTGATCACGCGCGCGAAATCTTCCAGCGCGGCGGGGCTGCCGTCCTTTTGCACGACGCGCTTGGCCGATCCGATGCCGGCGATGTTCATGCAGATGCGCGCGGCGCCGTGCTTGTCCGCGGCCTGCGTGAGCGCCGCCTGGACGCTTTCGGCGTTGGTGATGTCGCATTGGCACGCAACGCCGCCGATCTCGCCGGCGACCTTGTTCGCCTGGTCTGCGTTCACGTCCAGCACCGCGACCTTCGCTCCGAGCCGTGCGAGCTCGCGCGCCGTGGCCTCGCCCAGCCCGGAGGCGCCACCGGTGACGATGGCGGCGTGTCCTTCGATCTTCATGTCTTCTCCGGTTTCAGCGTGGCCGGCAGGCGATCTTCGTGAAAGTCCTGCACGAGCTCGTCGCGATGCTTGAGCACCGCCCGCTGGTTGATCGAGCCCTTGTCGGTGACTTCGCCTTTGTCGATCGAGGGCGGCTCGCTGAGCACATGCAGCCGTGCGACGCGATTGGCGCTGCCCGTCGCTTGAGCCGCGAGCTGGTTCAGCGCCTTTTGCAGGTGGGCGTGGAGCGCGGTGGGCTCCATCGTGCGGGCTGCCGCCGTCGGAAAGACCAGTGCGCCGACTTCGTTGCGATTCAGCCCGGTGATCACGGCGTCCTGCACATACGGCGCGCCGGCCGCGATGATCTTCGCGCGCAGCGGGCCGACACTGACGAAGGTGCCCGTCGCAAGCTTGAAATCCTCCGCGATCCGTCCGTCGAACTTCAGGCCCTTGTGCGGGTCGCCGGGGTCGATCCAGAGCACCGCATCGCCGGTCTTGAAGAATCCTTCTTCGTCGAAATTCTCCGCGGTTTCCTGCGGCGCACGCCAATATCCCGGCGTGACGTTCGGGCCCTTGTAGCGGATCTCCGTCTTGCCTTCGGCCGGCACGAGCTTGAGTTCCATGCCGGGTGTCGGCAAGCCGATGTAGCCGGATTTCACTTCCGGGCTGGTGATGAACACGGCGAAGGGCGACGACTCCGTCATGCCGAGCCCGGTGCCCATCACGATGCGCTCGCCGACCTCGCCTTCCTGCACTTCATGCAGCAGGTCCCACACCGGTTGCGCGAGCGCCGCACCCGCATAGAAGAACATGCGAACGCGCGAGAGCAGCTTCTTGCGCAGATCGGGGTCGGCCTTCATCGCGTGCGCGATCGCCTCGAATCCTGTCGGCACGTTGAAGTAAACGGTCGGCGCGATTTCGCGCAGGTTGCGCAGCGTCTCGCCGATGCCGGCGGGCGTGGGCTTGCCGTCGTCGATGTAGAGCGTGCCGCCGTTGTAGATGGTCAAGCCGACGTCGTGGTTGCCGCCGAACGTGTGGTTCCACGGCAGCCAGTCGACGAGCACGGGCGGCTCCAGTGCGAGGACCGGCATCGACTGGCGCATCTGCTGCTGGTTCGCGCACCACATTCCGTGGGTGTTGATCACGCCCTTGGGCAATTTGGTCGAGCCGGACGTGAAGAGGAATTTGGTGATCGTGTCGGGCCCGGTCGCTTCCATCGCGGCGTCGATGGCGGGCGTGGGCTCGCTTTCGGGCGGCTGTCCGAAGACGACTTCGATGCCCTGCGGAACGGCGGCGCGCGCCGCCTTTCCATAGCGCGATTCGTCGGTCGCGAACACGAGTCCCGGCGTGATCGTGTTGATCACATGCCGCAGCTTCTCGTAGTCCTGGCTGATGGTGGAATAGGCGGGCGACACCGGGCAGTGCGGCACGCCGGCGTAGAGGCAGCCGAGCGCCATCAGCGCATGCTCCAGCGAGTTCTCGCTGAGGATCGCAACCGGCCGGTCCGGCGAAAGGCCGCGGTCGACGAGCGCTTGCCCGATGCGCCGGGCCTTGTCGAGCGCTTCGCCATACGTGACTTGCTGCCAATCGCCGCCGGTGCCGTCGGCGTTGCGCTTGCGGCGCGCCATGAAGATGCGGCCCGGATCGGTCCTGGCCCAATGCACGAGACGATCGGTCATGCGCTTCGCGTACGGCTGCAGCTCCTGGTCGGCGCGCAGATACACCGTGCCGGCTGTGCCCTCCCGCAACACGCAACGCGTAACCCCGAACTCCATCGTCCGGTAGCGCGGCGCGGCCTTCGTGCTCACGCCTTCTTCACTTTCGGCCCGCGGCCTTCGAGGAATTCGCGCACACGCTCCTTTGCTTCCGGTGCACTCTGCGCGATGGCCGCCATCAGCGCTTCGGTGAGAAAGCCCTGGTCGGCGGGTTGTTCGCAGATGCGAGGCAGCGCGTGCATCAGCGCATAGTTGGTGAGCGGCGCGTTCTTGGCGACACGCTGCGCGAGCTCCATCGCCTTCGCAAATGCCTGGCCCGGGGCGGCGAGGTATTGCGACAGGCCGATGCGCTCGCCTTCCTTCGCGTCGTACACGCGGCCGGTAAACATCATGTCGGCCATCCGCGCTTCGCCGATCAGGCGCGGGATGCGCACCGCCCCGCCGCCGCCGACGAAGATGCCGCGCGAACCTTCGGGCAGCGAGTAGAACGCCGTCTCGTCGGCCACACGGATATGGCACGACGCGGCGAGCTCGAGGCCTCCTCCCACCACGGCGCCGTGCAATGCGGCAATCACGGGCGCGGGGCCGAACTGGATGGTTTCGAGCGCCGCGTGCCACATGCGCGAGTGGTGCAGGCCCGCGCCCGCATCGCGCTCCTTCAGCTCCGACAGATCGAGGCCCGCGCAGAAATGGTCGCCTTCGCCGTCCAGGACGATGGCGCGCACGCCCTCGGGCATGGTCTCGAACGCCTCGCGAATGCCAAGGATGAGTCCGTCGCTGATGGCGTTGCGCTTCGCGGGGCGCGCCAGCCGCACAATGGCGACGGGGCCCTGGAGCTCGAAGTGGATATCGGGATTGGTCATGGGGGCGATTGCCGGATGGTTCGATTATTGTTATAAATCATAACCAGTTCAAGACAGGCCGCCTAGGGATTTCCCGGAGAAGACATGGATCACGCCAACCTCATCGCCATCGACATGCACACGCATGCCGAGGTCAGCTGCTGGAACCCGTTCGACAACTACGGCGAGGAGTACGACCGCGCCGCCGACAAGTATTTCAAGAACGCGAAGCGGCCGACCATAGCGGAAACCATCGAGTACTACCGCAAGATCAAGGTCGGGCTGGTGATGTTCACGGTGGACAGCGAAACGCAGATCGGGCGGCGCCGCATCCCCAACGAAGAGATCGCGCAGGCCGCGCGCGAGAACAGCGACATGATGATCGCGTT
>DATLBJ010000004.1:0-15417 GCA_035526975.1 Ramlibacter sp.
GTGCTGGAACACCATGCTGATGCCCAATGCACGCGCTTCCTGCGGATTGCGGATCGCCACCGGCTGGCCGTTGAACCGCACCGAGCCTTCATCGGGTTTCACCGCGCCGTAGATGACTTTCATCAGCGTGGACTTGCCCGCGCCGTTCTCGCCGAGCACCGCATGCGTCTCGCCGGGCATCACCGCGAGCGAGACGCCGTCGTTGGCGACGACGGCCGGATAGCGCTTGGTGATTTCCTCCAGCTGCAGGCGGGGCGTGCTCAACCCTTCTTCTCCTTTATTGGGCCATACTGCCGCGAAATGGAAACCCGGACGATCCGATTCATCCGGCGCGGCGAAGTCGTGGCGCTGCCCAATGTACCACCCGACCGCACGCTGCTCGAGGTGCTGCGCGAGGATCTCGGCGCAACCGGAACCAAGGAAGGCTGCGGCGAAGGCGACTGCGGCGCGTGCACGGTGGTGCTCGGCGAAGCAAGCAGCGACGGCACGCATGTCCGCTATCGCGCAATCAACAGTTGCATCCGGCTGGCGCATTCGGTCGACGGCCTCGCCTTGTGGGCCGTCGAAGACATCGCCAACGCCGACGGCAGCCTGCACCCCGCGCAGCAGGCGATGGTCACGTGCCACGGATCGCAATGCGGCTTTTGCACACCCGGCTTCGTGATGAGCCTGTTCGGCATGCACCGGAACCATGTCGCGCAAGGCAAGGCCATCACGCGGGAGCTGGCGCAGGAGGAGTTGTCGGGCAACCTGTGCCGCTGCACGGGCTACCGGCCGATCCTCGATGCCGCGCAGGCGATGAAGCATTGGCGTGCCGATGCGATTGACGAGGCATTGCTGCTCGCGCAACTCAGCACCGTTCGCCCTGAGACTGTCGAAGGGCCGGCTTCGACAAGCTCAGCCCGAACGGGATATTTGACCCCGCACAGCCTGGGCGCCTTGCTGTCGCTTCGCGCGCAGCACCCCCGCGCCCAACTCGTCGCCGGCTGCACGGACGCCGGCCTGTGGATCACCAAGTTGCACATGCGGTTCGCGCAAGTGCTCGACGTCACGCGCGTCAGCGAATTGCGGCGCATCGGGGTCACCGATGGCACGGTGCGCATCGGCGCCGCGGCCACGCTGACCGACGCGTATGCGGCGCTCGTCGCGGACCGGCCCCAATTGAAGGCCTTCGCCAATCGCTTCGCGGGATTGCCGGTGCGCAACTCCGGAACGCTGGGCGGCAACGTCGCGAACGGCTCGCCCATCGGCGACTCGATGCCGCTGCTCATCGCGCTCGGCGCGAAGGTCGTCCTGGCCAGCACGCGCGGAGAACGCGAGCTGCCGCTGGAAGATTTCTATACCGGCTATCGCAAGAACGTGCTCGCGCCCGATGAAGTGCTGACGCATGTGCTCGTGCCGCGACCGGCGCAAGGCGAGTTCATGCGCGTGTACAAGATCTCCAAGCGATTCGACGATGACATCAGCGCAGTGTGCCTGGCGGTCCGCATGCATCTGGACACCAACGGAGCGATCGAGATCATTTCCATCGGGGCTGGCGGCGTCGCGCCCACTCCCTCGCGTGCAAGGGCGACGCAGTCCGTCCTCACTGGCAAAGCATGGTCGCAAGCGACCGCGCTCGCTGCGGCCGGCGCGCTGCGCAAGGAATTCGCGCCCATCTCCGACATGCGCGCGTCCTCCCGATACCGGAGCGAAGCGCTGGGCAACCTGATGCAGCGCTTCTGGCTCGAGTCCCAAGGCGTGACGGGCATCAACCTGGAGGCCGTGGCGTGAAGACGCGCGACAAGGCGGCGAGCAACATCGGCGAGCGCAACATCGCGCCCGGCACCGAGTCGCCGCACGCGCCCACGCGGCACTCGCCTGCCGTCGCGGCCGCGCTCCCGCACGAAAGCGCACATGCGCATGTCACGGGGACGGCGACGTACATCGACGACATCCCCGAGATCAAGGGCACGCTGCACGCCGCGCCGATCCTGTCGAACGTTGCGCGCGGCACATTGACGAACATCGACTTCGCCGCCGCGATTGCGATGCCCGGCGTTCGCGCCGTCGTGCTGGCGCGCGATATTCCCGGCGACCCGATCCTCGCCACCTTCGTGCATGACGAGCCCGTTTTCGCGGCGCGCGAAGTGAATCACATCGGGCAGGTGATCGGCGTCGTCGTCGCGGAGTCGGTAATGGACGCACGCCGCGCCGCGCGCAAGGTGACGCTCGCCATCGAGCCACTCCCCGCGATCTTCTCGCCGCGCGAAGCGCATGCAAGGCAAAGCTACGTGCTGCCCCCGGTCACCGTGAAGCGCGGCGATCCCGACACCGCGCTTGCGAAATGCCGGCACCGCCTGCAAGGGCAGTTCGAAGTGGGCGGACAGGAGCACTTCTACCTCGAAGGCCAGGTCGCCTACGCGATCCCGAAAGAGCAAGGCACCTGGCACATCCACTCCAGCACGCAACACCCCGGCGAAGTGCAGCACTGGGTTGCGCATGCACTGGGCATCGAGAATAACGCCGTCACCGTCGAGTGCCGCCGCATGGGCGGTGGCTTCGGCGGCAAGGAAACGCAAGCCGGCCATCTCGCGGTGTGGGCCGCAGTCGCGGCGAAGAAGTGCGGTGCGCCGGTGAAGATGCGGCTCGACCGCGATGACGACTTCCTCATCACCGGCAAGCGCCACCCTTTCGATTACGACTACGAAGTGGGTTACGACGACACGGGCCTGATCACCGCGCTCAAGGTCAGGATGTACGCGAACTGTGGCTTCTCGGCGGACCTCTCGGGCCCCGTCGCGGACCGCGCGATCTTCCACACCGACAACGCGTACTTCCTGTCGGACGTGGAGATCGTCTCGTACCGCTGCAAGACGAACACGCAGAGCCACACGGCGTTTCGCGGTTTCGGCGGCCCGCAAGGCGTGATCCTCATCGAGGCGATCATCGGCAACATCGCCCAGGTGCTCAAGCTCGATCCGCTCGACGTGCGCAAGCGCAACTTCTATGGCGTGGGCGACCGCAACGTCACCCACTACCAGATGAAAGTGGAGGACAACATCCTGCATCCGCTGGTGGCGCGGCTCGAAGAGCATGCGCACTATCGCGAACGGCGCGAAGCCATCGCCAAGTGGAACGCCGCCAGCCCCGTGATCAAGCGCGGGCTGGCGATCACGCCCGTGAAGTTCGGCATCAGCTTCACCGCGACGTTCTTCAACCAGGCGGGTGCGCTCGTCCACGTGTACACCGACGGCAGCGTGCAGGTGAACCACGGCGGCACCGAGATGGGCCAGGGCCTGAACACGAAGATCGCGCAACTCGTCGCCGACGAACTCGGCGTGCCCTTCGAGCGCGTGCGGTCGACGGCCGCGGACACGAGCAAGGTGCCGAACGCGTCGGCCACCGCCGCATCGAGCGGCACGGACTTGAACGGCCGCGCCGCGCAATACGCAGCCCGCAACGTGCGCGACAACCTCGCGGCCTTCGTTGCCGGCCTGGACAACTGCGGTGCCGGCGCGGTGCGCTTCGCGGGCGGCAAGGTGATCACGCCGAACAGCACGCGCGATTTCGACGAAGTGGTGAAGGCCGCGTATGCCAACCGCATCCAGCTGTGGAGCGACGGCTTCTACCGCACACCCAAGATCCACTACGACAAGGTCACGTTGACCGGGCGGCCCTTCTATTACTTCGCATACGGCGCGGCATGCAGCGAAGTCGCGATCGACACGCTCACCGGCGAATCGCGCGTGTTCAAGGTCGACATCGTGCACGACGCCGGCCACAGCGTGAACCCGGCCATCGACATCGGCCAGATCGAAGGCGGCTTCATCCAGGGCGTGGGCTGGCTCACCACCGAGCAACTGGTGTGGGACGACAAGGGCCTGCTCACCACGCACGCGCCGAGCACGTACAAGATTCCGGCCACCGGCGACGTCCCCGCGCACTTCGACATCCAGCTGTGGCCCGAGGCGAATCGCGAAGACAACGTCGGCGGCAGCAAGGCAGTCGGCGAGCCGCCGTTCATGCTGGCGATCAGCGTGTGGGAAGCGATTCGCAACGCAGTCGCGCAAGCACGCGGCGACGGCGCTGTCGTACAGATGGATGCGCCCGCGACGCCAGAGAACGTCCTGCGCGCGTTGACTATTTAGCGGCGCGCCCGAACTCCTGCGCCCAGTAGACGACTGCGCGGCTGTCCATGTTCATGGCGAACGCGACGCCCATGTCGACGAACTCGGGGTTCATGATGTTGGCGCAGTGCCCCGGGCTCGAGAGCCAGTCTTCGACCACGTCGTCCGCCGCGGCCTGCCCGGCGGCGATGTTCTCGCCGATCGCGCGCCACCGGTAGCCGGTTCGCATTGCGCGTTGCGCGGGTGTGGTGCCGTCCCGCCCCGCGTGTTCGAGATACTGGTGCGCTGCCATGTCCTTCGCATGAAGTTGCGCGGCGTCGGCGAGCTGCTCGTTGACCTGAAGCGGTGGCGCGGGCGCGAAATGGCGGTCCCCGCACCTGCGGGCGTGGGCGCGCGCCTCGTTGGTCAGCGCGAGCACCTTCACCAACACCGCGCGCCGGTCAGCCAGTTGCGGAAACTCCAGCCGCGATGCCATCGCGACGAACCACTTCGGCCCCTTGCGATGCAGGCCTATGTCGGTGAACGCCGGCTCGACGAGCGCCGTGCAATAGAACTGCGCCATCGCCTTCACCACCTCGGCGGGCGAGCGGTAGTTCTCGAAGTCGATGTGGAAGATGCGCGTCGCGCGAAAGCCTTCCTTGCCGGCCGCTTGAAGCGCCGGTTCGCCCTTGTCCATGCGCACGAGTGCGCGCGCCAACGGGGGCGACCACCGCAGCGGCGTGTTCACGCCCGCGTGGGCCGCGCACCCGCGGCTGCGCGCCTGCGCGACGAGCGCGACCATTTGCGCCTCGGTCGCATCCTGCGCGGGCGCGACCGAGGGCAAGGCTGCCGCGATCACGAACGCTGCGAGCCATCTCATCCGGGGGATGCTAGCGCGCCGAGCCGCGATGGGCCCGAAGTACTAGCTCTGCATCCGCAGTGTCCGACAAGTTCTGTCGGAACGCCGCCGGAAATGGACGAGGCTGAGGCTGACAGGTCCAGGCTCAGCGGGACGCCACCATCGGCTCATGAAAATCCTGAACCTCATCCACGTCATGATTGCGCAGGCGTTCTACAAGTGGGCGCTGGCGGAAATCAATCCGCTCCATCCGGACGTGCCGCGGATCATGCTGCGGCGTCATGAGCTCGAGGACAAGGCCCGCCGCATCTTCGCGTGACGCAGCCCATCCGCTGCCGGGTCACAGCCAGACCGCGCCCTTCTCCGTAGGCAGCTGGATTTCCTGGCCGGGCGCCGCGGGCACGAATGCCCCGAGGACAAGCGACAGCACCGAGATGAAGATGCTCGCGAAGAACGCGGTCCAGAATCCGCTGATGTGAAAGCCCCGCACCAGCGCAGCCACCAGCAACAGCACGAGGGCGTTGATCACCAGCAGGAACAGGCCGAGCGTCAGGATGGTCAGCGGCAAGGTCAGCACGACCAGCAACGGCCAGACCACTGCGTTGGCGAACCCCAGCAGCAGCGCCGAAATCACCAGCGCCGCTGCGCTGTCGAACTTCAGGCCGCGGAAGATCTTGCCGGCGATCCACAGCGAAACCGCCGTAATCGCCCAATGGATGAGGAAGGGAAGGACGTGCTCTGCCATCGGTCCGCATCGTAGGCGCTTTTTGCGAACCATAGTGGCAGACTAGTCCACGCGGCGCCCGGACCTACACCCGCGCGCATGAGGCACCGACTGACGAGGCACGCCCGCAGCGCCAGACTGGGCGCATGTCAGATGAAGCGGTGGTTTGGAAGGCCGGTTTCGGGGCGCTGGTGCTGGTGTTCTGCGGGTTGACGGTTGCCTTGCGCAAATCGCCGCCCCCCGCTCCGGTGGTTGCTCCCCAAGTGGTCGTCGCCCCGGTCGACGCCGACGAAGAAACCCCGCCGCGAATCGAAGTGGTGATCGAAGATCCGCCCCCGCACCCCACGTTCGCCCGGCTGAAGGCGCATCTCAAGCCCCAACGGCGACCCCGGCACGCCGTGCCGCCGCGGATCCACCGCGTCGTCACCGAGCGGCGCTCGTATGTCGCGGCGCGCCCGCACTACCCCTTCGAACCCCGGGACCGCTGGAATTCGCGCGAAATGCCCTGATTGGGGCAATCCCCTGACCCGCCCCAGGCAATTTCCCTAAGGCAGCCGACTGCCGGCGCGGTGTACTTGCCGGCATGGGACGCGAATACCAAGAAATCGATAGCTGGTCGGACCGCGCAAGCTGCGGGTTCGACATCGTCACGGGCGAGTTCGTCGTCGTGACGGCCGACGCAGCGGACCTGCCGGCCTATCGCGCGCTAAGTGCGCTTCTCGGACGCATGCGCAACACGTTCGGCATTGACGCCGCCTTCATCGCGCAATGGGCCGACGGCGAACCGGTCGCTCGATACGCGACAGGCGAATCCGACGCGCTGCAAGCTTCCTATGGCATGAGCCTGCTCGCTTCCGGCGACACCCCTTACGATGCCGTCCCCGTGGTCACCACCGACGGTTTCGAATACGGCACCTTGTGCTGCCGCGGCGCGGACGAGAAAACCTTGCGGTCGGTGGCGCGCCTCATCGCCGACTGGTTCGAAGAAGCGGAGCTGTCGCTCAGCGGCCTCTTGCCGATGACCGGCGAGTCGGTGATGAGCGGCCTGCCGCTTTCTTTCTACTAGTCCTTCAGGCTCGCGGGCACCTTGCCGCCGTTTTCCTCGAGCTTCTGCATCACCTGCTTGTGAAGCCAGATGTTCATCGAAGCCGAATCGCCCTTGTCGCCCTTGTAGCCGAGTTCATCGGCGAGCTCCTTGCGCTCCTGCAGTGAGCTTTCCATCCCCACGAGCTTCATCAGGTCGACGATCGACGTGCGCCAGTTGAGCTTCTGCGGATTCTTCGCGGCCATGTCTTCGAGCACCTTCTCGACGTCGACCTCGCTCATGCTCGCTGTGGCTCCCGCTTGCGGTTGCGGTGCCGAGCCTTGCGCCTGCACCTGCGGCTGCGTTGCGGCAGTGGTCGTGGATGCGGGGGCCGCCCCTTGCTGGCCGCGGTGAAGGATGCGATCGAACAGTTTTCCAAGGATGCTCATGTGTGTTCTCCCATGGTGTTGTGAAGCTCGCGCAACGCGTCCTGCAACGCATCGCGCCCGCCCTTCAGCGATTCGTCCGCATCCGGCGGCACGTGGCCGTCGGGCGTCAGTTTGTCCGTCATTTCCGGCAGGATTTCGGAGAAAGCCTGCGAGACTTCTTCCTCGCTCACGCCGAGCTTGGCCGCCATCTGCGCGATCTCGTCATCGCCGATGACCTGGCGAACGGTCTCGGGCGGCGCCGATTCGTTCGCGCCGGTCGACACCCACGAGCGGGCCTGCGAGCCCAGCCCGGATTGCTTGAACTTGTCCAGCACGGCGCCGATGCCGCCATTCTTCTGGACCCAGTTCATCGCCAGCGGCAGCAGCATCGCCAACAGCATCCCGCGGCTGCCGGAGCCGCGCATGCCGCCGAGGCCGCCTCCGCCGCCGCGCGACATCATTCTTCCGAGGACGGCGCCGAGGGCCGCGTTGCGCAGCCCGCCGCCCATGCCGCCCATGCCGCCGGTGTTCACGCCCGGGTTGTTGTTGCGACCGAAGGCATGCGCCAGCACGTCGCCGAGTAATGGATTGCTCATTGATCCGCTCCCAATGGTTGTGGCAGTCGAATCACTGTCGCGCGCGGCGTTGCTGCGCGACGTCGGAACACGTTACGAATGCGCGTAGGTACAGGAACGTCAGCAGTCGACGTTGCAGCTCAGGAAACCGCGCGCATCACCCCGTATCCGATCGCGGCAATGGCCGCGATGCTCAGCGCGAGCATCACATACGACCCGAACATGATCTTGCGGATCTCCTGCTTGATCTGCGCGCGATCGTTGACGTTGGGAAACGGCGTCGGCGGCTGCGCGATGCCGAGGAAGCTGCACAGCGGCTCCCATCCCTGGTCCACCGAAAACACGAGAAGCCTTTCCGGCGGCACTTCGGCCTTCACGTTCGCGACGTGCTCGTTGTAGTACGCGATGGCCTTGTCGCGATCGGGCATCGTGCCCTTGTGCGTGCGCTCCCAGATCAGCTTGTGGCTCATGTCGCCGAACTTGCGCCCGAACGGCGTGAGCAACTGCAGCACCTTGAACTGCCACATCCGTTCTGTGAAGTAGATGGTGTCGATCGTGCTGTCGTACCAGGCTTCCGCGCCGCGCGGGTGCACCGTGAGCACCACCTTCGCGTCGGGGTACGCTTCCATCAGTTCACGCCACACGCACGACGCCGGGTTGTCGACGGCGGCGGTATAGCGCGCGAACACCTGCTCCCAGTCATGCTGCGTGCCCGGCGGGCTGTTCGCCACCTTGCGCCAGAAGTCCAGGTGCGACTTGTTCGCCGGGTTCTTCAGCACCTCGAACATGTGGTAGCACGGCAGGCCCACCTGGTTCAAGGCCGTGTACAGCGACATCGTCCCCGTGCGGCCGAAGCCCGCGCCAATCACTTTCAATGCCATGGCGGCAGTATGAGCCGCGGCGTGTCAAACTTCGATGCATGGAATCCCGCAGGTTGCGCGTCGGCCAGGCCATCACGCCGGAAGAATTCGAGGAGCTGAGCGACGGGCAGCTCGAGCGGCTCGTGCCGAAGGCCTATCGCGAATACTTCCCGGGCAAGGACGCCTGCGCCGACGGCTTCTTCTATTTGCACGACGGCACGGCGTGGAGCTTCTACAAGGCCGGCTTCCTGGACGACTGAGCTTCGTCGTCGATCGCCTTCTGCACTGCCTTGTAGAAGGCTTCGCGCGCCGGGCTTGCCGTCTTGTCCGTCGCGCCGCGGCCCCAATCGGCGTTCGACGCGATCACGAGCCTGCGCTTCGGGTCGATGAAGATGCCCTGCCCGAAAATGCCGCGCGCCGCGAAGCTGCCGTCGGCATACGTCCACCAGAAATAGCCGTAACCGCGGCCGGGGATGTCGATCCCGGTGCGCTGCGACGTTGCCTCTTCGAGCCAGCCGTCCGGCACGATGCTCTTGCCGTTGACGCGCGCGCCGTCCAGGATGAATTGCCCGAAGCGCGCGTAGTCGCGCGACGCCGCTTGTACGCAGCAGCCGCTGATTTCCTGGCCGGTCTTGCTGATGATCCACGTGGCCTGCTGCTCCATGCCGGCCTGCGTCCAGATCTTTTCGGACAGGTACGTCGCAAGCGGTTTCTTCGTTGCGCTCGTGAGCAGGATGCCCACGAGGTTCGTCTCGCCGGTGCTGTAGTGCCACTTCGTGCCCGCGGGCACATCGCGCGGCAGGCGGCGCATGTAGCTCACGAGCGCTTCGACGCCCGGCTCGGGCTGGTGCTTGTTGAATTGCGCCACGTCGGACTTCGGGTCCGCGTAGTCCTCGTTCCACTTCACGCCCGACGTCATCGTGAGCAGCTGGCGGATCGACACGTCGTCGTATGCCGAGCCTTTCAGGTCCGGGACGTACTGGCTCACCTTGTCGTCCATGCTCTTGATGTAGCCGTCCTTGATCGCGGCGCCCACGAGCGTCGACGTGAACGATTTCGCCACGGAAAAACTGGTCCAGCGCCCGCTGGCGTCGAAGCCGAGGCCGTAGCGTTCGAGCCGCAGCTTGCCGTCGTGGACGATCAGCAGCGCCGCGCTGCGCTGGCCCGCCATGTACGCATCGACGTCCACCGGCAACTTGAGCGGCGCGCCCGGCGGAAGTGCCGAGGGCGCGCCGCCCGCCGGCACGTCGTGCACCTTCGCGAGCAGCGGGATGCGGTCCAGCGCGCGGAATGCGGCGTCGCGCTGCGCCTCGTTCCAGAACAACAGGTCGCGATTGGTCGGGAACGTCGCGAGCAGGCCGCGTGTTTCCTTGTCCAGGCTGAACCAGCCGGCCGTGGCGGCGAGCACGAGGGCGGCCGCAACCCCGAGGGCGATCTTCTTGAGCTTCATGGCGCGATTGGACACGAAAAAACGCCGACAATCGCGCCGTGCGAACCCGCAAGACCTTCCCCCTCCTCGCCGCCCTCGTGTCGCTCTCCGCCCTGGCCCAGGCGCCAGGACCGAACTGGGTTTCCCTGGGCTCCGTGCACGACCGCGTGTACTTGATGAACAGGCCTTCGCTCTCGCCGATCGAAGGCGGGTTCGCGTTCGGTGTGTTCACCGACAAGGACGAACCCGCGCCGGCCGACCCATTGCCGAACGGCAAGAAGTACCGCTCCAGCTTCCTCAACGTCGAAGTCAATTGCGGCCAGAAGTCCTTTCGCATCGCGCGGGCGCGCTTCTTCTCGGACAGCCGCGCGAGCGGCAGCGTGGTGGCCGAAGACCAGGCACGCGCCGGCGAGGGCTGGGCGGCCGCGCAGCCCGACTCGCTGGGCGAAACCTTCGTGAAGGCCGGCTGCGCCGGCTCCTGAGAACCAAGGGGCGGACCGCATTCGCATGCGTGTCGAATCCGACTAGCATGCGCCCATGCTGCGCATGCCCAACCTCCTAGCTTCGCGCCGTGGCCGGCTGGCTGCGTTCTTCCTACTCTATATCACCGAGGGCATTCCGCTCGGGTTCGCGGCCGTAGCGGTCGCCACGGAATTGCGAAGGCGCGGTGTCGGCCCGGCGGACATCGGCGCGTTCGTCGCATCGTTCTATTTGCCGTGGGCGTTCAAGTGGGCCTTCGGCCCCTTCGTCGACGTGTTCCGCTCGCAGCGCTGGGGGCATCGCCGCGGCTGGATCCTGTTCACGCAGATCGTCATGGCGCTGACGCTGGCAGTGCTGGTGTTCGTCGACCTTCCGGCGCAACTGGGCCTGTTCACCGCAATCCTGCTGGTGCACAACACGTTCGGCGCAACGCAGGACGTCGCCATCGATTCGCTCGCGGTGAACACGCTGGGCGAAGATGAACGCGGCCTCGCCAACGGGCTGATGTTCGCGGGCGCCGCAATCGGGCAGGCAGTGGGCGGCAGCGGCGTGCTGCTGATGACGCAATTCATTCCCTTCCAGTCGACCTTCCTGCTCGTCGCCGCGTCGATCTCGATGGTCACGCTCTTCGTCGTGCTGCCGATGAAGGAGGCGGTGATTCCGGCGATCGCCTTGCCGCACGGCGTGAGCCGCATGAGCGCCGCGGTCACGGAGATGCGCGCGTTTGCCGTGCAGTCGTTCCGCTCGTTCGTGGGCACCAGCGGCGCTTTCCGCGGCGTGTTCTTCTCGCTGCTGCCCGCGGGCGCGATGTCGCTCGGCCTGGCGCTGCAAACGAACCTGGCCGTCGAACTGGGCATGAAGGACGACGAAGTCGGCTCGCTCAATTTCTGGACCAACGTCACGTCCGCCGCGTGCATGGTGCTCGGTGGCTGGCTCTCCGACCGGTTGGGTCGCCGCATCACGCTGGCGTGGTACCTGTTCTTCATGAGCCTGCCCGTGCTGTACCTGATGTGGATCCTGCACCAGGCGGGCTACGTCATGCCGCGCACCCCCGGCGGCGCGCCGATCCCCGAGCTGATCCACCAACTGTGGATCGCCAACATGTTCTATTCCGTGTTCCAGGGCCTGATGTACGGCACGCGCTCCGCGATCATGATGGACGTGACCAACCCGCGCGTTGCCGCGACGCAGTTCACGGCGTACATGGCGATGATGAATCTCGCGATCGCGTTCGCCGCAACCTGGCAAGGCGTCGCGGTGGAAGCGTGGGGCTATCCGACGACGCTGTTGGTCGACGCCATCGTCGGCCCGCTGTGCTGCTTGCTGCTGCCCGCGATGAAGCAGCCCGCGACGTTCGCGGACAGCCACGCCAACTGGCGCTCGCGCACCACCGCGCTGGTGCTGGGAATCTGCGTTCTGTCGTTCGTCCTGTTCTGGCCCAACAAGGAAATCGCCGGCGAGGCGCAGCCGATCGTCGGCACCTTCTACACGCTGGTGTTCGTTGCCTCCGCGCTGTACCTGCTCGCGGGGCGCGAAGTGCTGGGCGATTCGGCGGGCGCATTTCGTCGCGCGGCCTTGTGGGTCGCGCCCTTCCTGCTGGCGATGTACGGCCGTTACTGGGTCGACAGGATCGGTATCGCACCGCTGCACACGCTCGCAACGCTTTTGATGTACGCGGTGCCGCTTGCGGGGGGCCTGGTGCTGCTGGCGATGGCGCGAATGGACTGGAGCGAGACCACGACGATCGAGGGCGACCCCGCGTTGACGCGCGTCGAGCCCTCCGCCGTCGGCTGAGCGGAGTACCGGCCAATGGAAGTTTCATTCGCGCGGGAGATCGAATCCCTGCGCCTGTCCGCCGGACAGCCGTTCCACGGCGAAGGCATCCTGGCGATCACCAAGGCCCTCCTTCAATCGGGCGTCGCGTATGTGGGCGGCTATCAAGGCGCGCCGGTGTCGCACCTGCTCGACGTGATGGTGCAGGCGCGCCCCTACCTCGACGAACTCGGCGTGCACGTGGAAGCCTGCGCCAACGAAGCGTCCGCCGCGGCGATGCTCGGCGCGTCGATCCACTACCCGCTGCGCGGCGCCGTGACGTGGAAGTCGATCGTCGGCACCAACGTCGCGTCCGATGCGCTGTCGAATCTTTCGTCGCCGGGCGTCAAAGGCGGCGCGCTGATCGTGGTCGGCGAAGACTACGGCGAAGGCGCGTCGGTGATCCAGGAGCGCACGCATGCCTATGCGATGAAATCGAGCATGTGCCTGATCGACCCGCGGCCCGACCTCGAAGTGATGGTGCGCATGGTGGAAGAAGGCTTCCGCTTGTCGGAAACCTCGAACATGCCATGCATCCTCGAGCTGCGCATCCGCGCCTGCCACGTGCGGGGCCACTTCATCGCCAAGGACAACGTCGCGCCGGCGGTCAGCAAGCGTGCGTTGCTCGAAGACCCCGCGGGCTTCGACTACATGCGGCTCGCGCACCCGCCCGTGACGTTCCGGCACGAGAAACTCAAGAGCGACGAACGCATTCCCGCCGCGCGGCGCTACATCGTCGAGCATGGCCTCAATGAATACATCGACGGCAAGCGCGACGACCTCGGCATCATCGTGCAAGGCGGCATCTACAACGCGTTGGTCCGCGCGCTGCAGCAGCTGGGATTGGCCGACGCGTTCGGCAACAGCGAGATCCCCCTGCTCGTCATGAACGTCACGTATCCGGTCGTGCCCGAGCAGGTGGCGCGGTTCTGCGCCTCCAAGCGCGAAGTGCTGGTCGTGGAGGAAGGCCAGCCTGAATACATCGAGCAGGAAATTGCGACGCACCTGCGCCGCCGCGACATCCAGGCGAAGTTGCACGGCAAGGACTTGTTGCCGATGGCCGGTGAGTACACGGTGGAAGTGCTTGCGCAAGGACTGGCGGCCTTTGCGGGCAAGCCAAGCGAGTGGCTCGATTCGCTCAAGCAGCGCCGCACGCAGATCGCATCCCAGCTTTCGAAGCCCTTGCCCGCGCGCCCGCCCTCGTTTTGCATCGGCTGCCCCGAACGCCCGGTGTTCTCCGCACTGAAACTCGCGCAGCAGGAGATCGGCCCGGTCCACATCGCCGCCGACATCGGCTGTCACGCCTTCGGCACCTTCGAGCCGTTCTCGATGGGCCACTCGATCCTGGGCTACGGCATGAGCCTCGCTTCGCGCGCCGGCGTGTCGCCGGTGATGCAGCGGCGCACGCTGTCCGTGATGGGCGACGGCGGCTTCTGGCACAACGGCTTGCTCACCGGCGTGCAGTCCGCGCTGTTCAACGGCGACGATGCCGTGCTCGTGATCTTCAAGAACGGCTATTCGTCGGCGACGGGGACGCAGGAGTTGATCTCCACGCCGATGGAACAGGCGAAGTCGGCTGCGCACGACAAGGGCGCGAGCATCGTCCACACCAACCGGACGATCGAATCGACGCTGCAAGGCCTTGGCGTGAAGTGGATGCGCACCGTGCACACGTACGATGTTGCGCACGTGAAGAAAACGCTCGAGGCCGCGTTCACGTCCGACTTCGACGGCCTGAAGGTGATCGTGGCCGAAGGCGAATGCCAGCTCGAGCGCCAGCGCCGCATCAAGCCGTGGATCGCCGGGCTGCTGAAGAAAGGTGAGCGCGTCGTGCGCGTGAAATACGGCGTGGATGAAGACGTGTGCAACGGCGATCACGCATGCATCCGCCTCTCGGGCTGCCCGACGCTCACCCTCAAGGACAACCCCGATCCGCTCAAGGTCGACCCGGTGGCGACAGTGATCGACGGCTGCGTCGGCTGCGGCCTGTGCGGCGAGAACGCGCACGCTGCCACGCTGTGCCCTTCGTTCTATCGCGCCGAGATCGTGCAGAACCCGAAGTGGCATGAGCGCCTGTTCCATTCGATTCGCGGTGCGTTCGTGCGAGCGCTGCAACCGGCATGAACGCGCAACCCGTCTGCCTGCTGGTGTGTGCGCTCGGCGGCGAAGGCGGTGGTGTGCTCACGGACTGGATCGTGAATGCCGCGCGGCAAGGCGGCTATGCGGCGCAGGCCACGTCGATCCCGGGCGTGGCGCAGCGCACCGGCGCCACCACGTACTACATCGAAGTGTTCCCGTTGCCGATTGCGGCGCTGGCCGGACGCAAGCCGGTGTTCAGCCTGAACCCGGTGCCGGGCGCGCTCGACGCGATGGTGTCGTCCGAGCTGCTGGAGACGACACGGCAAGTTGCGAACGGCATGAGCAGCCCCGATCGCACGATCGTCATCACGTCGTCGGCGCGCGCGTTGACGACGCAGGAGCGCATGCAGCTCGGTGATGGGCGTGCGGACAGCGACGAGCTCCTCAAGATCGTGCGCGAGTTCAGTCGCGAGCACCGGGTGTTCGACATGAACGCGGTGGCGAAGGATTGCGGGACGGTGGTGAGCGCGGTGATGCTGGGCGCGATTGCCGCGAGCGCGATCTTTCCGATGACGCGCGATGATTTCGAGAACGCGATTCGCGAAGGGGGCGGGTCGAGTGCGCAGGCGAGCTTGCGGGGGTTTGCGAAGGCGTTTGCGATCTGCCGTGCGGGGCATGAGCCGGCATCGCGCGCGAACGAAGGCCAACGACCCGGGGTCGAGCCCGGGGTGACGGAGTTGGGGCGCGAGAGACTGATCGAATACCAGGGTGCGGCGTATGCGCGCCTGTATGACGAGAGGCTTGCGCGGATCGCGCAAGCAGGCGCGGACGAAGCCACGATGAACGAAACCGCGCGCTGGCTCGCGCTGTGGATGGCGTTCGACGACATCATCCGCGTGGCCGACCTCAAGAGCCGCACTTCGCGCTTCGACCGCGTGCGTCGCGAGGTGAAGGCAAAGGACGACGAACTGGTCCGGATCTACGACCACTTCAAGCCCGGCGCGCCGGAATTCGCGGCGCTGCTGCCGCAGTCGCTCGCGCGCAAGGTTGCCGCGCAAT
>DATLBJ010000005.1:0-5315 GCA_035526975.1 Ramlibacter sp.
AAGTGCGGCGCGCCGGGGAGTTTCTTCGTCATGGACGCGGTGCGGGGTTGGCCGTCCCGGTGCCGGTGTTGACCGGCTCGGACGCGGTCACGGCCGGGTTCAATGCCTGCGGCAGCGATGCGCGTGCCGCTCCTACGTCCCCCGTGGGCATGTAGAGCGGTCCGCGCTGGCCACACGCCGCGAGCAGGCACACCACGGTGCCTAGAATGGGGACAACCTTCAACATCGGCAAATTGTAATGACCGATACCGAGTACATGGACCGGGCGGAAGCGCTGCTCGCGCGAATCGAAGCGTGCTGCGACCGGATCAACGAAGCGACCGATGCCGACGTGGACAACCAGCGCGTCGGTGGCATGGTCACGCTCACGTTTTCCGCCGGCACGCAGATCATCGTCAACCTGCAGAAGCCCTTGCACGAGGTGTGGATGGCCGCGCGCGCCGGCGGGTTCCACTACAAGTTCGACGGCACCCGGTGGATGGACACCAAGGGCAACGGCGAGTTTTTCGCGAACTTGTCCAGGTACGCGAGCGAACAGGCCGCCCAGCCCCTGGAATTCGACTGAGCGATCAGTTCCTGAAGAGGTCGAGGATGCTCTTGCGCTCCTCGGTGCTCGACTTCGGCTGCTGCGAGTTCTGCGTGCCCGGCGGCACCACATCCGAATTGAGCAGGCTCTTGTCGTACGGAACGCCGCCGTTCTGCGTCGGGGCCGGCGGCGCGGTGCCGCTCATCAGGTCCCCCGACGTGCCGCCCACGCTGGCCACGCCCCCGCCGCGTGCGTACTCTTCGTAGTACCACTCGCCGCCCACGTTGACCACGCCTTCGGGCGCGACGGGTTCCATGATCGGCACGCCCTTGAGCGCCGTCTCCATGAAGTTGATCCAGACGGGCAAGCTCAGGCCGCCGCCTGTTTCGCGATCGCCGAGCGATTTCGGCTGGTCATAGCCGATCCACACGATCGCCACCAGCGTCGGATGGAACCCGTTGAACCAGGTGTCGACGGAGTCGTTCGTCGTGCCCGTCTTGCCGTACAGGTCGGGGCGCTTGAAGGTCGAATAGACCCGCGCCGCTGTCCCGGAGCGCGCGACTTCGGCCAACAGCCGCTCCATCATGAACGCGTTGCGTGCGTCCACGGCGCGAACGGATTCGTTGGGCAAAGGCGGCTGGCTCTCGACGAGCGTCTTGCCTTTCTGGTCGGTGATCTTCGTGATCAGCCAGGGATTCACGCGGTAACCGCCGTTGGCGAAGACCGAATAGCCCGTGGCCATCTGCATCGGCGTGACCGAGCCTGCGCCGAGCGCCATCGTGAGGTAAGCCGGATGCTTCTCCGCGTCGAAGCCGAAGCGCGTGATCCATTCCTGCGCGTTCTGGGTGCCCACCGACTGCAGGATGCGGATCGAGACCATGTTCTTCGACTTGGCCAGGGCCGTATGCAGCGGCATCGGCCCCTCGAACTTGCCGTCGTAGTTCTTGGGCTCCCACGGCTGCCCGCCGGTGACGCCGGCGTCGAAGAACAGAGGGGCATCGTTGATCACGGTCGTCGGCGTGAAGCCCTTTTCCAGCGCGGCGGAGTAGATGAAGGGCTTGAAGCCCGACCCCGGCTGGCGCCACGCCTGCGTGACGTGGTTGAACTTGTTCTTGTTGAAGTCGAAGCCGCCGACCATTGCATGGATCGCGCCGTCGCGCGGGTCGAGCGCGACGAAGGCGCCTTCCACTTCCGGCAGCTGCGTGATTTCCCAGGTGTTCTTGGGCGTCTTCATGACGCGGATCACCGCGCCGCGCCGGATCTTGGTCTTCGGCGGCGCCTTTTCATTCAGGCCGGATTGGGCGGGGCGCAGGCCTTCGCCGACGATCTCGATCCGCTCGTCGCCGCCCCGCAGCGCCACGATCTTCTTCGGGTTGGCTTCGAGCACGACGGCCGCCATCACGTCGCCGTTGTCCGCATGGTCTGACAGGGCGTCCTCGACCGCGTCTTCCATCTCCTTGGCATCGGCAGGGAGTTCGACGAACTCCTCCGGGCCGCGGTAGATCTGGCGCTTCTCGTAATCCATGATGCCCTTGCGCAGCGACTTGTACGCGGCCTCCTGCTGCACGGCACTGATGGTGGTGTAGACGTTCAGGCCGCGCGTGTAGGCGTCGTCGCCATATTGCGAGTGCACGAGCTGGCGCACGGTTTCCGCAACGTACTCCGCATGCGAGCGCGTGTTGTCGCCGGCCGACCTGAAGTGCAGCTCCTGCTTCTTTGCCGCTTCGGCTTCCTCGGCGCTGATGAAGCCGTTGTCCAGCATGCGCTCGATGATGTATTGCTGGCGCGTGCGCGCCCGCGTGGGGTTCGTCAGCGGGTTGAACGCGGACGGTGCCTTCGGCAGGCCGGCGAGCATTGCCGCTTCGGCGATCGAGATGTCCTTCAGGGGCTTGCCGAAATAAGTATCCGAAGCTGCCGCGAAACCATACGCCCGGTTGCCCAGGAAGATCTGGTTCATGTAGATCTCGAGGATCTGCTCCTTGGAAAGCAGGTGCTCGAGCTTGAACGTGAGCAGCACTTCATACAGCTTGCGCGTGAAGGTCTTCTCCGACGACAGGTACACGTTGCGCGCCACCTGCATCGTGATCGTCGACGCTCCCTGGCTCTTGGCCCGCCCTAGGTTGGCGATCCCCGCGCGCATCACGCCCATGTAGTCGACGCCGCTGTGCGAATAGAAGCGGGCGTCCTCCACGGCGATCACGGCATCCTTCATGACCTTCGGGATGTCGTTGATCGGCGTGAGGTTGCGCCGCTCCTCGCCGAATTCGCCGATCAGGACCCCGTCGGCCGAATAGACGCGCAGCGGCAGCTTCGGCCTGTAATCCGAAAGGTCTGAAACGTCGGGTAGGTTCGGATACGCGACCGCGAGTGCGACGCCGACGATGATCAGGACGCAGGCGCCCCCCGCTGCGGCGACGCCCACGGCCCACAGGAGGGCACGCGCGGCCCAATGGCGCGGACGTCGCAGGGAAGGGGCGCTTCCGGCGTCGCCGGTGGGTTGCTCAGTGGACATAAATGGTGGGGAAACAGGGCCGCACCCATTTTAGAAACCCGGCCCGAAAGCACCGGTTTCCACGCGAACGGCGGGCCCAAACCCAACGGATGAGATTCCGTGAACTAGTTGGGGTTCACGAGTATGGCAGGTAACGACGTCGGGTTTTGGCAACGGCGTATTGCTCAGAAAACCGAAAAATCCTTTGTGCGACAAGGATGTCACTGCTAGCATTGAAGTGAAGTCTTAGGTTTGTTACACGCCGAAATACCGCGTTTCAGGAGACGGATGTGATCGATATCGGCTCATTGTTCAGCCGCGGGTCCGCACCCTTGCTGGGCCTGGACATCAGCTCGTCCAGCGTCAAGCTCGTGGAACTCGGCCGTGACAAGGACGGCAACTACGTCCTGGAGCGCTGCGCCATCGAGCCGCTCGAGCGTGGCTGGATCACGGACGGCAACGTCGAGAAGTTCGACGAGGTCGCCGAGGCGATGCGCCGCGTCGTCAAGAAAAGCGGCACCCGCACGAAGAACGTCGCGATGGCCTTGCCTCCCTCCGCGGTGATCACCAAGAAGATCATCCTGCCCGGCGGGATGACCGAGGCCGAACTCGAAGTGCAGGTCGAGGCCGAAGCCAACCAGTACATCCCCTTCTCGCTGGACGAGGTGAGCCTCGATTTCTGTGTGGTCGGCCCGAGCCCCAATTCGAGCGGAGACGTCGAGGTGCTGATTGCCGCGTCGCGCAAGGAAAAAGTGCAGGACCGCCAGGGCCTCGCGGAAGCCGCGGGCCTCAAGCCCCTGATCATCGACGTGGAGTCGTATGCATCGCGCCTGGCCTGCAGCCGCCTGATCCGCGCGTTGCCCAACGAGGGTGTGGACGCGATGGTGGCGCTCTTCGAGGTCGGCGGGTTCACCACCGCGATGCAGGTGATCAGCAACGACGAAGTGCTCTACGACCGCGACCAGGCGTTCGGCGGAGCGCAGCTCACGCAACTGATCGTGCGCCAGTACGGCTTCTCGCCCGAAGAGGCCGAGACGAAAAAGCGCAATGGCGACCTGCCCGAGGACTACGACAACGGCGTGCTCAAGCCCTTTGTCGAGAGCATGGGCCAGGAAGTCGCCCGCGCGCTGCAGTTCTTCTTCACGTCGACGCCGCACAACCGCGTCGACTACATCATGCTCGCGGGCGGCTCCGCGGCGTTGCCGGGGCTCGCCGAGGCAGTCACCGCCCAGACGTCGTTCCCCTGCACGCTCGCCAACCCGTTCGAAGGCATGCACGTCGGCGAAGGCGTGCGCGAGAAGAAGATGCGCCGCGAGGCGCCTTCGTACCTGACGTCTTGTGGCCTGGCCATGCGGAGGTTCCTGCAGTGATGCTCATCAACCTGCTGCCTCACCGCGAGGCAGCCCGCAAACGCCGGCGCGAAGCGTTCTTCATGTCCCTGGGCGCGTCCGCCATCCTCGGCGGCGTGATCGCGGGGGTCATTTACGGCTGGTATGCCGCGCAGATCTCCAACCAGCAGGGGCGCAACCAGCTGCTGCGCACCGAGATCACGAAGCTCGAGGCCCAGATCAAGGACATCGAGAACCTGCAGACCGAAATTGCCGCCCTGCGCGCGCGCCAGCAGGCGGTGGAAGACCTGCAAGCCGACCGCAACCTGCCGGTGCACCTGCTCAATGAAATCGTCAAGCAGCTGCCCGACGGCGTGTACCTCACGAGCATGAAGCAGGAAAACCAGACGGTGTTGATCCAGGGCATGGCGCAATCGAACGAGCGCGTGTCCGAGCTGCTTCGCAACCTCGGAAGCAAGAGCCCGTGGATCGTGAAGCCCGAACTCGGCGAGATCACTGCGGCGTCGGTGCAACTGAGCCCGCGCGACACACGGCGGGTTTCGAATTTCCAGATCAAGGTCAAGCTGCAACGCGCGAGCGACATCGCCAAGGCAGCGGCAAGCAGCGCTTCGGGCGCGGCACCGGCGGCGTCGGCCGCTGCAAGGAGCTGATGCATGGCCACCGCAAAGCTTCCGAAGTTCGACAGCGCCGCCATGCAAGCGGCCATGCTCAGCCAATTCAAGGGCCTCAATCCCAACGATCCGGCTTCGTGGCCGATCCTTCCCCGCATCATGGTTTGCCTCGCGCTGATCGCGGCCATCGTGGTCGCGCTGTGGTTCGTGTGGCTCAATGGCGTCGACGAGGAACTGCAGAAGGAAGAAAAACAGGAAGTCACCCTCAAGGGCGACTACCAGAAGAAGCTGTCGCAGGCCGTCAACCTCGATGCGCTGAAGAAGCAGCGCGAGCAGGT
>DATLBJ010000006.1:0-9630 GCA_035526975.1 Ramlibacter sp.
GCGTTGTCGGAGCGCTTCGGCAAGTTGCCTTTCGCCGACCTGCTCGAGCCCGCCATCGACATCGCCGAGCGCGGCTACCTCGTGCCCGTGATCCTTTCGCAAAAATGGAACATGGCCGCGCCCGAGTTGCAGGCGTATCCCGGCTGGAAAGAAGCGTTCCTGCCGTGGGGCCGCGCGCCGCACACCGGCGAGCTGTTCCAGTTCAAGGCGGCCGCGCGCGCGCTGCGTCTCATCGCTGAGACGAAGGGCGAAGCGTTCTATCGCGGCGAGATCGCGCAGGCCATCGAGAAGTTCGCGCGCGAGAACAACGGCAGCATGACGGCAAAGGATCTCGCCGCGTTCAAGCCGGAGTGGGTCGAGACCATCAGCAAGGATTACCACGGCCACACGCTGCACGAAATCCCGCCGAACGGGCAGGGCATCGCTGCTTTGATCGCACTGGGCATCCTCAAGCACTTCGACGTCGCATCGATGAAAGTCGACGGCGCGGATTCGCAGCACGTGCAGATCGAGGCGATGAAGCTCGCGTTCGCGGACACCTACCGCTATGTTGCCGAACGCAAGGCGATGGAAGTGACCACGGACCAGATGCTCGATGATGCCTACCTCGCGTCGCGGGCCAAGCTGATCGACATGAAACGCGCGCAGCCCTTCGCACCGGGCAACCCTGTCAAGGGCGGCACGATCTATCTCACCGCGGCCGACGAGAGCGGCATGATGATCAGCTTCATCCAGAGCAACTACATGGGCTTCGGCTCCGGCGTGGTCGAGCCCACGTTCGGCATCAGCCTGCAAAACCGCGGCCACGGCTTCTCATTGCTGCCGGGCCCGAACCAGGTTGCACCCGGCAAGCGGCCCTTCCAGACGATCATCCCGGCGTTCCTCACGAAGGATGGCCAGCCTGTGATGTCGTTCGGCGTGATGGGCGGCAACATGCAGCCGCAAGGCCACATGCAGACGCTCGTTCGCATGCTCGATTACAACCAGAGCCCGCAAGCCGCGTGCGACGCGCCGCGCTGGCGCTTCAACGCCGGCCTGCAGCTCAATGTCGAACACCAGATGAACGCGGATACCGTGCGCGAGCTGCAATCGCGCGGCCACCAGTTGGACGTGATCACCGACAACTACCAGGACTTCGGCGCGGGCCAGTTCATCTGGCGCGCTGGCAACCCAGGCAAGGAAGGCTACGTGGCAGCGTCCGATCCGCGCCGCGACGGGCTCGCCGCCGGCTACTGAGGGAATGACAGAGAAGAAGAAACTGCGCTTCGTCCACCACGTCGGCATGACGATCGACGAGGCGGTGCCGGGCCGCGCGCGCGGCTCCATCGAGATTTCCGACGTGCATCGCAACGGCACGGGCGTGGCGCATGGCGGCGTGCTGTTCACGCTGGCCGATACCTGCATGGGCGCGGCGCTGTACAACTCGCTCGACAAAGGCGAGATCTGCGCCACGATCGAAATCAAGATCGGCTACTTCAAGCCGGTGTTCGACGGCACGCTCATGTGCGAGGCGACGCTGTTGAACAAGGGCAAGAGCGTCGCCAGCCTGGAAGCTACGATACGCAGCGGCGACCAGCTGGTCTCCAAGGCAAGCGGCACGTTCGCGATCTTCCGGCGCAAGACCGATGCGCAGTGGACGGAGCCTGCGGTGAGTGACTGACTTTCGGAGCAAAGGGGCGGGGATGAAAAATGTAATCGCTGCGGCGGCTTTTGTTTTGGGCGCGGTCGGCGCGTGGGCGCAATCACCCGGACTGCCCTCCGTCGAGGCGTTCTTTTCGAAGCCCGATATCCGCGAAGCGGTGATCTCGCCGACCGGCCGTTTCGTCGCCCTGGCGTCGAAGAACAAGGACGGCCACGAACAGCTTGTCGTGCTGGACACCGCCAAGCTCACGGCGAATGTTGTCGCGAGCTTCACTACGGGCGATGTCGTCAATGTCCGCTGGCTGAGCGACAAGCGGCTGGTCTACAGCGCGGCCGATGCTGATCGTGAAACGAGCGCGCTGGCCGTGCCGCTGGGCCTTTACGCGGTGAATGTCGACGGCACGGATTTTCGCAACCTGATTCCCATGCCGTCCGGCCAGGGTGTGCAGTTCAGCGCGCCCACGGCGTTCACCACGCGCTTTCTCGCAACGACGTGGATGAAGGATTCCGACGACGTGTTCGTCACCCAGGCCAAGTTCACGAACAAAGGCGAATTCGAACTGGTGCGCCTGCTGCGCATGGACTCGCACACCAGTGCCACCAAGACCTGGACTCCGCCCGGCGATGTCTTCGACTGGTACCTCGGCCCGGGCGACGAGCCCAAGTACGTGGTGACGCGGGGTGAGGGCATGCAAGCCGACGTGCTGTATTCGGAAGGTGGCGCCTGGAAGAAAGTCAGCACGTTCAACCGTTTTCTCGGCGGCGATTTCGAGCCCGTGGGATACGGCCCTGGCGGCATCACGTATGTTGCGCACCGCGGGAACAGCGACACCACCGAGCTGTTCACCTTCGATCCGAAAACCCAGCAGTTCTCGGCCGATCCCATCATTTCCGCGAAGGGATTCGACCTGTCGCCGCGGATGCTGCGGTCCGGCGATCGCGTGATCGGCATCCGCTACATGGTCGACGCGCAGAGCACGCACTGGTTCGACCCGGAGATGAAGAAGCTGCAGGCGAAGATCGATGCGACGATGCCGGGCACGGTCAATCGCATCGACGTGCCGCTGCGCCCCGAGGTTCCGTTCGTTCTCGTGCACGCGCATTCCGACGTGGACCCCGGGCAGTTCTATCTGTACGACACGAAGGCCGAGAAGCTGGTGAAGATCGGCCACTACAAGAAGGACATCGATCCCCGGCAGATGGCACCGCTCGATCTTTCACGCATCAAGGCACGTGACGGTCTTGAATTCCCCGTGTGGGTGACGAAACCGAAGGGCGCCAAAGGCCCGATGCCCGCAGTCGTCCTCGTCCATGGCGGCCCGTGGGTGCGCGGAACTGAGTGGGGCTGGGACCGCGACAGCCAGTTCCTGGCTTCGCGGGGCTATGTCGTCATCGAGCCCGAGTACCGCGGCAGCACCGGCTACGGCTTCCGGCTGTTTCGCGCCGGCTGGAAGCAGTGGGGCCTGGCAATGCAGAACGACGTTGCCGACGCCACGCGGTGGGCCATCGAGAAAGGCATCGCGGACCCGAAGCGGATCTGCATCGCGGGCGCGAGCTACGGCGGGTATGCAACCCTGATGGGACTTGCGAACGACCCCGACCTGTACCGCTGTGGATTCGAATGGGTCGGTGTGACCGATATCGACCTGATGTATTCGATTCACTGGAGCGACTTCAGCGACGACTACAAGAGCCTGGGTATGCCGGTGCTCGTCGCGGATCGCGAGAAGGATGCCGCGCAGATCAAGGCCACTTCACCGATCGCGAAGGCTGCGCTGATCAAGCAACCTTTGTTGATGGGGTACGGCGCCGCGGACTATCGCGTGCCCATCGATCACGGCCGTGACTTCCGCGCGGCGGTCGAAAAGACGAACCCGAATGTCGAATGGGTTGTCTACTCCGATGAAGGGCACGGCTGGCGGCAGCTGAAAGACAACGTCGACTGGTGGACGCGGGTGGAGAAGTTCCTGGCTAGGAATATCGGGCAGTGAGCCACTGGATTGCGGGTCAAGCCCGCAATGACAACCCAGTGACTTGTCATGCCGGGCTTGACCCGGCATCCAGCGTCTTCATTTGTCCTTCAAATACTCCCGCACCTTCTCCGCCCGATCCCCCACCGCCTGCACGGCTTCCTTGATCTTCTCGGGCGTGGTATTCAGGCTCTTGGCCCAGTCGCGCAGCTCGTAGTCCTGGTTCACGTTGATGCGGTCGCGGTCCTGGCCGCCACTCTTGCTCTTGTCGTCGGACATGGTGTGTTCTCCCGTTGAAGTTGAGGCTGTCCTCATCGTCGGACGGGCAAGGCGACGGCGGTGTAGGACTACGCTGAAAGCTTGCGCTCGAACAAATCGAAGAGCCTCTCCCAATGCCTCTCCGCGCTGGGCTTGTGGAACACGCCTGCGCGTAGCGGGAAGACGAAGCCGTGCTCCGCGCCCGGGTACCACTCGATGCGATGAGGCACCTTCGCCTCCTTCAACGCCTTCTCGAGGATGTCGATGTCGCTCTTGGGCGCCCACTTGTCCGTCTCCGCGCACGCGAAGTAGCTCTCGCACTTCACTTTCGCGACGAGCTTGTGCGGCGAGTCGGGCGCTTCCGTCACCATGTTCGCCCCGTGGATCGATGCGATGCACGCGACGCGATCCGGATAAGCCGCGGCGGCAGCCACGACGAACGGCCCGCTCATGCAGTAGCCTACCGCACCGATGTGCTTCGCGTCGGCTTCCTTCTGCGCGTCCACGAATTTCAGCATTGCCGCCGTGTCGCGCATGACCAGCTCGATGGTGGTGGCCTTCATGTGCTCGAACATCACCGCCATGCCTTCCGGCGTGCGCTCCTTGAGCCAGTAATCGCGCGAGCGGCGGTAGTAGAGGTTGGGCAGCACCACGTAGTAGCCCACGCTCGCGAGCCGCCGAGCCATGTCGTGCAGCTCTTCGCGCTTGCCGGGCGCGTCCATGTAGAACAACACCACGGGGAAAGGTGCGTTCTCTTCCGGGTACACGACGAAGGTGTTCATCGCGCCGTCGGCGGTGGGGATGTCCAGGTCTTTCTCGATCATGGGGCGTGATTGTGCGCGCCTGAGCTTCTGTCGTCCATGGCCGACCCGCGCTGCCGCGCGCCGACTACAGCGGCCGCGTCACAGGGGCGAAGAATCTCTGGAAGCAAAAGCAGGAGAGCACAGCATGCAGACACTCATCAGCGTTTTCGACGACCGTTCCGACGCGCGCAAGGCCGTGGAGCGGCTCGTGCAATCGGGCTTCTCGCGGGACGACGTTCATATCCACGAGAACGCGCAGCAGCAACTCGTGCGCGACGAAGAAGGCATCCGCGAACTCGGCGACCACACCATGGGCACCGCCGAACGCGAGATCGCGATGGACCGCGGAGTGCTCGACTCGCTCGGCCATTTCTTCGTGAGCCTGTTCGGCAAGGACCACGGCCCCCGGGCCGCGAGCGCCTACGGGGATTCGTTAGAGCGCGGGCAATCCGTCGTGATCGTCGATGCCCGCAATGACCAGGAGGCGGAGAGCGCCGCCGTCACGCTGCACGAGTGCGGCGCGATCGAAGTGGAAGACCGCGACTCCGCCGGCGGCACGCCGAGCCTGCCGGGCGTGCGCATGTACGAGCGCGAGTCGGCGCCGCTGCGGGATCTTGCGCAGCAGCGCAACCTGAGGGAGGAGAGCCTGATGTCGGATCGCGCGGGGCAGGTGAGCAAGGAGATGAAGGAAGACCGCGAAGAGCGCGCGTACGCGTCGTCGATGAATCACGTCGACCGCGATCGGCCGAAGTAAAACGACGGTGTCACCCCGGCGCAGGCCGGGGTCGTTGGCGTTGGCAACCGCGCGATGTTTCGAAGGCCGACGACCCCGGATCAAGTCCGGGGTGACAGCCTTCTTTGGGGTGACAGCCTTCTGGTTCGCGGCGACAAGCTCCGCTGCAACTTCTGTCGTTTGCGGTGGACAAGCGACCCCATGATCGTCACCACCACCAGCGCAGCCACCTCGGTATAAAGCCCCGCCAGCGCCGCCTTCAACCCCACCTCGGTCGCCTTGAACGCGGGGCTCTCCATCGCCGGATCGCGCCGCGGCTTGTTCCTGCGCAGGCTGTCTTCCGTCTCCACGACCTCCGGCGGCACACCAATCGCCGCAGTCTCATTGGTCTTCACCATCGCCTTGCTCGCGAGCGTCGAGCCGTTGTGCTCCGCGTGCACCTTCGTGAACTCCGCTCCCAGCAGGAAGATCTGCGCCGCGTAGTACACCCACGCCAGCAGGATCACCACCGAACCCGCAGCCGCAAACGCCTCCGCAGTGCTGCTCTTGCCGAGATACAGGCCGATCAGGAACTTGCCCACCTCGAACAGCAGCGCGGTGGTGAACGCGCCCACCCACACGTCATGCCACTGGATCGGCGTGGACGGCATCAGCTTGAAGATCATTGCGAACATCACGGTGAAGATGCCGATCGAGATCGCCTCGTTCAGCACGTGCAACAGCACCTCCTGCCCCGGCAACAGATCCGCCGTGAGCGCGCCGAAAGCCGACACCGCGGCGCTCACCGCAAGCGACACCATCAGCAGGAACGCCAGCCCGATCAGCAACCCGATCGACAGGACGCGCGTGCGCAGCATCGCAATGATGCCCTGCGGCTTCTGTGACGGCGGCACGTGCCAGATGCGATCGAGCGCGTTCTGCAGCTCGCTGAAGACGCTGGTGGCGCCCATGATCAGCACCACTGCGCTGATCACGCTGGCAATGCCGCTCTTGTCCGAGAGAGCGGAAGCCGCAACGATGCTCTGCACGAGCGTCGCGCCTTGCTCCCCGATCAGCCCGCCCAACTGCGCGACGATCGCACCCGACACCGCCTCGCGCCCCAGCACCGCACCGGCCACCGCGATCACGATGATCAGCAGCGGGGCCAGCGAGAAGACGGTGTAGTAAGAGATGGCCGCGCCCATGCTCGGCGCGTAGTCGTCCGACCAGGCCTTGGCGGCCTTGACGAACATCTTGAACAGCACTTTGGGGTGGATCGCGATCTTCATGCGGAGTTTGTAAATCGCGCGCGAACCGCGTCGTGTAGTCCCGTGCCTACGCACATCCCCAGCCGATAGCGACACCAGCGCGCCTGCCCGTGCGAAGAATGGACTTGCCAATCCCATTCATACGCGGAGGACACCTCATGGATTACGACAAGACCAACCTTGGCTGGATCGCGGCTGCAGCAGCGCTTGCGGGCGGCGTGGCCTATTACCTATCGGACCAGGGCATGCGCGTGCGGCGCACCTACGACAACGAGCTTGCGCTGGAGCGCACGCGTGAACTCGCGCGTGTTTCGCCCGAAAAGCTGGTGACCGGCGCGGCCGTCACGGTTGTGCTGGCCGGCGTCGCGCTCTGGGGCTATCGCTCCAAGGACCGCGTCGGCAGCGGGATGCAGGAGGTCGAAGAGACCATCGACATCGACGTGCCGGTGAGCACCGCCTACAACCAGTGGACGCAGTTCGAGGAGTTTCCGCGCTTCATGCCCACGGTGGAATCGGTGAAGCAGATCGACGACTCGCACCTGCACTGGAAGGCCGTCGTGGCCGGCAAGGTGAAGGAGTGGGATTCGGAGATCACGCAGCAGATCCCCGACCAGATGATCGAGTGGAAGAGCACCAGCGGCCCGCGCAACGGCGGCGTCGTGACCTTCGACAAGATCAAGGAGAACAAGACGCGCGTGAAGTTGCGCCTGTGGTACACGCCCGAATCGAGCGCCGAGAAAATCGGCGGCCTGTTCGGCGGCGTGAAGATGACCGCCAAGGGCAACCTCAAGCGCTTCGCGCAGCTCCTCGAGCGCCGCGGCATGGAAAGCGGCGCCTGGCGCGGCGAGATCGCGCCGGCGTCCGCGCACTAACGAGGCTGTCACCCCGGCGCAGGCCGGGGTCGTTGGCCTACCTCCCCAACGCTCGGTACGTGTACTCACGCGTCGTCCGCCACAGCGGAACGGCATCGACAAAAAACTTCTGCACCATCAACACGCCGACGAGGTGCTCGCTGGGGTCGATCCAGAAGTACGTGCCATAGCCGCCGGACCACGAATAGTCGCCGATCGAGCCGGGGATGTTGTTCGTGCCTTGCGCTATGCGCACCGCGCCGCCAAAGCCGAAGCCGTTTCCGTTGTCGACGGAGGGGTCGAAGAAAAAGTACTGCGTTTTCTCTCCATCGGCGGGAAGCTGCGCCGGGAGCTGGTTCGTCATCATCTGCCGCACCGATTCTTTCGACAGCACCCTCACGCCATCGAGCGTGCCGCCATTCAGCAGCATCTGGGCAAAGCGCGCATAGTCGCGCGCTGTCGATACCATCCCGCCGCCGCCCGACGTCCAGCGCGGCGGCACCTTCACGTCAGCGGCATCCATCCGCTTTCCAGTCTTTGGATCCACCTGCGGTTCCGCGATGCGCGCGTAGCGCGTGGCGTCCACCGAGAACCCCGAATCGACCATTGCCAGCGGGTTGAAGATGCGCGCAGCGAGGAACGCACCGAACTCCATGCCCGATGCGACCTCCACTACGCGGGCCAGCACGTCGTGCGACATGCCGTATTCGAAGCGCACGCCGGGCTGCAACAGCAGCGGCAACTTCGCCAGGTTGACCGACAGTTGCTCGTTCGACTGCGCGGCGGACAGGCGGGCCGCTTTGTATCGCTGGTGCACCAGGGTCTCGCCCGTGAAGCTGTAGGTCAAGCCGGACGTATGCCGCATCAGGTCGATGACCTGGATGGGCTTGCGCGGCGGCTCGGTGAAAAGCTCCGGCGCGCCGGAAGGGCCGGCCCTTTCCACGCCGACCTGCACCTGCGCAAACTCGGGCACGTACTTGGACAGCGGGTCGTCGAGGCGCACCTTGCCTTCGTCCACCAGGATCATCACCGCCGCTGAAGTCACCGCCTTGGTCATCGATGCGATGCGAAAGATCGAATCGGTGGTCATGGGCACCTTGGCTTCGCGATCGCGCCAGCCGACGGCGTCTTCGCGCACCACCTTGCCGTCGCGAAGCAGCAGGAACACCGCGCCGGGAATCTCGCCCGCGTCCACCTTGGCTTGCAGCACCGTCCGGTAGTCATCGAGCGTTTGCGTCGACAGGGCCGGGCTTGCGCACCCGGTGAATGCGAAGACCAGCGCGAGCGTGAGCGACAGGACCCAAGGGTGGGACAGGGCAGGCGTTTTCATCGTTCGCAAGGATGCCCCAAAATGCGGGCATGAGCCAACTGCCCTTCGCCCAACGCCTGAACAACGTCGAAACCTCCGCCATCCGCGAGCTGTTCAAGCTTCTCGGCAAGCCCGGCATCATCTCGTTTGCCGGCGGCTTCCCCGACAGCGCGATGTTCGACGTGGCCGGCATCAAGGAATCTGCCGACCTGGCGCTCACCTCCGAGCCCGGCGCCGCATTGCAGTACGGCGCCACCGAAGGGTATGAGCCCCTGCGCACGCAGCTCGCGCACTTCATGCGATCGAAAGGCGTGAAGGACATCGAGCCGCAAGGCCTCATCGTCACCACCGGCAGCCAGCAGGCGCTGGACTTGTTGGGCAAGACGCTGATCGACCCCGGTGACAAGGTGATCGTCGAAGCGCCGACCTTCCTGGCCACCATCCAGTGCTTCCGCCTGTATGGCGCCGACCTGGTCACCGCGCCCATCGACGCGAACGGCGTGCAGACCGACAAGCTCGAAGCATTGATCAAGCAGCACAAGCCGAAGTTCGTGTACCTGATCCCCACCTTCGGCAACCCGAGCGGCGCAACGCTGTCACGCGAGCGGCGCATCAAGGTGCTGGAGCTTGCGAAGAAGTACGAAACGCTCGTGGTCGAGGACGACCCGTACGGCGATCTTTTTTTCGGCGATGCTCCGCCGCCATCGATCCTTGCACTCAGCACGGAAGTGCCCGGCAGCCGCGAGTGGATCGCGCACTGCGGCAGCATGAGCAAGGTCTTAAGCCCCGGCCTGCGCGTGGGCTGGATGATCGCGCCG
>DATLBJ010000007.1:0-9951 GCA_035526975.1 Ramlibacter sp.
AGCCCCGTCACGCAGGAAGATGCCGACGCAGGCCAGATCGACGTGCAGAGCATCCAGCTCGACGACGGCACATACGAATTCATCGCGCGCATCATCGATGGCAACGGCGACCTCGTTGCCGAAGCTCCGGTGCACGTCACCATCGTCACCGACCGTGACGGCGTGCAGCCCTCCATCGAACTCACCGCGAACAACGGCGATTTCAACCAGGACGGCATCGCCGACTGGAGGCAGAACAACGTCGCGCAATTGCCGATCACCTCGGTCGAGGACTTCATCGCCGGCAGCAGCGCGCCTTCGACCTCGTTCGGCGCCATCATCGCCGGGGACGTGCGCCAGGACGCGCCGGCAGCGGCGATCGTCCTGGACCCGAGTGCGCAGTTGCTGGACCTCAGCCTGACCATGCCGGCCGTGCCTGTCCCGGACAACATGGTGCAGGCTTCGGTGGTGTTCAACTTCTCCGTGACCGCGCAGGACGGCGACCCGGGCATCCAGGACCTCGACGCGTCCCGCGCCGGCGTGCAGACGCGGGTTGTCATCGAGCTGCCGCAAGGCGTGAACGCCACCGGCTACGTGAAGTTCGACAGCGCGACGCAGTCGTGGTTCTCGTACATGGACGACGGCAACCTCGCGACGTACGACGACGGTGCAACACTGCTCGACATCAACGGCGACGGGAAGGTGGACCGCGTGGTCATCACGCTAACGGACGGCGGCGTCGGCGACGACGACCATACGGCCAACGGCATGATCACGGACCCTGGCATGCTCGTGCTCGCGGCGGCGGGAACGCCTGTGTACGACGTGAAGCTCGCCAGCGGCGACCACTACTACACGACCAGTGCGGTCGAAGCCGCGAACTTGGCGCAGGGTTCAGGCAACGTGTTCATGGGCGCAGCATTCGATTCGCTCAGCGCGGCCGACGGCGGCCACACCATGCTTGCCAACTTCAACCCGTTCACGATGGATTGGTATTTCGCGAAGACGGGCGATGCAATGCCTTACGTCTGCTACGAAGCGAAGCCGGGTGCGGGCTTCGGTGCCGCGTCCGCGGGCCAGGGGCCGGGCACGGACTACCACCTGTTCCTCAATGCGAACGGCATGACACAGCTGGTCACGACGGCGCAGGCCACAAGCCTGGGCTTGGCGGCACAGGGCTATGCGGACAAGGGCGCGATCTTCAATACGACCGCAACCGGCGCATTCGCTTTCGATGTGGAGGGCTATCTCCTGGCCAACTCATCGAACCAGGCTGTCCGCGACCTCGTGCACACGTTGTCGCAGCAGTATGCTCACACCAGCGACGCCGGTTTTGTGGACGCGGTGGAGCACGACTACCTTGCGCGCGTCCAGCTCACCGGCATCGCCCATGGCGGCAACGCCACCGCCGCCGACGTGAATGCCGCTTTCGGCACCACGTTCACCGCCTGAACATCACCACGAAGCTCGAGCAGACATGATTTCATCGAAAACGATCCTCAAGCAAACCGCCTTGGCGCTCTGCGCATGCGCAATTGCGGGGGTGGCCTACGCCGACCACGGCGTGCAGCCCGCGTACTACCTCGGCCTGCAAGGCGGCCAGAACAACCTGCGTGGCGCGTGGGACGCGACCGTGAGCCTCGGCCCGAGCGTCAGCTTGCCCGGCATCGCGACAACAAAGCGCGGCACGCACTTCGGCGTGTTAGGCGGCCGCCAGACCGAGCATGCACGCTTCGAGGTGGAATACCAGCATGGCGGCTTCGACATCACGGGCCTGCAGCTCGGGCCGGTGAGCCAGGCGATCTCCGCCGGCGGGCACTACGACGCGCTGACAGCCAACGCGTATCGCGTCGAGCCGGTGTGGGACAAGCGGGTGAACATCTACGCGGCGCTCGGCGTCGGCTGGGGCCGTGTGTCGATGCCGCAGATGGGATTCACCGCACCGCCTTGCAACTGCTTCGTGGGGTCGTCGAAGTCGGGCGTCACCTGGCTTGCTCGCGCCGGCGCTGAGTACAACCTCGGCGAGCAGGACAAGCTCTTCCTGCAATACACCTACCTCGCACTGCCGCGCCCCGGTTCGGGCGGCACGCCGGGCACGGAGTACTCGCGCAAGAACGTGGGCGCGATCTCGCTCGGTTACCGCCACAATTTCTGAAAGGCACCGCATTGCGGCTCGAGGCCGCAATGACAAGGGCTTGTCATGCCGGGCTTGACCCGGCATCCAGTGGCTTTACGGAATCACCTTCCGCTCCCGCAGCAGCGCGATGATCTGTTCCACCGCCGCTTCCGGCTCCATTCGGTCAGTGGCGATGCGCAGCTCCGGCATTTCCGGCTCCTCGTAGCGCGAGTCGATTCCGGTGAAGTTCTTCAATTCGCCGCGGCGCGCCTTCTTGTAGAGGCCCTTCACGTCGCGCTGTTCCGCCACCGCGAGCGGAACGTCGATGTGGATCTCGATGAACTCGTCCTGCTCCACCAGCTGGCGCGCCATGCGGCGCTCCGCGCGGAAGGGCGAGATGAACGCGGTCATCACGATCACGCCGGCATCGACCATCAGCTTCGCCACCTCGGCGACGCGGCGGATGTTTTCCACGCGGTCGGTATCGGTGAAGCCCAGGTCCTTGTTCAGGCCATGGCGCATGTTGTCGCCGTCGAGCAGGTATGTGCGGTGGCCCATCGCGAACAGCCGCTTTTCCAGCAGGTTCGAGATCGTCGACTTGCCGGAGCCGGAAAGGCCGGTGAACCACACGACGCAGGACTTCTGCCCATTGAGCTTGCGGCGCGCTTCCTTGTTCACGTCCGTGTGCTGCAGGTGCACGTTCTGGCTGCGGCGCAACGCGAAGTGGATCATCCCCGCACCGACGGTCGCATTCGTCATGCGGTCGATCAGGATGAAGCCGCCCGTGTCGCGGTTGTCCTTGTAGGGGTCGAAGCCGATCGGCCGGTCGAGGTTGAGCGTGCACACGCCGATCGCGTTGAGCCCAAGGTTTTTCGCGGCCGCGTGTTCCAGCGTGTTCACGTTGACCTGGTACTTCACGTCCATCACGGACGCGGTCACGGTCTGCGTGCCCATCTTCATCAGGTACGAGCGCCCCGGAAGCAGCGCGTCCTCATGCATCCACACGATCGTGGTTTCGAATTGGTCGGCGACCCCTGCGGGCGAATCGGCCTGCGAGATCAGGTCGCCGCGCGAGATGTCGATCTCTTCGGCAAGCGTGAGCGTCACGGATTGCCCGGCGACCGCTTGCGGCAGGTCGCCGCCAAGCGTGACGATGCGCTTGACGACCGTTTCCTTGCCCGAAGGTTGCACGCGGATGCGATCGCCGGGGCGCACCGTGCCGCTCGCGATGGTGCCGGAAAAGCCGCGGAAATCGAGGTCGGGGCGATTGACCCATTGCACCGGGAAGCGGAACGCGCCGCGCTGCTGGCGCTGCTCATCGACTTCCACCGTCTCGAGCCAGCCCATGAGCGTCGGGCCGTTGTACCAGCCCATCTTCTCGCTGCGCGTCGTGATGTTGTGGCCCTTGAATGCCGACACCGGGATGAACGTGACGTCCTTGATCCCGATCTGCTCGGCAAAATTCAGGTAGTCCTCGACGATGCGGTTGTACGTCTTCTCCGAATAGTCGACCAGGTCCATCTTGTTGATGGCCACGCAGATGTGCTCGATGCCGATCAGCGACACGAGGTAGCTGTGGCGGCGGGTTTGCGTCAGCACACCCTTGCGCGCGTCGACCATCAGGATCGCCGCATCTGCCGTTGACGCGCCAGTGACCATGTTGCGCGTGTACTGCTCGTGGCCCGGCGTGTCGGCGACGATGAACTTGCGGTTCTCGGTGGAGAAGAAGCGGTACGCGACGTCGATCGTGATGCCTTGCTCGCGTTCGGCCGCAAGGCCGTCCACCAGCAGCGCGAAATCGATGTTGTCGCCTTGCGTGCCCCACTTGCGCGAGTCGGCTTCCATTGCGGCGACCTGGTCCTCGAAGAGCATCTTCGAGTCGTACAGCAGCCGTCCGATGAGCGTGCTCTTGCCGTCGTCGACGCTGCCGCACGTGATGAAGCGCAGCAGGGTCTTGTGTTCGTGCCGCTCGAGGTATTTCTCGATGTCGGTGGCGATGAGGTCGTCGGTGATCATGATCAGAAGTACCCTTCCTGCTTCTTCTTTTCCATCGACGCCGACTGGTCGTGGTCGATGACGCGGCCCTGGCGCTCGGAGGTGCGCGCGAGGAGCATCTCCTGGATGATCTGCTGCAGCGTGTCGGCCTCGGATTCGATCGCGCCGGTCAGCGGATAACAGCCCAGCGTGCGGAACCGGACCTTGCGCATCATCGGCACTTCGCCCTTGGAAAGCGGCATGCGGTCGTCGTCCACCATGATCAGCGTGCCGCTGCGCTCGACCACAGGCCGGGATGCCGCGTAGTACAGCGGCACGATCGGGATCTTTTCGAGGTAGATGTACTGCCAGATGTCGAGCTCGGTCCAGTTCGAAATCGGGAACACGCGCATCGATTCGCCCTTGTGCTTGCGCGCGTTGTACATCTTCCAGAGTTCGGGGCGCTGGTTCTTCGGGTCCCAGCGGTGCTGCGCCGTGCGGAACGAAAAGATGCGCTCCTTCGCGCGCGACTTTTCTTCGTCGCGGCGGGCGCCGCCGAAAGCCGCGTCGAAGCCGTGCTTGTCCAGTGCCTGCTTCAGGCCCTCGGTCTTCATCACGTCGGTGTGGATCGCCGAGCCGTGCGTGAACGGGTTGATGTTCTTCGCGACGCCTTCCGGGTTGATGTGAACGAGCAGGTCCAGGCCCAGCTCCTTGACCATCTTTTCGCGGAATGCGTACATGTCGCGGAACTTCCAGCGCGTGTCCACGTGCAGCAGCGGGAAGGGCGGCTTCGATGGATAGAACGCCTTCATCGCAAGGTGCAGCATCACGGCGCTGTCCTTGCCGATCGAATACAGCATCACGGGCTTCTCGGCTTCGGCAACCACTTCTCGCATGATGTGGATGCTCTCGGCCTCGAGCCGCTGCAGGTGGGTGAGTGTCGTCGTCATGGAAGTCCTCGGGACGGAAGGCGGCAGGGCCGCGCGAAGAACGGAAGGGGAGGCGAGGGCGCTCAGTGTGCCCACTTCGGGATCGGAAAGGCGCACCGACGCGCGATGTGCATCGAGCCATGCGCGCAGCTCAGGTACGCGCATCAGGCGTGCTGAGCCATGCACGCTGAGCTCGACGACGGTGCGTCGCGTTGCGATACGTTCGAGGAACAGCTGGTAGTGGCGCGCTTCGAGCGGGCCCGCGAATGCCAGCCACAGGAGTTGCCCGCGCGGGTCGCGAGCCACGAGCAGGCCGATCTTGCCGCTGTCGGCCGGAACGCCCGGCCATGCGGGAAGGTAGCTCTCGATGCCGAACCAGCGGGCGGGCTTGCCGTCCGCCGCTTCGATGGCTTGCGGCAAGGCCTTGTCGTCGAATTCGAGCCCAAGCGTCTGGGCCAGGCGCGTCATGGTGCCGGCGCTGGTGCGCTCGCTGCCATGGCGCTTCAACCACTCGCCGACGGCGCGCCGGCTCCACAGCGATTGGGGCAATCCGGCAGTGTCGGGCGGCCCGGCGAGCATGGCTTGCACCAGCGAGTTCAAATGTGGCGCAGGAATTCCTTCTGCCTCCCGCCTCGGCCTTCCTTTGCGAGGGCTCACTTCCACGGCATTCCAGCCGCCATCGCGGTATGCCCGTACAGCGCCGATGATGGTGGGAGCGCTCAGGCCGGTTGTCGCACTGACCGCCGCGAGCTTCTGCCCTTGCAGGCGCAGGCGCACCGCCTCACGGCGGCGGATGTTCAAGTCCGCGACAGGGATCTGGTGTCCTTTCATATATTAAACATTAAACCAGACAAGAGTATTCAAACCAATAATCGCGACAAGTGTACACCACCACCCCATCGTGACTTTCGACTTCAACCCCATGCTTACCGTGGCCGGCGCCTTGACCGGCGTGCTCGTCGGCCTCACTGGTGTTGGCGGCGGTTCGGTGATGACGCCGATCCTCCTGCTGATGTTCGGCACCGCGCCGATGTCCGCCGTCGGCACCGACCTCTGGTTCGCCGCAGTCACGAAGATCGCGGCAACGAAGGTCCACAACTCGCGCGGCCTGATCGATTGGCAAGTTGCGCGCCGCTTGTGGCTCGGAAGCCTGCCGGCTTCGGCGCTCACGATGGTCTGGCTCGCGATGTACAAGATGGACGCACATTCGACCGAGTGGGTGAGGGGCGCGATCGGCGTGGCCATCGTCGTGACGGCGTCGGCGATGCTGTTCCAGAAGCAGTTGCACGAGTTCGGCCGCAAATTCCGCATTGGCGATGCCGACCATTTCAAGGCGATGCAGACGCCCATGACGATTGCGTGCGGCGCCCTGCTCGGCTTCCTGGTGACGCTCACGTCGGTGGGTGCCGGTGCGCTGGGTGTCGTGTTCCTCGCGTACCTTTATCCGCTGCGTCTCACGCCGACGCGATTGATCGCGACTGACATCGTCCACGCGGTGCCTCTGACGATCTTCGCGGGCACGGGCCACCTCATCGCGGGCAATGTCGATTTCAACCTGCTGGGCAATTTGCTGATCGGCTCGCTGCCCGGCGTGGTGATCGGCGCGCTGCTCTCATCGCGCCTGCCGCAGGTCGCGCTCAAGCGCGCGCTGTCGGCAATCCTCTTCTTCACCGCCTACAAGCTTCTCACCGCAGTTCACTGAGATGTCCCGAAACAACAGGACCTACGCCATCGTGGGCGCCGGCTTCTCCGGCATGGCCGTCGCCGTGCAGTTGCTGCAGCGGCTGCAGGCGCCGGCACGCATCTGCCTGATCAACCGCTCGCTGAGTTTCGGGCGCGGGCTCGCGTACGGAACGAATTCACCGAGCCACCTGCTCAACGTGCCCGCAGGGCGAATGAGCATCGACCCGGAACACGAATCGGGTTTCGTCGACTACCTCCAAGGCCGCGGGTTGCCGTACAAGGGCGGCGACTTCGTGCCCCGCAGCCTGTACGGCGATTACCTCGAGCGCTGCCTGCTCAAGGCGCAGGCGAGCGCTGCCGAAGGCGTGCGCCTCGAGATGATCGAAAGCGAAGTGCTGCGCCTCGAAACGCAAGGCGACGGCGAAGCGCCGGTGCTGCACCTGGCCAACGGGCGCGCGATCGAAGCGAGCGAAGTCGTGCTCGCGCTGGGAAACTTCACGCCGAAGCCGCCGCACACGCTGCGCGTGATCGACTGGAACCAGCCACCGCTGGTCAACGACGTTTGGGCGCACGGTGTGCTCGATGGCTTGCCGCGCGATGCGTCCGTGCTTCTCGTCGGTACCGGATTGACGGCGTATGACGCGGTGCTGCGCCTGCTGGACCAGAAGCACGAAGGTCCGATCACGATGCTGTCGCGCCGCGCCTTGTTGCCGCAGCCGCATCGCGATCACGAGACGCCGCCTGCATCGGGGCTCGTGCCGGCTGGATTTCTAGCCGGCGAAGCGAACCTGCGCGCCGCGCTGCGTGCGACGCGCGAGTTGCTCGCCAAGGCCGCGGGCGACGGCCACGACTGGCGCGACGTCATCGGCGGGCTGCGGCCAATCACACCCAGGCTGTGGCAGCAGCTCGATGCGAAGTCGAAGAAGCAGTTCCTGCGGCACGTGGGGCCGCACTGGGACACGCATCGTCACCGGGCCGCACCGGCCATCTGGCGGAGGATCGAGGGGGCGCTGGAGCCGGGACAGCTGCGCGTCGTCGCGGGGCGCCTGGTCGACATCGAAGTTGCGAACCCGGAGCTCGCGCGTGTGACGTGGCGCGCACGAGGCGCGAACACGACGACATCCAGCGAATTCCGTGCGGTCGTGAATTGCACCGGGCCATCGAGCGATTTGCGCAGCGTGGCCGATCCGTTCATCGCGCAATTGCGCGACGGCCGGCAATTGGAAATCGACCCGTTTGCGCTCGGTTTGTCCGTTGACAGCGAGTACCGGGTGGTGCGAGCCGATGGCGCCGCATTGAAGAACGTGCGCTACGTCGGGCCGCTGCTCAAGGCGCAGCGGTGGGAGGCGACTGCGGTGCCGGAGTTGCGACTGCATTCGAGGGAAGTGGCACTATCCCTTGCTGCAGTCCCCCCACCCAACTGAAGGAAGCTGCGATGAAGACGCACCATTGGCTTGTCCTCGCCTTGTCTTGTGATGTCATCGCGCCCCCCGCTTCAGCGCAGGTTCGCCCGGCCCCGCGCGTCTTCAGTTCCTCCATCGATGCACCGCCCAAGCCCGGGTGCGACGCGAACTCGATTTCCAGCGCGGCTGCGTGTGACCTGTCCCACGTAGCACTGCCGGTCACCCATTCCATCACCGGCGCGGCAACACTGGGGCGGCCGGCCACCGGCTACCTGTACACCGACAACGCCTATCCCTTGTTCGGGTATCTGTACAACTCGTCGGGTTGGAACAACTCTCCCTCGAGCAACAACGGCAGGACTGCCGCCGCCTTCTCGCGCGTCCATGTCTACCAGGACGGCCAAGGCGACGCTGTTGCATACAACGCCACCGCATTCATCGCTTCGGCATGCAAACCGAACGCGACTTCCGTCCTTGCATGTCCGGCCGCGAGCCTCTTCAACGGGGACATGAGTGCCGCTCGCGACAGCGTATTCCTGAACCCCTATGAGACGGTCATCAACGACAAGGGACACGGTGTGGCCGGCATCGGCAACGTGAACAACCTGATCAGGACTTCTGCGAAGCGCCCTCTCGGCGACGAGTGGTGGGCGGGGTATCGAGCCCAGTCCAAAGGCGGGGTCGGAGTCGATGTGGCTTTCTCCGCGGCGGGCTCATTCAACATCGGCCTCGACTTGTCCTTTGCGAAGCTGCCGTCGAATGGCCGCGGCGAGGCACCGTTCAACTGTGTGTCGTGCGCGATCACGCTTGCGCCCGACCAGCGCATCTACCTCGCGGCAGTCCCCGTCGATTCGAGCGGGCTCTGGAGATTCCCGAAGTCCTCCGGCGAAAGCTGGATCACTTACCAGAACGCGAATTCCGCGGTCCAGGTCGTCACCAACAATTCCACTGCGGCTTTGCTGAAGGAGACACACGCGTTCATCTACGGCAGCACTCAGCTTGCGGCGGCATCAATGAACCGATTCGAATTTTCCGGAGCCGCTGCAGGCAAGGCGCCAGCGATCAGGTTGGTTTCTGCATCGGAAAAGAACGTGGACGGGCAACTGGCCGCACTGGGTTCGGGAAGTTGGTCGATGGCAAACGAGGCCGGCGCGATCCGCTTCGTGCCCGGCGCGGTCAACCAGATCGCGACAAGCTCCGGCCATACGGTCCTTGCCGACAAGACGGTGACCATCGAGAAGGATCTCGTGTTGTCCGCCTTGCCCGCGTCCGCGACGGTTTGCACGGATGCCGCAAAGCACTTGGTGCCCTGCTCCCCGCTCCACGGCAGGTCGGGACCCATCGGCGGCGAGACGCTTGCTGCGGGCAGGTGTGCTTCCGCAAACGTTGCGGTGCGGGACGCGTCGCCTTCAATGGTGGTCGTTGTCTCGCCCGCAACCTATCCGGGGGACGGATTCGTCTGGCAGGGATACGTCTCGGCGCCAGGAGCCGTGACAGTGAAGGTTTGCGCTATTGCCAGTGGAGCTCCAGCGGAATCTTCTTACAACGTCAGGGTGCTTCAATGAGCACAGTCGTCATGTGCAGGCGTTCCTGTTAGCGGCGAGCGGGAACTTCGCGTGACCCTGTTGCGGAGCGGCGATTCGCGGAAAATCTTTGCCGTAGCGTTTCGTCGCGATGAAGGCTTCCGGTTTAAGCTCATCCATGTATGCCCCCGAAATTCCCTAAAGAATCCGTCGACCAACTGGCAATCCTTGGGGGTCGGCCTCTCTTCGCCGAACCGCTTCACGTGGGCGGCCCAAACGTCCTCGATCTCAAGAATCTTCACGCGCGCATCGAGGCGATCCTCGATCGGAGATGGCTCAGCAAT
>DATLBJ010000008.1:0-3105 GCA_035526975.1 Ramlibacter sp.
GTTTGCGGCAAACCGGCGCGCGCGCCGAGGCCGGGCTGCCGCCTTCGACGACCGAGATCTTCAGTTATGCGGCACTGGTCGCTGTGGGCGAAACGGAAGAGGAAGGACTGCGGCTCGGAGAAAAGTTGTTGTGGTTCCTCAACACCAGCATGAAGTCGGCGCCGCAGTTCAACAAATTCCTGCCGGGCGTCGCGCCGCCGCAGGCCGCGCCGATGATCTACCGGACGCGCCCCAAGGCGAGCACAAGCGCCGAAGCGCAACAGGCAGCGAACACCATGAGACCGTCGGTCGGCGGCGCTCTGATCGGCACGACCCCCGAACGGGCCATCGCACAGGGCATTCTCTTCGCCGGCACGCCCGACACCGTCTACAAGCAGATCATGGATCTCTATGACTTCGTCGGCGGCTACGGGCACCTGGTGATGATTGGCCGCTCGGGCTTCATGACGCATGCGGAAACCGAAAAAAGCATCGATCTCTTCGCGCGCGAAGTGTTGCCGCGGCTTAAAGAGATTGCCACGGTGCAGGCGGGGTTCAATCAGCAGTAATCGGACGGGCCCATGATCAGCGACGCAGACGTTGCACGTTACGAGGAGGACGGCGCCATTTGTCTGCGCGGTGCGGTCCCGGGCGAGTGGATCGAGCGGCTTCGCGCGGGGATCGATGCGGCCATCGCAAACCCCGGCCCGATGAAGCGGATCACCTCGAAGCTGGGCGAGCCCATTTCATTCCTCGATTCCCAGCTCTGGCAGCGCCACGACGACTGCCGTGCGTTCATCTTCGAGTCCCCTGCGCCGGCGCTGGCCGCGCAGCTCATGAAGTCGCGTGAGGTGGTCCTTTATCACGATCGCCTGCAGGTCCGGGAAGCGGGGGCCGCGGAGCGTACGTTCTGGCATCACGACCAGCCGTACTATCCCATCGACGGCCGGCAGGTGGTCTCATTCTGGCTGCCGCTCGACGCGCTATCGCGTGAGCTTTGCATCGAGTACGTGTGCGGCTCGCATCGCTGGGGCCGCTGGTTTCAGCCGACGCTGGCGCACCGGGGCGAGGCGCAGGTCGACGATCCGCGCTTCGAGCCCATGCCCGACATCGAGGCGGAGCGCGGCCGTCACGAATTCCTTGCATGGGACGTGGAGCCCGGCGACGTCGTCGCGTACCACGCGCTCACGCTGCACGGCGCCACGCGCGGCGCAACGTCGCAGCACCGCCGGCGTACGTGGGAGATACGCTGGTGCGGGGACGATGTTCGCTATGCGCAACGCGTCGGCCCGATCTCACCGCGGCTTGACGGTCACGGTCTCGTGCCCGGCGATCCCTTGCGCTGCGCGATGTTTCCGAAGGTCTGGCCGCGCTGACGTGCAACCGTCGCCGGCGCGCTACTTCTCGTACTTGAACGAGAGATTCACGCGCGCCCGAAAAGCAGCGACCTTGCCGTTGTCTTCGACGACCATGTCGAGCTTGGTGATCTCGGCGATGCGGATGTCGCGCAGCGTCTTCGCAGCCGTCTTGACTGCATTCGCCGCCGCTTCTTCCCAGGAGGTGGTGCTCGTCCCCACGAGCTCGGTGATCCGGTAAACGCTGTCTTTCGAGCGCGATGCTTTAGCCATGTCGGTCTCCCTTGCGGATAGAACCTCAAAAACCACTCTTCACCCAACGGCACTCTATTGCCCGCCCGGCGTCACCGTCAACCGCGTGACAGTTTTCGCAAGCGCCGTTGTTGTTGCGCGTCAATCGAGCTAGGATGACTGCGCGAACGGCATCTTCGATCCGGATCCTCGACATCAGGAGGCGACATGAAAAAAGTGGTCAGTGAAATCAGCGGTGCGGTGTTCAGTCTGCCCTGGTTCATCGCCAAGGATCATGGGCTCTTCGAGGCGGAAGGCATCGACATGGAATTCGTCCGCACTCGCCCGAGTGGCGCCGTGCCGCAGACGGAGAATCCCGGAGACGTCAATCCCATCCTGGGTCACACCGCCTTCGAGGAGCGTCGGGTCTCGATCTATCGCGCATGAGAAGAAGGTCAGGTCCGTCGGGCCTGTGAAAGCAAGCAGGGCGCAAAGGTGATTGCCCTGCGATCCGCGGTCGCAAGTCAGGCCGTTATGGTGCGTCCCGATTCGCCGCATAACTACCCCGGCACGCTGGGACACTGTCCCATCGCCGTGCAGTTTCACGCCGGGTCGCACTACGTCGCGTTGCGTCTGCTCGAAGGCTATCTACCCAACGAAAAGATCAAGCTCGTCCACTACGGTTCGCCGCAGCAACGCTTCGAAGCGATGTGGCACGGCGAGGTCGACGCCTGCGTGGTGATGGAGCCCTGGATCGCACTGGGCGAAAAGCTCGGCTGCAAAGCGCTGTGCGAAGGGCATTATCTGGGAGCTGAAAACGCCAGCGACGACATGGATGAAGCAACATTCGCCGCCATCAACCGTGCGGTGGGCAAAGCGATCGACCTGTTGAATGCCGACAAGCGGCGCTATCTGCATTACCTCGTCGATGATCCGCGCCATGCGCAGGCGCTCGCCAGGTACGGCGGATTGACCCCGGAAGATTTTCATCTGCCCCGCTTGCGTTACGTCAAGTCCACTCCATACACAGACGAAATCGTGGCGGATACGTATCACTGGATGGTGCGCTGGGGTCTCATCGATCCGAAGGCAAGTGCGGCCGACCTCGTCGACAATCGCACTCATCGCCAGTCGTCGACGCAAGCGCTGCCCGCGAGGCGCGCGCCCGCGATCCGCCAGTAGCCGTTGGTTTCGCCGCCGACGACGACCACGTTCACCTGTTCGGGTGTCCACATGGGAACCATCTCGCCCGGAGCAGCACGCAGCTTGCTGGCGAGCGGCTCCTCGCCGAACGTCGCGCGTGGCAGCAGGTAATTCTGCACGAGCTGGTAATCCCAGTACTCGCCCGCCGGCATGCGCGCGTTCTCGCACACCCAGTCGATCAGTTCCTTCTTGGTTTTGAGCCCCCCGATATCCTGAAAGAGGCGGGCCGCGATCGGATCGAGCAGGAAGGTCGGCGATTCGTTCGGGTCCATGCCGCGCATCATGTTGCGCACCTGCTCGCGCCAGTGCGCGCGGCGCAGGCCCAGCGTAAAAGCCA
>DATLBJ010000009.1:0-2439 GCA_035526975.1 Ramlibacter sp.
TTGAAATACGTCGAGGGCAGCGGCACGCCGATCGTGCCGGTGAATTCAGTGGAAGTGGTCGGGTTGCAGCTGGCCGAAGGCGACGTCTCCGACAGGCCGTAGCCTTCGCAGATCGGGCAGCCGGTCTTCTCGAGCCAAGTCTTCGCGACAGCGCTTTGCACCGCCATGCCGCCGCCGAGCGAAACCTTCAGGTTCTTCCAGTTGACGGTGCCGAAGTCCGGATGGTTCGCGAGGCCGTTGAATAGCGTGTTGACCGCCGGCAGGCTGTGGAAGGTTTCCTTCGACAGCGTCTTGAGCACCGCGGGCAAGTCGCGCGGGTTGGGAATGAGCACAAGTTTGCCGCCCACGCGCATCTGCAACATCATGCCGACCGTGAACGCGAAGATGTGATACAGCGGCAGCGCGCAGATGCTCGTGGACTGTTCGTTGACCGGCACCTTGTCCATCACCGGCGCGTTGAAGGCCTCGGACTGCAGCACGTTGGCGATGATGTTCCGGTGCAGGAGCACCGCGCCTTTGGAGACACCGGTGGTGCCGCCCGTGTACTGCAGCACCGCAACGTCGTCGGACTTGATCTCGGGCTTGCGGAACGCCGAGCGCCGGCCCTGCGCGATCGCATCGTTGAAGCGCACCGCCGACGGCAGGTTGAACTTCGGCACGAGCTTCTTCTTGTTGCGCACGACGTAGTTGACGATCGCGCCCTTGAGCGTGCCAAGCATGTCGCCCATCGCGGCGAGCACCACGTGCTTGACCGGCGTGTTGGCGATGCACTGCTCCAGCGTGTTCGCGAAGTTCTCGATGATGACGATGGCCTTGGAGCCCGAGTCCTTCAACTGGTGCTCGAGCTCGCGCGGCGTGTACAGCGGGTTCACGTTCACCACGACGTAGCCCGCGCGCAGGATCGCGGCCACGGCAACCGGATACTGCGGCACGTTCGGCATCATGATCGCGACGCGGTCGCCCTTCGCGAGGCCGAGGCCCTGCAGGTACGCGGCGAATGCGCCGGAGAGCGAGTCGGTGTCGGCGAAGCTCACCTCCTTGCCCATGAACGAATAGGCCGGGCGCTGCGCGAACTTCTGGAAGCTTTCTTCCATCAGCTGCACGAGGGAGACGTACTGGGTCGGGTCGATGTCCGCCGGCACGCCCGGCGAGTAGGCCTTCAGCCACGGGCGTTCGCTCATGTCGCTCATTGGTATGTCTCCATCTCCGGTTGCCCGGATTGTGGCGCTGCGCCCGCCTAGGGTTTCCCCTTGTTTACCCTATTTGCGAGTGGAGAGCTGCCTCTATCATTCGTCGCCGCCGGCTGCAATTCATCGCGTGATGCCGCAGTTCGTCGCGAGGCGCTCGCGCGCGCGGCAGCGGCGACCTTAGAGTCACCCGTCCCAAAAGATCAACAAGACGATGATTTCCTCCCCGGTCCTGCGGCGCACCGCCGCCTTTCTTTGTTTCGCGGCCTTCGTCTTCGCAGCGCACGCGCAGGAGCCCGGCGCCGTGATCGCCGTGAAGCTCGCACCCGGCGAGACGATCCGCATGGACGGGACCTTGTCCGACCCGGCGTGGCAGCGCGCACCCGTCTTCAACGACTTCGTCACCAAGGACCCGGTGTTCGGCCAGAAGCCGGTCTACGAAACGCGCGTGCAGGTGCTGTTCGACGACCGCTACATCTACGTCGGCATGCAGGCGCTCGACCCGAAGCCGGAGCTGATCCGCGAAGTGCCGGTGCGCCACGACCTGGTGCTGCGCACGCAGGACTTCGTGCTGGTGTACCTCGACCCGATCGGCAAGAAGAATTCGGCGCAGTGGTTTCGCATCGGCGCATCGGGCAGTACGGCCGACGGCATGCAGACGGCGTCGGACGACAGCGAGGACTTCGCCCCCGACTTCGATTTCGATGCCGCCGCCAAGCTCAATGACAAGGGCTACACCGCGGTGCTGCGCGTGCCCTTCGCGTCGCTGCGCTACACCCGCGAGGTCGGGCGCAACTGGCGCATCATGGTCGCGCGCCGGATCCCGCGCGAGCAATTCCACCTGGTCACGTCGGTGCCGATCGCGCCGGATGCGCCCAACTGGATCTCGAACATGCAGGAGCTGCGCGGCATCGAGCTGCCGAAGGATTCGAACTTCCTCACCATCCGCCCCAGCCTCACGCTGCGCCGCACGCGCGCACAGGACGTGCCGGGCCCGGTCGTCGTCGAAAACAAGCTGCAGCCCACGCTGGACGTGAAGTGGCGCGCGACGCCCGAGCTGGTGATCGACGGCACGTTCAAGCCCGACTTCTCGCAAGTCGACCTCGACGTGCCGCAACTGGCGGGCAACAGCCGATTCGCGCTGTTCTATCCGGAGAAGCGGCCGTTCTTCTTCGAGGCGACGGACGTCATGCGCGCGCCCACCGACAACGCGCTGTACACGCGCACGTTCACGCAGCCGAACTGGGGCCTG
>DATLBJ010000010.1:0-7411 GCA_035526975.1 Ramlibacter sp.
CGGCTGACGGCCAGCTTGTCCTTGCGCCCCCGCAGCGTGAGCTGCATCTTTCCCGCTTCGTCGCGCGAGACGGTCTCGATCGCATTCGCCCGCACGACGGTGGCGCGATGGATCTGCCAGAAGCGCTTCGCATCGAGCTGCGGCACGAGGTCCTTCAGCGGCGTGCGGATCAGGAACTCGTGCGACTCGGTGAGCACGCGCACGTACTTGTCCGCCGCTTCGAAATACAGCACCTCGTCCACCGGCACCATGCGGATGTTGTTGCCGACGCTCACCTGCAGCACATCGAGTTGCTGCGTGTTGGCGGATGGCTCGGGAACCTTGCCGATCAACGAGCGCAGCTGGCCGAGCGTGGCTTCGATGTCGCTGCCCCGCTTGGCCAGCGTTTCCTTGACCTTGGCCACGGTCTTCGCAAGGCGCGCATGCTGCACGGGCTTGAGCACGTAGTCGATGGCTTGCGTCTCGAAGGCCTGCACCGCGTACTGGTCGTAGGCCGTGATGAACACGAGCGCCGGGAAGGGTTTGCCCTCCGGCCATTCGTCGGCAAGTTGCGCGGCCGCTTCAATGCCGCTTTGTCCCGGCATGCGGATGTCGAAGAACAGAACGTCGGGCTGCAACTCGAGCGCTTGCGTCACGGCCGACTCGCCATCGCCCACGAGGCCAACGATCTCGAGCTCCGGGCACGCGCGGGACAGCTCCGCTTGCAAGGCTTGCGCGAGCAGCGGTTCGTCTTCGGCGATGAGGGCGGTGATCGTCATGCTTCCACCGGGTAACGGATCACGACGCGGCAGCCGCCTGTGTCGACACCGGCGAAGTCGATGCTGGCGCGGTCGCCATACAGCGTGGCGAGCCGTTCGCGCACCTGCGTCATGCCGAAGCCTTTTCCGCTTGCGGGTGCTGCGCCGGACAGGCCCACGCCCGAGTCACACACTTCGATCACGACGTCGCCGTCTTCGCGCCGCGCAGTAACGCGCACTTCACCGCCACCGACTTTCGGCTCGAGGCCGTGCTGGATCGCGTTTTCCACCAACGGCTGCAACAGCAGCGACGGCACTTTCTGCTGCGCCATCGCGCCGGGCAGCTCGAGATGGAACTTCAACCGCGCGCCCATTCGGATCGCCATCAGCTCGAGATAGTCCTGCAGGCGGTCGAACTCTTCTTGCAGGCTGTGCGACGTGGCACGCGACGCGTTCAGCGTGGCGCGCAGGTACGCGATCATGTGATCGAGCATGTGCTGCGCGCGGCTGGGGTCCACGGCGATGAGTGCGCGCAGGTTGGCCAGCGTGTTGAACAACATGTGCGGCTCGAGCTGCGTTTCGAGCAGCTTCAGGCGCGCCTCGTCGACGTGCTTGCGCGCCTCGGCCATCTTGCGGTCGAAGTAGCGGCTGCGGCTCAAGCTATAAAAATAGTAGCTGCCGGCGGCACCGGCCAGCAACGAGATCAACAGGGAGTTGCGCAGGTCGGCCGCGGGGTTGGAGGGGCGGAAGTCAGCCGGATAGAAGCCGTACAGCTTGCACAGGTAGTCGGCGATGTGGGTTCCGATGAACCAGCCGCCGCCGATTCCGGCGAACACCAGGATGAATCCCCAGATGCCGCGAGGCCAGCCCGTCTCCGCGCTCGAGGGAAAGAAGCCGCTGCCGACATCGATGATTGCCCAGATGCTCACGCCGATGAACACCGAATACACCACCGTCGGGCTGTAGGGCTTGTCCGGCTGGAAGCCGTACTGCACGGTGGCAATGACCAGGCAGAAGGCGAGCACCTGCACGAAGTGGCGCAGCTTCTCTTCCCAGTCGATGCGGGTCACGGCCGGTTCTGTTCGCGCTGCAGGCGTTCGCGTTCGCGCTCGACGAGGCGTTCGCGCAAGCCCGACCCCGAGCCGAGGAGGAACACCGAGACGAAGTGCAGCGCGAGCCCCAGGCCCCATCCCATCATGGGAAACACGTTGAACTCGCGGCTGCGGAAGCCCAGGTTCCACGAGAAGTACAGGAATGCGTTGACCGCCACGTACACGCACGCATGGATGTACCACCCCAGCTTCGCGGATGCTCGCTTGATCGCGATGCGTTCGATTTCTTCGGGCGACAGCGGGGTGGGCATGGCGTTCATTGTCTCACCACGCGAAGGCGCGGCGTTCGGCGGCAAGGCGCCACAGGCGCGCAGCGCGGCCCAGGAACGTGCCGGTGAACAGGCCATAAAGGGCGGCAACCAGCAGCGCGTACTGGCCATCGCGGGCGAGCATCGGGTTGATGGCGATGTCGACGTTGACGACATAGCGCGTGAGGAAGATGCCGATGATGATCCCCAGCGGCAGCCAGCTGCCCGGAAGGAAGTAGGTGCGCGTCGCGCCGTCGTAGGTGGTGCCTGCAGGCGGATTCGTGAGACCGATCACGGCGAACGCGATCGCGCCGACGAGCATCCACGTGAGCATCACGTAGCCGAACATCGGTGACTTTCCGAAGGCGCCGACGACGCCCCAGATCGCCAGGCCCGTCATCACGACGGGCAGGATGGTGACGCGCGTGAGGCTCGCGTTGCGGTCGCGCGCTTGGGTGATGCCCAGCGAGACCAGGCCGGCAAGCAGCGCCCACACCCAGACGGGTGTGCCGCGCAGGATCGCGCCGGTCATTTCGGGGTGTTGGAAGAGCATGGGAATGAGCATGGTTTTCTCCAGGGTGGTTTTTCAGACGAGGCCGAGTTGCGACCACACGAAGTGGCCGATGAAGCGTTGCGGCAGCAGCGTGAAGGCGCCGGCCACGAGGCACGCGCCGATGTACAGGCGCTGCATGATTTCGCGGTGCTTTGCGATGTTTCCTTGCGCGAGGTAATAGAACGCGCCGAACAGTGCGACGAACGTCACCGGCACCAGCAGGTGGATCGGCGTGAAGCCCGCGATGTTGGGCATGCGCCTGTCGAGGATGAACATGGCCGACAGCGCGGTGACGACCATCAGCGTGACCCACGCATAGCCGAAGGCGCGGTGCAGCTTCGGCCGCTGCCTGGCGCCCTTGCGCGCCCACAGCGCGATGGGGCCCGTGACGATGGCGCCGATGGCGGCGGTCATGTGGACGGCGATGATGGGAGAAAAGGCCATGGAAGTGTCCGGTTCGTTTGCTGGAACGGACTTTGGCCGGGGCAGGGCGCGTTTGCGAGCGCCGGGAGACGAAACGCGAAAACCCCGCCGCGAAGTGCCGGCGGGGCGGAGCGGAATGCAGCGGCTTTAGAGCGGCGCGACCTTCAGGAGATCACGCTGCAGGCGCTCTTTCTTGCGGTCCGGCTTGGCGACGCCCAGCATGCGCCGCGCTTCCACCAGCGCGCGCAACTCGTCCCTGCACTCGGGCGGCAGGGCGTCCTCGGCGAGCAGCAGGGCCTTCTCGAGCGTCGGGCGGCCGGCCGCGGGCAGCAGCAAGTCGCCGTTGACCTGTTCGAACGCGCGGGGCTCCTCGCCGGGGGCGAGCTCGATGCCGAAGATGAGGGTCTGCGTAGCCATGTCCTGTGCTCCCTTGGGTGCTTGCAGACCACTTTGGGCGCGAGGAAGGGCAGGCCCTGTCGGTGCCCATCCCACGACGGTGCGGGCTGGCTCCGCGATTCCGTGTCGCTTGGATGGCCGACATCACCGGACCAAAGCCATAATTCGCGCTCCTGAAACACGAGGAGCGCTTGAGTGGATGTCGTCCTGCTGGCCAAGGCCGCGATCATGGGGATCGTGGAAGGCCTGACCGAATTCCTCCCGATCTCCAGCACGGGCCACCTCATCCTCACCGGCGCGCTCCTGCATTTCGACGACGAGAAGGCCAAGGTCTTCGACATCGCGATCCAGACGGGCGCGATCGTCGCGGTGATCATCGTGTACTGGCAGAAGATTCGCGAAACGCTCGTGCAATTGCCTTCGCAGGAGAAAGCGCAGCGCTTCGCGGCGAACGTGGCCGTCGGCTTCCTTCCCGCCGCCGTGCTCGGCGTGATCTTCGCGAAGGCGATCAAGGCCTATCTCTTCAACGGCTGGGTAGTGGCGACGACGTTCATCCTCGGCGGTTTCATCATCCTGTGGGCCGAGAGGCGCCAGCAAGCGGCCGTGCGCATCGAAACGGTCGACGACATGCGCTGGACCGATGCGCTGAAGGTGGGTTTCGTGCAATGCCTGGCGATGATCCCGGGCACGAGCCGCAGCGGCGCGACGATCATCGGCGGCATGCTGCTCGGCCTGTCGCGCAAGGCGGCGACGGAGTTCTCGTTCTACCTTGCGATCCCGACGCTGATCGGCGCAGGCGGCTACAGCCTGTACAAGGAACGCGCGATGCTCTCGAGCGCGGACCTGCCGATGTTCGCGGTGGGCTTCGTCTTTTCTTTCATCTTCGCGTGGCTGTGCGTGCGCTGGCTGCTTCGCTACATCTCCACGCACAGCTTCACGCCGTTCGCGTGGTACCGCATCGCGTTCGGCGTGGTGGTGCTGGTTACTGCGTGGACCGGCGTCGTGCACTGGGCCGACTGAACGGCCGCCACTGTCCTTCGCGCTGGGCGAGGCGGTCCGCGACGATGCGCAGCACCTGCGGGTGCGTGCCCATGCCGAGGTGGCTCGCATGCACCTCGATGCTCTCCGACGTGGGCGTGCGTTTTTCGACGCAGCCTTGCCAGCACACGATGCCGTCCGTCTTGCTGTAGATCGCTGTCGTCGGCACAGGGGGTGTTGCGCGCAGGCGCTGCTCGACATCGGCCGGCAAGTGCGCGCGGTCGCGGTTGAGGATCTTGAACACCTTGCCGGCGTGGTTGCCGTGCGCAAGCGCGCCGAAAGGCGTGCCCAGCGTGATCACCTGCCGTACTGCATCGGGACACAGCTTTGCGATCTCGCGGGCGTAGATGCCGCCCAGGCTCCAGCCGATCAGGCTGACCTTGCGGCCGTGCTTCGCATGCAGTTCGCGGACGCGCTCCTGCATCGGGGCGAGCCAGTCATCGAACACCCCCTCCGGTCCGGTGTTCACGCCCCCTTGCCAGTCGTAAACGTCGAATCCGCAACTGCGCAGGTGCTTGCGCAGGTGCTGGGTTGTCATCGCGCCGCCGCCGAGTCCGGGGTACACGATGACCGGGTGGCCGTCACCCTGAAGCTGGGGCCGGGACGCGACGCGTGCCGCGCAGTAGTCCAGCAGTGCGCGAAGCGGCTCCGTCGCCAGAAGGCCCAATGGCGGCGCCCGGTAAGTCGTTGTTGTATGCATGCCCGCACTTTGCTGCACTGCAAAGCTCTGCTGCTGTGAGTGGGCACGGTTCGGCTGTGTAGGACCCGGCCAACCGGCAGGCCCTGCTCAGCGTCGTGTCAGCTAAATCAACCGTTCGTCGGGCCGCGAGATCTTCTTTAGCGGCGCTGCGCGGCCGCCCTGGACCTTCAGGGGGACTTCGGTGTGTGTGTCGTCCCACACCGGATCCTCGAGGCTGTCGAAGACTTCGACCAGTTTCTGGCCCCAACCCGTGTGCAGCATGCGGTAGTACGGGTTCTGCGCATCGATGCACACGATCTTGTTGGTCTGGAAGGTATTCGCTTCGTAGACGACAAGGTCCAGCGGCGGGCCCACCGACAGGTTCGACTTCATGGTCGAATCCATCGACACCAGCGCGCACTTGGCGGCTTCGTCGAGTGCGGTGTCCGGCGTGATCACCCGATCGAGCACGGGCTTGCCGTACTTGTACTCGCCGACCTGGAAGTAGGGCGTCTCCGCAGTGGCCTCGATGAAGTTGCCCGCCGAGTACACCTGGAACAGGCGCATGTTCTCGCCGCGGATCTGTCCGCCGAAGACGAGGTTCACGTTGAACTCGACACCCGAGCGGTCCAGCGCCTCGGCATCTCGCTTGTACACGTGGCGCACCGCGTTGCCGAGCACCCGCGCCGCATCGAACATGCTCTTGGCGTTCCAGATGGTCAGCGCCTCGTCGCCGCCTTCCTTGAGCTGTTCGACCTGCAGGATTTCGCGCACCGATTGCGAGATGCTCAGGTTGCCCGCGGACAGCAGCACCATGAAGCGGTCGCCCGGCTTTTCGTACACGATCATCTTGCGGTAGGTGCTGATGTTGTCCACGCCCGCGTTGGTGCGCGAGTCGGACAGGAACACCAGACCCGCGTTGAGTTTGATGCCGACGCAATAGGTCATTTCGCGGCTCCTTGTTTCTTCTTCAGCGCATACAGCGCATCGAGGGCCTCGCGCGGGCTGAGCGCATCGGGGTCGATGGCCGACAACGCGGCTTCGACCGCGCTCGGCGCCTGCGCTGCCGCCTGCGGGGGCGGTGCAAACAAGTCTACCTGCTCGCGGCTTTGCTCCTGGTGCTTTTCCAGCGCACCGAGCGCGTGTTTCGCGTGATTCACCACCGCTGCGGGCATGCCGGCAAGGCGCGCCACCTGGATTCCATAGCTGCGGCTGGCGGGCCCGGGCTGGATCTCGTGCAGGAACACGATGTCGGCGCCCGACTCGACTGCACTCACATGCACGTTCATCGCTGCGTGATGCCTGGCCGGGAACTCGGTCAATTCGAAGTAGTGCGTTGCGAACAACGTGAACGCCTGTGTGCGGTCGTGCAAGTGCGCCGCGATGCCGGATGCCAGCGCCAATCCGTCGAACGTCGAGGTGCCGCGCCCGATCTCGTCCATCAGCACGAGCGATTGCGACGTGGCCGAGTGCAGGATCTGCGCCGCTTCGGTCATCTCGAGCATGAACGTCGATTGCGCATTCGCGAGGTCGTCCGCTGCGCCGATGCGCGTGTGGATCGCATCCATCGGGCCGAGGCGGCACGCGGTGGCGGGAACATAAGAGCCCATCGACGCAAGAAGGCACACCAGTGCGACCTGCCGCATATACGTGGACTTACCGCCCATGTTCGGGCCGGTGATGACCTGCATGCGCTGCTTCGGGCCCAGCCGCGTGTCGTTCGGAATGAAGCTGCCGCCGGTCGTTTCGGCCAGCCGCGATTCGACGACGGGGTGGCGGCCCTTGTCGATCTCGATGCCGGGTTCCTTCGTGAACTGCGGGCGGCACCAGTTGAGCGTGAGCGAGCGTTCGGCCAACGCGCACAACGCGTCGAGCGAGGCGAGGGCGCGTGCAAGACGCGAGAGCGCCGGGACGAACGATTGCAGCTCGTCGAGCAACTGCTCGTAGAGCATCTTCTCGCGTGCAAGGGCCCGGTCTTGGGCCGACAGGGCCTTGTCTTCGAAGGTCTTGAGCTCCGGCGTGATGAACCGCTCTGCGTTCTTCAGCGTCTGGCGCCGGCGATAGTCCGCCGGCACCTTGTCCAGCTGACCCTGCGTGATCTCGATGTAGAAGCCGTGCACCTTGTTGAACTGCACGCGCAGGTTGGCGATGCCGGTGCGCGCGCGCTCGCGTGTTTCCAGGTCGAGCAGGAAGCCGTCGCAGTTCTCGGCGATCGCGCGCAGCTC
>DATLBJ010000011.1:0-3914 GCA_035526975.1 Ramlibacter sp.
GCCCCGAACGGCGACGTGCCGCCGGTGCCGATCATCTTGCTGCCGCCCTCGTGGCGTTCCTTCTGCTCCTCGAAGCGCTTCTTCAGCGTCTCCATGAGCTCGTCCCAGCCCATGGCCTCGATCTTCGCGCGCTCTTCGGGCGAGAGTTCGAGCTCGAGGTTCTTGCGCAGCCACTCGAGCGGGATGTCCTTGGTGAAGTCGGCGACCATCTCCACGCCCCTGAAATAGGCGGCGAATGCGCGATCGAACTTGTCGTAGTGCTTCTCGTCCTTCACCAGCGACGTGCGCGCAAGGTAATAGAAGTCATCCACCGAGTAGCCGTCATCGCTGGCGGGGCCGACGACACCGTGCTTCAGAGCATCGAGCAGAACGAGGTACTCCTTCACCGACACCGGCAATTTGGCGCTGCGCAGCGAGTAGAAGAAGTCGATCAGCATGGGGCGATCAGCGGCGGCGTTCCATTATCGGGCCTTGTCCAGCAGGTAGCGCAGTTGCGCCTTCACTTCGGGCCATTCGCCCGCGAGCAAGCTGTACATCACCGTGTCGCGCACGGTACCGTCGCGGCGCAGGCCGTGGTGACGCAGCACGCCGTCCTTCTTCGCGCCGAGCCGCTCGATCGCCTTCTGGCTCGCGAAGTTGTAATTGTCGGTGCGCCAGCCGACGAGCTTCGCGCCCAGCGCTTCGAACGCATGCGTCATCAGGAGCAGCTTGCACGTCGTGTTCACGTGCGAGCGTTGCCAGCTCTGGCCGTACCAGGTGTAGCCGATCTCGAGCCGTTCCACGACGGGCACGATGTCGTGATAGCGCGTGCTGCCGATGATCGAGCCGCTTTCGAGGTCACGCACGACGAAGGGCAGCATGTGGCCGTCCGCATAACCCTTCAGCGCATTTTCGACATACGCCTTTTCTTCGCCGGGCGCCGGAACGGACGTGATGCGCAGCTTCCACAACTCGCCGTCGCGCGCCGCTTGCGCGATGCCGGACGCATGATCGTGCGTCATCGGCTCGAGGCGCACGCGTTCCGATTCGAGGGTGACGGGTTCGGGCTTCTTCATGGCGTGATTCTGGTTGTGAAGTGTGCACCTCCCCAGCCGTCCGCCCAGAAGTGAACGATGACGCTCGCCTCCCGGCCGCACCCCTGAAACCGCCAAGTCTCGTCCCACGAGCCTTTGACCAGGTATGTGTCGCGTAGCGACGCGGCTTTCAAAGGCAGGAACACAGCGTCTGCCAACGAACCGGAATCGACGTGGAGGAGCTTCAGTTGCTCGCAGGGGGCGCTGTCCTTCTTCATGGCTGCGCGGGCCGTAAACATCGCGACATTCTGCGCGTCAAAAAACGCACGGATGGATGCCTTGGTTTCCCCAAGGGAGGCGACATGCGCGCCTTGCTTGTGGAATTGCTCGATGTATGGTGCCTTGAGACCGCTCTTCTGCATGAGGGCGGCGATGTTGCGCACGCGGATCACGTTATTCGGCGCCACGGTTTCGTAGTAATAGGCCGCGAGCGACAGCATCGCCTTCGGGTAGCCCTTCGCAACGGCAAATCCCAACGCTTCGAGCGCTTCCACTTGCTCGGTGCGCGACTCGAGCGGCAGCGCGCCAAGCGAGGAGTACTTCGAAATGTCCGGTTTGCCGCTGACCATGAAGCTGAAAGCCGGATCCGCGGCGAATGCCGCATAGATCGCATAGGCGCCGATCGGGTTGCCCTGCTTCATCGATGCGCGACCGAGTTCGCGCGCATGCGCGAGCGCGTCCGGCTCCTTCAGCGCCCCCATCACGAGGCAGTTGGCGTAGGTCGCCTGCAGGACCGCGTCGCCGCTCCTGCTCGCCTCGCGCGCGTCTTCGCAGGCGTGCTGTTCGCTGGGCTGGGCGAGCACCACTCCCGCCACCAGGACACCGGCGGCAAGAGCGACAACCTGTTTCATCGGTTGTGCCGCTGCATGAAGACGAGCTTCTCGAACAGCGTCACGTCCTGTTCGTTCTTCAGCAGCGCGCCCACCAGCGGGGGCACCGCAACCTTGTCGTCCTTGCTTTGCAGCGCGGCCACGGGAATGTCCTCCGCGACGAGCAGCTTGAGCCAGTCCAGCAGCTCGCTGGTCGACGGTTTCTTCTTCAGGCCGGGCAGGTTGCGCACGTCGTAGAAGGTCTTCATCGCCGCGGCGAGCAGGTCCTTCTTCAGCGTGGGGAAGTGCACGTCCACGATCTGCTTCATCGTGTCGGCGTCGGGGAACTTGATGTAGTGGAAGAAGCAGCGGCGCAGGAAGGCATCGGGCAATTCCTTCTCGTTGTTCGACGTGATGAACACCAGCGGGCGATGTTTGGCCTTGACCAGCTCGCGCGTCTCGTACACGTAGAACTCCATGCGGTCGAGCTCGCGCAGCAAGTCGTTGGGGAATTCGATGTCGGCCTTGTCGATCTCGTCGATCAGCAGTGCAACCGGCTGGTCCGCCGTGAAAGCCTGCCACAGCACACCCTTGACGATGTAGTTGTGGATGTCCTTGACGCGTTCCGATCCTTCGATGTCGGCGAGCTGCGAGTCGCGCAGGCGGCTCACCGCGTCGTACTCGTACAGGCCCTGCTGCGCTTTCGTGGTGGACTTGATGTGCCACTGCAGCAGCGGCACGCCGATGGCGGCGGCCACTTCCTCGGCGAGCATGGTCTTGCCTGTGCCGGGCTCGCCCTTGACCAGCAAGGGCCGCTTGAGCGTGATCGCCGCGTTGACCGCGAGCATCAGGTCCTGCGTGGCGACGTAATTCTGGGAGCCTTTGAACTTCATCTTGGGGGGTGCGAGGCGGCCGCGGGGCGGCCGATATAATCGACTGCAAAGATTCTGCCCCCAAAATGAAGAACCTGTTCTCCACGCTGATCGGTTTCGCTGTCGCTTGCGTGACCTTCGCCGCTTCGGCCCAGGCGCCCGCGCCGGCCACGCAAAACGCCGCCGGTGGCGCCAAGTCGATCGAAGCGCGCACGGCCATGTGCATGGGATGCCACAACATCCTCGGCTACCAGGCCAGCTTTCCCGAAGTCCATCACGTCCCGATGATCGCGGGCCAGAACGCCAAGTTCATCGCGGCGGCACTGACGGCGTACAAGAACGGCGACCGCAAGCACCCGACGATGCGCGCCATCGCCGGCTCGCTGTCCGACCAGGACATCACCGACATCTCGGCCTACTACTCGAAGCTCGCCGGCGAGACCAAGCTGCCGGACCAGCTGGCCAAGCAGCCGGATGCGCATGTGGACGCGCTGCTCAAGAAGGCCAACTGCATTTCATGCCACGGCAGCAACCTGTCCAAGCCGATCGACCCGAGCTATCCCAAGATCGCGGGCCAGCACGCCGACTACCTCTTCGTCGCGCTGAAGGCATACAAGGCCGAGAACAACCCCGCGGTGGGCCGCAGCAACCCCATCATGGGCGCGATGGCCAAGCAGTTCAGCCATGCGGAGCTGAAGGCGCTGGCCGATTACATCGGTTCGCTCGATGGCGAGCTCAAGGTCGTCCCCGAAAGCCGCTTCCACGGCCACTGACAGGCGTCAGCGCGTCGCGCGCTTCTGCACGCACTCCACGTAGGCTTGCCCGTCCGGCGGTCGCCCCGACCGCTGGCTTTCCCACAGCATCTGCCCGAGGCACTCCATCGCTTCGTGATGGGCGTCGTGCAATGAATTGCGGCGCGCGGCGAGCAGTTCCACGGCCTGGCGGATACCTTGCGGCTGGTCGATCGAGCACTGCTCGCTGATCGACAGGTGCATCGACATGTGAAGGAAGGGGTTTGACTGCCCGTTGCTGCCGTCGTATTTCGCCGCGAGCGCCGCGGCTTCGTCGCCGACATCGCCCGCGTACTACGGATGCTCCGCGACCCATTGCCCCGCCAGCGTTTCCAGCGCATCCATTGGCGCGCCGGACTTTGCCTTGGC
>DATLBJ010000012.1:0-18461 GCA_035526975.1 Ramlibacter sp.
CGACGTGCAGTATGAGGCAGTGGAGGTTGTCGTCTACCGGCTGCGCAAGAAGCTGGCGGGAACGGGTGTGGCGCTCGTCACGCTGCGCGGGCTCGGTTACCTGCTGAAGGCGCAATGAAAGGCACGTCGTCGCTGCGGCTGCGACTGCTTGTGGGCATCATGGTGCCCGCACTGGTATTGATCGCGCTGGACGGCATCAGCGTCTACGGCACGGCGTTGAATGCCGCCAACGAGGCCTACGACCGAACGCTGCTCGCTACCGCCAAGGTGATCGGGGAGCAGCTCGACGTGGACGGCTACGACGCACAGGCGAAGCTGCGCGCGACAGTGCCGTACTCCGCGCTCGAAGCGTTCGAGGTCGATACACGCAGCCGCATGGTCTATCGCGTGTCGGCGCCCGGCGGCGCCATCGTGTCGGGGTATTCGGGCCTGCCGTTCTGGCACGGCACCTTGCCCACGCAGACACGCTACTCCGCGCTCGTTCACTTCTACGACGAGATGTTCGAAGACAAGCCCGTGCGCGCCGCCGTGCTGCTGCAACCGGTTTCGAGCGGCACGGGCCGCGGAATGGCGGTGGTGCAGGTGGCCGAGACGCTCGAACTGCGCGAAACGCTGGCGCGCGAACTCCTCATCCACACCTTGTCGCGGCAGGCGCTGCTGATCGCTGTCGTCACGCTCGTGGTCATCGCAGTGGTGCAGCTCACGACGCGGCCGGTGCGGCGCCTGAGCGCCGAGCTGAAGGCACGTGCCGAGAGCGACCTGCGTCCGCTGCCCGTCGACGGCGAGCCGCGCGAGCTCGTGCCCTTGATCGACGCCACCAACCAGGTCATGGTGCGCCTGACGAACCTGCTGGAAAACCAGAAGCGCTTCGTTCGCGACAGCGCGCACCAGTTGCGCACGCCCCTTGCCGTCCTGAAGACGCAGGTGCAATCCGCGCTGAGGGGCGATGTCGAACCGCAGCAGGCCCTGAATGAAATCAACCAGACGGTGGACCGCGCAACGGCGCTGGCCAACCAGATGTTGTCGCTCGCGCAGATCGAGCAGCTGCGCAACCAGCCGGCGGCGCAGGCGTGCGATTTCGCGAAAGAGGTGAGGACGGTTGCGCTCGACCTCGCTCCCCTGATCGCCGACAAGGACATCGACTTCGAGATCGACTCGCAGCCCTGCGTAGTCGTCGCCAACCCGTGGATGCTGCGCGAGCTCACGCGCAACCTGCTGCACAACGCGATCAAGCACCTGCCGCCAGGCGGCTCGCTGCGGATGCGTGTCGTGCCGGAGGAGGGCAGTGCAGTGCTGACGGTCGCGGACTCGGGGCCCGGGATCTCTCCTGCGCAGCAGGCGCGCCTGTTCCAGCCGTTCTCGCCCGGCGACCCGAGCCGGGGATCGGGCCTCGGCCTGACCATCTGCCACGAGATCGCGGCGGCGCAAGGGGGCACCATCGCGCTGCGCAACCGCATGTCGAACGGCGCCATCTCGGGACTCGACGCGATCGTGCGATTGCCGCTTGCGGCGCGCGGGTGATCGAATTTCGTGCGCGCTTGTCAAGCGGTACCGCAACAAATCTTCCGGGGCTGCACGTTTGGCGTGCAGTCCAGCGGAACCCGCGTGGATGCTGAGTTCCTAGTGCACCCCCCGCACTATCCAACAGGTTTATCCACAGGTCCGGTGGATATCGTGCGCCGCAAATCGAGCGTGAATGGAAACTCCCGGCTGCCCGGGAGGTCGACCGTTGCGCGTGGCACGCTCAGCGCGCCGGGAGTGTGCCCCATGCGGAAGAAGCGTGCAAGGCGGCGGCTTTCGGCCTCGTACGAGTTGACCGGGAACGTCGAATAGTTCCGGCCGCCGGGATGCGCGACGTGGTACTGGCATCCTCCCAATGAACGATCCATCCACGTATCGACGATGTCGAACGTGAGCGGAGCGTGCACGCCGATCGCCGGGTGCAGCGCGCTCGAAGGAGCCCACGCCTTGTAGCGCACGCCGGCGACGAACTCGCCCGCCGTGCCCGTCGCTTGCAGCGGCAGCGCACGGCCGTTCACGGTGATCGTGTAGCGGCTCTCGTTCAGGCCCGTCACGCGCACCTCGATACGCTCCAGCGACGAATCGACATAGCGCACAGTGCCGCCTGCAGCGCCTTCCTCGCCCATCACGTGCCAGGGTTCCAGCTCGTTGCGCAGGTGCAGCTCGATGCCGTGCGACTGCACTTCGCCCACGAGCGGGAAGCGGAACTCGAAATGCGGCGCGAACCAGGCTTCGTCGAAGGCATAGCCCGCTTGATTCAAATCCGCGATCACGTCCTTGAAATCCAGCCACACGAACGCGGGCAGCAAGCAGCGGTCATGCAGCTGCGTGCCCCAACGCGTGAGCGGTGCGCGATACGGCTGGCGCCAGAAACGCGCGACCAAGGCGCGGATCAGAAGCTGCTGCGCGATGCTCATGCGCGCGTGCGGCGGCATCTCGAACGCGCGCAACTCCAGCAAGCCAAGGCGCCCCGTCGCGCTGTCGGGCGAATAGAGCTTGTCGATGCAGAACTCGCTTCGGTGCGTGTTGCCGGTGACGTCGACGAGGATGTTGCGCAGCGTGCGATCGACGACCCACGGCGGCATGGCTTCGCCATGGAGCCCGCGGCTGCGCGCGATCTGCTCCAGCGCGATCTCGAGCTCGTACAGCTGGTCGTTGCGCGCTTCGTCCACCCGGGGCGCCTGGCTCGTGGGGCCGATGAACAGGCCCGAGAACATGTACGACAGCGACGGATGGTTGTTCCAGTACAGCAGCAGGGACGCGAGCACTTCCGGCTTGCGCAGGAACGGCGAATCGGAAGGCGTGGCGCCGCCGAGCACGAAGTGGTTGCCGCCACCCGTGCCGGTGTGCCGGCCGTCGGTCATGAACTTCTCGGCGCTCAGGCGGCATTCGAATGCCGCCTGGTACACGGACTCGGTGTGGTCGACCAGCTCGTCCCAGTTGTGCGCGGGATGGATGTTCACTTCGATCACGCCGGGGTCGGGCGTGACCTGCAGCAGCTTCAGGCGCGGGTCTCGCGGGGGCGGATAGCCTTCGAGCACGACCTTCACGCCGAGTTCTTCGCACGTCGATTCGATTGCAGTGAGCAGCGCCAGGTAGTCCTCGACGCGTTCGAGCGGCGGCATGAAGATGTACAGCGCGCTGTTGTTGCCGCCGGCGTCGCGTTCCGCCTTGGGGCCGTTCGCACGTTGCGGGTCGCGTGCTTCGATGCACAGCGCGGTGCGCGTGACTTCCGCGGCGGATTTGCCGCGGCGAGGAGCTTCGACTGGTTCAGCGCGAACGGAAGGACGGCCCTGGATTCCGGACTGCGCCGGCAGCGCTTCGGGCGTCACCATCGGATCACGTTCGATCACTTGCTGGCGCTCGGCCGGCTTCGCCCACGGCAATGAGTCCAGCGGCAGCCGGTACCCCATCGGCGAGTCGCCCGGCAGCAGGTACAGCCTGTCATCGCGCAGGAACCACGGCCCGCTGACCCAGCGCGTAACCGACGGGGGTTTGTCGTCAGTGCGCAGCGGCAGCACGTAGCCGACCACCGTATCGAGCTTCTGCTCGAACACGCGCCTCAATCGCTCGCGCTCGAGTTCGTCATCCAGCTTCGATTCGAACGGGTCGACGTTGACGGGCAGCTTTCGTTCGCGCCACAGGTAATAGAAGACGTCTTCGTATCCCGCCTTCACGAAGTCGGTGGGCAGGCCGAGCCTGCGCGTGAGTGCGTGGATGAATCGCTTCGCGTCGTCGCCGGTGTAATGCGCGTGCTCGCGTTCGTCGGCAAACAGCGCCGGGTTCTTCCACGCGGGCTCGCCGTCCGCGCGCCAACAGATCGACAGCGCCCAGCGCGGGAGCTGTTCGCCGGGATACCACTTGCCCTGGCCGAAATGCAGGAAGCCGCCCTGGCCGTAACGTGCGCGCAGCTTGTGCACGAGCCCGGTCGCGAAGCCGCGCTTCGTCGGGCCAAGCGCGTCGGTGTTCCATTCCGCGGCATCGCGGTCATCGATGCAGACGAATGTGGGCTCGCCCCCCATGGTGAGGCGCACGTCGCCTTCCTTCAATTCCCGGTCGACCGATTCGCCGAGAGCGAGCACCTTGCCCCATTGCTCCTCGGTGTACGGCTTGGTCACGCGCGGCGATTCCCAGATGCGCGTGACTTGCATGTGATGGCGGAAATCGACCTTCGCTTCGTCGACGAGTCCTTCGATCGGTGCGGCCCCCGAAGGCTGCGGCGTGCAGGCGAGCGGCAGGTGGCCTTCGCCGGCAAGCAAGCCCGATGTGGGATCGAATCCGATCCAGCCGGCGCCGGGGAGATAGACCTCGCACCACGCGTGCAGGTCGGTGAAGTCGACGGACGTGCCGCTGGGCCCGTCGAGCGACTTCACGTCGGGCTTGAGCTGGATCAGGTAACCGGACACGAAGCGGGCAGCGAGCCCGCAATGCCGCAGCAGTTGCACGAGCAGCCAACCCGAATCGCGGCACGAGCCGCTGCCGCTGCGCAGCGTCTCCTCCGGCGTCTGCACGCCGGGCTCCATGCGAATGAGGTACTTCACGTCTTGCTGGAGCATCTGGTTCACCGCGACCAGGAAATCGATGGTGGGGCGCGGCGTGCGGTCGATCTTGCGCAGGTACTTCTCGAGCAGCGGCGTTGCGGGATCGGGCGCGAGGTACGGCGCAAGTTCCTGCGCGACGAGCGGTTCGTACTTGAACGGGAACTGCTCCGCACCCGGTTCGAGGAAGAAGTCGAACGGGTTGTAGACCGCCATCTCGACGACGACGTCGACGGTCACCGTGAACTCGCTCGTCTTCTCCGGAAAGACCAGCCGCGCCTGGTAGTTGGCGAACGGGTCCTGCTGCCAGTTGATGAAGTGGTTCGCGGGCTCGACCGTCAGCGAGTACGAGACGATCTTGCTGCGCGAATGCGGCGCGGGCCGCAGGCGCACCACCTGCGGGCCGAGCTGCACCGGGCGGTCGTACTTGTAGTGGCTGACGTGGTTCAGCGCGGCATGGATCGACATGCAGTCATCCTAGCAAGAGGCTGGCCCGTTGTGATGAACCATGGGGAGAGGGATCACGCCGGCGCTGCTCGGCATCGTCGCCGGCACGGCCCTGCAACTGCAGCAAGGGCAGCTCTGGCCCTGGTCGTCGTACGCCGGGGTGCTCGTGCTTTCTTTGCCGCTCCTCCTCTGGGAGAGGGCAGGGGTTCGGGCAATTCGGCTGTCCTTCGCCGCGGGCCTGCTCGCGTTTGCCCTGGTCGGCCTGCGATCCATCGCGTTCGAATCCCGCGCGCTCGATCCTCTACTCGAAGGACAGGACGTCGCGGTCACCGGCATGGTCGCCGCGATGCCCCAGCGCACCGAAAGCGGGATTCGCTTCCGTTTCGAGGTCGAATCTTCGTCGGCGCCGCTGCCACCGCAAATCCTTCTTGGCTGGTACGGCCCGGCGGCGACGGAAGATCCGGGCTCCATCGACCTCTCGCGCACGGTGCCCGACCTGCGCGCGGGAGAGCGCTGGCGATTTACCGTTCGCCTGAAGGCGCCGCACGGCAACGTCAACCCGCACGGCTTCGACTACGAGCTGTGGCTGTGGGAGCAAGGAATCCAGGCCACGGGCTACGTGCGTGCGGGTCCTCGCGACGCAAAACGCGAGCGGATCGACCGCACGTGGCAGCACCCGGTCGAGCGCGCCCGGCAGGCCGTGCGCGATGACGTGTTCCGGCGTGTCGACGACCGTCGCACCGCCGGCGTGCTTGCTGCGTTGATCACCGGCGACCAGAACGCGATCGATCGCGGCGACTGGGACATCTTCCGCGCGACGGGCGTCGCGCACCTCCTGAGCATCTCGGGGCTGCATATCACGATGTTCGCGTGGGCCGCGGCGCTCGTGGTCGGCCTCGCATGGCGACGGAGCAGCCGGCTGTGCCTCGCCTGGCCTGCACAAAACGCGGCGCTGGTGGGCGGGGTCGTGCTTGCCAGCGCGTACGCGTTGTTCTCGGGCTGGGGCGTTCCCGCGCAACGCACGATCTGGATGCTGGCTACTGTCGGCGTGCTGCGCCTCACAGGCCGCCGCTGGCCGTGGACGCACGTCTGGCTGCTGGCATGTGCGGTGGTGGTGACGATCGACCCGTGGGCCATGCTGCAGGCGGGGTTCTGGTTGAGTTTCGTTGCGGTGGGCGTGCTTTTCGCCGCGGACCCGGGCGCGCAACGCGATGAGGAAGGATCGAAGGTCGTGCAGACGTTGCGGTCTGCACTTCATGAACAGTGGGTCGTCACCGTTGCCCTCACGCCGCTTGGGGTGCTGCTTTTCGGGCAGGTCTCCGTCGTCGGGCTGCTGGCAAACGCGGTTGCCATCCCGTGGGTGACGCTTGTCGTGACGCCGCTCGCGATGGCGGGCGTCGCCCTCAACGCAAGCTGGGATCTTGCAGCGGGGGCCATCTCGTGGCTCCAGGCCTATCTCGAATGGCTGGCCCTGCTGCCGTTCGCCACATTGTCCATGCCTGCAGCGCCCTTGTGGGCCGGCGCGCTCGGCGTGAGTGGTGGGTTGCTGCTCGCAATGCGGCTGCCGTGGCATGCACGCGGCCTCGGTGTTGCCTTGATGTTGCCGGTGCTCCTGTGGCAACCGCCCCGGCCCGCCACAGGTGAATTCGACGTGCTCGCGGCCGACATCGGCCAGGGCAATGCGCTCGTCGTCCGCACCGCCTTGCACACGCTCGTATACGACAGCGGTCCGCGCTACGGGCCCGAGAGCGATGCGGGGCATCGCGTGGTCGTCCCGCTGCTGCGCGCGTTCGACGAGCACATCGACATGCTCATGCTCAGCCACCGCGACAGCGACCACACCGGCGGAGCGGCAGCGATCCTAGCGATGCAGCCCCAGGCGGCGCTCGTGAGCTCGATCGAAGATGGCCACGAGCTGCAGGCGGTTCGCAAGTCGGCGCGCTGCATCGCCGGCCAGCATTGGCAGTGGGACGGCGTCGAATTCGCGGTGCTGCATCCGGAATCGGTGGATTACGACGCGCCGGCGAAACCGAATTCAATGAGCTGCGTGCTGCGCATCTCCAACGGCAAGCGCACGGCCTTGCTGGTGGGCGACCTCGAAGCGCCCCAGGAGGCGCGGCTCGTCGACGCCGCTGCGCCGCTGCGGGCCGATGTGATGCTGGTCCCGCACCATGGCAGCAAGACATCGTCGAGCGCCGCCTTCCTCGATGCCGTTCACCCGTCGTTCGCCCTCGTGCAAGCGGGTTACCGCAATCGCTTCGGCCATCCGGCGCCGCCGGTCGTCGACAGGTATCGCGAGCGCAGTATCCCGGTGATCGACTCCCCGCATTGCGGCGCCGCTCGCTGGTCGTCCGCACAACCGGATCGCGTCGCTTGCGAGCGCGACGTGCAGCCGCATTATTGGCTCCATCGGGCGCCCTAAAACCGCGCTGTCGCCGCCCGGAAGTTGCTATCCTTTGTTCCGGAGAAGCACCCATGCAGAAATTCGACGAGATGTTCGCCTTCCTCCCGGCTGGCACGATGCAGTTCCAGTCGCAGGGGCAGGGCGGCAACACGCAAATGCAGATGCAAGGTGTGCGGGACCACTACAAGGCGTACTCGCAATGGCTTGGGCGCCAGTCGCAGGACGGCATGCAAGCCCGCCGCGACGAAGCCGAGATGATCTTCCGGCGCGTCGGCATCACCTTCGCGGTGTACGGCGACAAGGACGAGGATGGCGCCGGGACCGAGCGGCTGATCCCCTTCGACCTGATCCCGCGCATCATTCCCGCGCACGAATGGGCGCAGATGGAACGCGGCCTCGTGCAGCGTGTGACGGCCTTGAACCGGTTCCTGCACGACGTCTACCACGAACAGGAAATCCTGCGCGCCGGGGTGATCCCCGCACAGCGCGTGCTCGGCAACGCGCAGTACCGCAAGGAAATGAAAGGCGTGTACACCCCGCACCGCGTGTACTCGCACATCGCGGGCATCGACATCGTGCGCGCGCCCGATGAAAAAGGCGAGGGCGAGTACTACGTGCTGGAGGACAACCTGCGCGTTCCCAGCGGCGTGAGCTACATGCTGGAAGACCGCAAGATGATGATGCGGCTGTTCCCGCACCTGTTCTCCACGCACAAGGTCGCGCCGGTGATGCACTACCCCGACCTGCTGCTGGATACGCTGCGCTCCTGCGCGCAGCCCGGTGCACCGGACCCGACCGTCGTCGTCCTGACGCCCGGCATGTACAACAGCGCGTACTTCGAGCACGCATTCCTCGCGCAGCAGATGGGCGTGGAGCTGGTCGAGGGCCAGGACCTGTTCGTCAAGGATCGCTACGTGTACATGCGCACGACGCGCGGCCCGAAGCGGGTGGACGTGATCTACCGCCGCGTCGACGACGACTTCCTCGACCCGTCGGTGTTCCGTCCGACGTCGACACTCGGCACGGCGGGCCTGCTCGATTCGTACAGCGCGGGCAACGTGTCCATCTGCAATGCGATCGGCACGGGCGTTGCCGACGACAAGTCGATCTATCCGTTCGTGCCGAAGATGATCGAGTTCTACCTGGGCGAGAAGCCGATCCTCAAGAACGTGCCGACGCACCAGTGCGGCGAGGCCGAGGAGCTGAAATACGTGCTCGCGAACCTGAAGGACCTCGTCGTCAAGGAAGTGCATGGCGCGGGCGGATACGGCATGCTCGTGGGCCCCGCGGCGACGAAGCAGGAAATCGAGGATTTCCGCCGCGCGATCGAAGCGAATCCCGAGGGCTACATCGCGCAGCCGACGCTGTCGCTGTCGTCATGCCCGACCTTCGTCGAGTCCGGCATTGCGCCCCGCCACATCGACCTGCGGCCGTTCGTGCTCTCCGGCAAGGAAGTGCAGATGGTGCCCGGCGGGCTCACGCGCGTCGCGCTGAAGGAAGGCTCGCTGGTGGTGAACTCGTCGCAAGGCGGCGGCACCAAAGACACCTGGGTGCTGGAGGAATGATGCTGTCACGCACCGCAGACCACCTGTTCTGGATGTCGCGCTACACGGAGCGCGCCGAAAACACGGCGCGCATGCTGGACGTCAACTACCAGACTTCGCTGCTCCCGCAGTCGGCCGCTGTCGCGCAGGTCGGATGGCAAGGCGTGCTGTCGATCAGCGAGCTGATGCCGCGGTACGCCGCAAAGCACGGCGACATCGTGCAGTCGCACGTCATGGAGTTCATGGTGATGGACGGGACCAATCCCTCGTCCATCGTCTCGTGCCTGAAAGCGGCGCGCGAGAACGCGCGCGCCGTTCGCGGCTCGCTCACCACCGAAGCGTGGGAGACGCAGAACCAGACCTGGCTCGAGGTCAACCGCATGATCCGCTCCGGCCAGTTCGACCGCGACCCGGGACAGTTCTTCGAATGGGTGAAATTCCGTTCGCACCTCTCGCGCGGCGTGACGGTGGGGACGATGCTCATGGATGAAGCGCTGCACTTCATGCGCCTGGGCACTTTCCTCGAACGCGCCGACAACACGGCGCGGCTGGTCGACGTGAAGTTCCACGCGGTACAGAGCGATTTCTTCGGTGCCGCCAGCGAGAAGGACCAGGAGTACGACTTCTACCACTGGAGCGCGATCCTGCGCTCGGTCTCCGGCTTCGAGATCTATCGCAAGGTCTATCGCGACGTGATCAAGCCCGAACGCGTCGCCGACCTGCTGATCCTGCGCGCCGACATGCCGCGCTCGCTGCATGCCAGCATGAACGAGGTGGTGCAAAACCTGTCGATGGTGGCAAACGACCAGTCCGCGACGACGCAGCGGCGCGCGGGCAAGCTGCGCGCCGACCTGCAGTACGGCAGCATCGACGAGATCCTGGCGACCGGCCTGCATGCGTTCCTCACGCAGTTCCTCGATCGCGTGAACGAACTCGGCGCGGGCATCAGCCGGGACTTCCTGATCCCCACTTGAGCAGCAACCCCACACCTGCGAATCCCGGCAGCCCGATGGAGCAGGGCGCGGCCCTGGTCCAGGGCGGCCGCTTCCATGAAGCAGTGCAGGTGTTCGCGGCGGTGCTGCGCGCGAACCCGATGGCGCCGGAGCCGCGCATCGGCCTGGCGCAGGCGCTCCTCGGCATGGGGGATGGTTGGGCAGCGGCCGCGTGGATGAGCGATGCGTGCCGCGTCGCGCCGAACCGCCCCGAGATCTGGATGGATTTCGCGCGCCTGCTTGCATCGCAAAAACGCGACGCGGAGATCGAACCGCTTCTCATGACGGCCGCCGCGGCGAACCCGGGGCACGTGGGCTTGTTGCAGATGCAGGGCGAGTTCTACCTTCGCCACAAGGCGTACGCGCCGGGACTTCAGGTGTTCGAGCGGCTCTACGACCTCACGCCCGAAGATGCCGGGACGCTGCTGAATTACGGCTTCTGCCTCGAACACATGGGCCAGGTCGAAAAGTCCGTGCTGCTCTATCGCAGGGCGATCGCGCGCTTTCCGGATTTCATGGAAGCGCACGTCGATCTCTCCGGCGTGCTGTGGCGCGTGGAGGATTTCGACGGCGCGCTTGCGCATGCGAAAAAGGCCGTGGAGCTCGCGCCCGAAAACGCATACGCAGTGCGCATCCTCGGCACCGCGCACCTCAACCTGAACCAGCTCGACGAGGCGGAGCACTGGTTGCGGCGCTCGCTCGAACTGAAGCCCGGGTTCTCGCTGTCGGAGATCGACCTGGCATTCACCTTGCTCGAAGCGGGCAAGCTGGAAGAGGGGTGGAAGCTCTATGCACGCCGCTGGCGTGACGAGGAGCGCATGAAGCGGCCCGGGTTCTACGTGGCCGATCTCGAGTGGAAGGGCCGCGTCGAGCAACCCGCGCAAGGCAAACGAATCGCGGTGTACGCCGAGCAAGGTCTCGGTGATGTGATCCAGTTCATCCGCTATGCGCGCGACCTGCAGGCCGACGGCGCAACTGTGTACGCCGTCATCCAGCAGGAACTCGTGGATCTCGTCGAGCACAGCCTGCCCGGCGTGATGTGCTTGCGGGCGGATCGCGTGCTGCAAGCGGACCAACACGTTGCGCTGCTGGACCTGCCGATGCACTACGGGACGCGGATGGACAGCATTCCGTCCAGCGTGCCGTACCTGCGCGCGCCCGAAGCAAAGGTCAAGGCGTGGGCACACCGCATGCCGCCGGCGCAAGGGCGCCTGCGCGTGGGGCTTGCGTGGTCCGGCTCCCTCAAGCAAGTGAACAACAACAATCGCGCGATGCGGCTGTCGCAGCTCTCGCCCATCCTGGATATGCCGCAGTTGCAGTGCTTCAGCCTGCAGAAGGGCGATTGCGGCACCTTCACCGACGTCGCGCCTTCGCCGGACCAGCTCGTCGATCTCACGCACGAGTGGCAGGACTTCACCGACAGTGCGGCGATGATCGCCAACCTGGACCTCGTGATCACGGTCGATACGTCCATCGCCCATCTCGCGGGCGCGATGGGCAGGAAGGCGTGGGTGATGCTCGCGCCAAACGCCGACTGGCGGTGGCTGCAGGGCCGCGACGACTCGCCGTGGTACCCGACGCTGCGTCTCTTCCGGCGCGACTTCAAGGAGTCGCGTGCGAAGCAGGTGGGCCGGGTGATGGAGGCGTTGTCTGCGCGTCTCCAGCAGGCGCAGCGCGGGAACTAACCCTCCAGCCGTTCCAGTGCGCGAGCGATGTTGCGCTTGGCGCGGTCTTCCAGCATTGCGTGGAAGTGGTCCGTGCTGTACAGGCGAGGGCGGTCCAGGAAGCCACCCAGCATGCGCTTGCGGGCGACGCGCCACTCCGGCTCCGGGACATGCGCGAATTCACGGCGGATCTGCTCGTTGGATTCGTCGAAGCGCATGTCTTCGGCGCCGAAGATCGACAGGTCGATGTCGACGAGCAGCTGTGCGTCGCCGTCGGATTGCCCCGTGTGGCTGACCGTCGCCATGACCATGTCGTACACGCGCTGCGCGCAGGCGTGCGGCACGCCGGCTTCGATGGCCGCGTCACGCGCCCAGTCGGCGCTGCGCTTCTCGTTGTCTTCGCGCGCAGGGTCGTAGAACGCATCGTGGAACCACAGCGCCATCGCGACTTCGGCGGGGCGCTTCATCTGCGACTGCGTTGCAGCGACGTGTTCGAAGCATTCACGCAGGTGCTGCAGCGTGTGGTAGTGGCGGTGCTTCTGGCTCCAGCACGCGACGAGGCGGCGGTGCAATTCGGCGGAATCGCCGCGGGCACCGAGCTCGCGCCATGCAGCGGCGAAGGACGCGCGATCGATCATGACCCGCGCTCCGCTGCGATTGCCTGTTTGATCTCCTGCCCCAGTTCGATCACCGCCATGGCGTAGTAGCTGGACCAGTTGTACCGCGTGATGACGTAGAAGTTCTCGGTGCCCGCGATGTATTGGGGCGGGTTGTCGCCGTTTTGCAACTCGATGAGCGCGAGCTTGCCCGCGTGTTCGCGCCCGGGAGTGTCGAGCACTGCACCGAAGTCGCTGAAGCGGTCGGCGCCGAAGGTGGGAAGGATGTCGGGGACCAGCAGCGATTCGATATCGAGCCGCAGCGGGTCGAAACTCACGGCGTAGTGCGTCGGCATGCCCGGCTGCCAGCCGAAACCCTTGAAGTAGTTCGCCACCGACCCGATCACGTCCGCGGCGCTCCCCCTGAGGTCGATCCGCCGGTCCCCGTCGTAGTCGACCGCCCACTTCGCCCAGCTGCTCGGCATGAATTGCGGCATGCCCATCGCGCCGGCGTAGCTTCCGAGCGGCTGGGCCGGGTTGCCGTTGCGTTCGGCTTCGGTCACGAGGAATTGCTCGAGCTCGCTGCGGAAGAACTTGGTGCGCTCTTCTGCGCGCGGATGCGAGGAGGGGAAGTCGAAGGACAGCGTGGCCAGCGCGTCGAGCACGCGGAAGTTGCCCATCTGCTGGCCGTAGATCGTCTCGACGCCGACGATGCCCACAATGATTTCCGCCGGCACGCCGTAGTCCTTCTCGGCGCGCGCCAGCAAAGCTTCGTTCGCTTTCCAGAACTTCACGCCCGCGGCGATGCGCACGGGGTCGATGAAGCGGCTGCGGTAGACCTGCCAGTTCTTGGCCGTGCCGGCAGGCGCGGGCTGCATGAGGCGGGCGACAACGGGCAGCATCTGCGCATGCCCGACCGCGGAGCGTACCCAGGCGCGGCGGAGGCCCCGGCGTTCTGCGAGGTCGTCGGCCCAGTCCATCGCATCTTCGCGCTTTGCGTAGGGCGCGCCGCGATACGGCGAGCGCTCCACTGCCGCCTTGCGCGCATGCTCGCCCGCATGCGCGGGCGGGCTCGCGAGAGCGAAGGCGGAAGCGGCGAGAACGGCGAAAAGGGGTGGATTGAAAGCGGCGCGCATCAGGCCGGCCAGGGGATCTGCTTGAGTTCTCTTTGCAACGCGCGCAGGCTCGCATTGGAAGATGGCGAGTACCGCTGCATTTCGAGTTTGAGCAGCCAGTGGGCCAATGGTGCACCAGAGTCACCGAATCGCGCTGTGATGGCGGTCGCAATCCGGCGTGGCGGCGTCGCGGGCGTCAGCTCCATCCCCTTGGTCCCAAGGCGGCGGCGCACTTGATGTAACAAGCGCAGCCACGGGTCGTGCTCGCGGCGGTCCCAGATCGTCCAGGCCGCGCCTCCCAGCGCCACGATGACGACGAGCGCGATGAGCACATACGCCAGGTCCTCCCAGCTTGGCGCTTCGAAGCCGATGTCCTTGAGCAAATTCAGCTGGCGGCTTTGCGTGTAGTTGAGGATCCGCTGGTTCCACGTGTTGTTCACTGCCTCCCACACCGCCCGCAGGCTTTGCGCGAGGCCGGGCGTGACGGTGCCCAGCGCCGCGGCGAACACGTTCTGCGGTGGCGCGAGACGCTGCAGCGAACCGATTCGGCCCGGCGCGACGGAGGCGGTTGGGTCGACACGCACCCAGCCCTGTCCGGACAGCCAGACTTCCGTCCATGCATGCGCGTCGCTTTGGCGCACGATCCAGTAGCCGTCCACGCGATTGAGTTCGCCGCCCTGGTAGCCGGTGACGAGCCGCGCGGGAATGTCCATCGCCCGCATCAGCACGACGAAGGCCGATGCGATGTGCTCGCAAAAGCCTTCCTTGCGATCGAACCAGAATTCGTCGGCGGTGTTCGCGCCATACACCCCGGGCTCCAGCGTGTAGGTGTAGCCGCCGGTGCGCAGCCGGTCGATCGCCGCTTGCACCAGTGCTTGTGCGCCGCCCCGCGACAGCACGGGGTCGGAGCGCATCTGCCGCGCGAGCTGGATCGTGCGTGGATTCAGGTCGGTGGGCAGCTGGAGATACTCGGGCGGCAATGCCGCGATGCTGCGGGGCCCGTGCCGGAACTGCGTGTAGCTCTCGGCCCGGTAGCGAAGCAGGTCCGTGACGGGACGATTCGCGATCCACTGCAGCTCGGTGGTCATCAGCGTCTCGAAGCCGGGCACTTCGGGCGAACCCGGCGACGCATCGATCACCATGATCCAGGGCCGGTTGTTCGGCTCCATGGTGACTTCATACTTCACCGGCTCGCCCGTGACCTGCAACTGCGAGCCGCCGGTGAGCGGCAGCGAACGTGTGCCCAGGCGCGGCTGCAACGGGCGCCACTCGCGGCCGTCGAACTGCGTCAGCACCGGCCCGCGGAAATACAGCTCGCTTTGCGCGGGCATGCGCCCCTCGAACCTCACGCGCAGCGCGATGCTTTCGTCCAGCGCGAGCGAAGCCATGTTCCCCACCTGCATGTTGGCCGAGAGGCCGCTGCGGCCCGACATCGCATCGCCCGGTGTTCCCCACAAGGGACCGAAGCGCGGGAACAGCACGAACAGCACGGCCATCACCGGTGCCCCGAGCAGCGTCATCCAGCAAGCCGTGCGCGCGGCTTCCCACAACGGCGGCTTGCCGACCGGCATGTGCGCATTGACGAGCGCGGTGAGCAGGCCGAGCAGCGCAATGAGCATCGCGATCGCCGTCGGCAGGGACTGCGAGAAAAAGAAGTTCGTGAGCATCGAGAAGAAGCCCAGGAAGAAGATCACGAAGATGTCGCGCCGGGCGCGCAACTCCAGCGTCTTGAGCGCGAGCAGCACGATGATGAGCGTGACCCCCGCGTCGCGTCCCAGCACGGTGCGGTACGTCATCAGCGTCGCGGCGACGGCGATGAACAGAAGCCCGAGCAGCCAGCCCTTGCCAGGCAGCGGCTTCGATGCGACGGCCAGCCACGAGCGCCAGAGCAGCACGCCAACCGCCAGCGCGCCGCACCACGGCGGCACGTGCCCGAATTGCGGCAGCATGATCCACGCGATCACGGCGAGCAGGAACAGCGAATCGCGCGTTTCGCGCGGCAGTGCCTCCAGGTTCGCTAGCATGTGGCGAGCGCCTCGAGGCAACGGCGCTTGTGCGATTCGCCGCTGGACGGCGGGATCTGCATGCCGGGCACGCGCAAGCCGTACTCCATGCCGAGGCGATCCGCCTGCAGGACCCACGCCGTCATGCGTGACAGCCGCACCTCGGTGTCGACGTGGCCCGCCTGCTGGAAATCGACCCACAGTTCATAGCGCTGCGCCTGTTGCGCGTCGCGGCTGACGAGGTCGCCGGTCTTCGCGGCTTTCTTCCACACGACCAGCTTCAGCGGATCGCCGCGCCGGTAGTCGCGCACGCCGTCGAAGTCGCCGGTGACTTGCGCCCGCGCTCGCGCCGCACCGCCCGCGCGCGGCTCGCCCGGCGGCAAGGGCGGCGGGAACGCCTCGGGTTGCGGATACACCAGGACTTGCGCGGCCGGACGCCACACAGTCCACACGCGAAACGTGCCGAGGGGAAAGCGCGTCTCCGCGGTGAGCGCGGGCACGCGATGCAGGCCGCGCCGCTCCGGCTTGAACGCGACATGCACGACGCCGCTGCCCAAGGCGGGAACATCGGTCCACACGAACTTGTTCTCGCGCGGCGCCTCGAGCACGCCGACGCCGATGCCGCGCCGGATCGACCCGCGATTGTTCGTGAGCACGACGCGCAAGGTGGCGCTCGCACCGGCGAATTGCGGATCGGGCGCCATCAGGTTCATCGTGAGCCCGCGCAACGTCGCATGGCACACATGCATGCCGACGACGCCGCAACCGGTGAGCAAGAACGTGAGCAGGTAGCCCAGGTTGAGCTGGTAGTTGATCGACGCGATCACCAGGATCAACAGCGTCGCGCCCATCATGAAGCCCGGACGCGTGGGCAGGATGTAGACGTTGCGCTGCGTCAGCGTCGTCGTGTCGGACAGCGGCAGGCGCGACTGCCACCAATCGCGAAACTGCTTTTTCGCGTAGGTGACCGGGTTCAGCGTCACCGCGGTATTCATGGCAACGGCACGGCCTCCAGCATGGCCCGCACTTGTTCGATCGGGCCGCGGCCCGCTTCGCCCACGGGGATCATGCGGTGGGCGATGGTCTGCGGCAGGATCGACTGCACGTCGTCGGGGGCGATGTAGTCGCGCCCGGAAAGCAGGGCCTGCGCCTTCGCGGCGCGAACCACAGCGATGCCGGCGCGCGGTGACAGGCCTTGCAGGAACCACCGTCCCGAACGCGATGCGGCGACGAGGTCCTGCACGTAATTGAGCAAGGGCTCGGCAGCATGCACCTGCATCACTTTCTGCTGCAGCAATTGCAGGTCTACCGGCGTGAGCACGTTGCGCATGGATTCGACCATGCCGCGGCGGTCCGCTCCCCCCAGCAGCTCGCGCTCCGCGGCGCGGTCCGGGTAGCCGAGCGAGATGCGCATGAGGAAGCGGTCGAGCTGCGATTCCGGCAGCGCGAACGTGCCGAGCTGGTCGTGCGGGTTCTGCGTGGCGATCACGAAAAACGGCGTGGGCAACGGACGCGTCTCGCCTTCCACCGTGACCTGCCGCTCTTCCATGGCTTCGAGCAACGCGCTTTGCGTCTTGGGGCTGGCACGGTTGATCTCGTCGGCCAGCAACACTTGCGCGAACACCGGGCCGGGGTGGAAGACGAAAGCTTCCTTGCCGCGTTCGTAGACCGACACGCCCGACAAGTCGCTGGGCATGAGGTCGGCCGTGAACTGCACGCGCGAAAACTGGAGGCCGAATGCGCGCGCCAGCGCGTGCGCCAACGTTGTCTTGCCGACGCCCGGAACATCCTCGATCAGCAAGTGGCCGCCCGCGAGCAGGCACGCCACGCAGTCGCGCACCTGGGCGGGTTTTCCCACGAGCACCGTGTTAAGCTGGTCGAGCAGCGCCTTGAGTTTTTGTTGTGCTTCCATACGAAGGCACGACGTTATCCCAAAACGAGTGAGACAAGTGAACAAGACGGGCTATTTCACGCACCCGGACTGTGCTCGCCACGAGATGGGTCCCGGCCACCCCGAATGTCCCGAGCGCCTGGCTGCGATCGAGGACCGCCTGCTGGTCTCCGGCGTCATGGACGCACTCGACCGGCGCGAAGCCCCACTGGCCTCCACCGGCGATGTCGAACTGGCGCACGACAAGATGCACGTCGCCTCCATCCGCGGCCTGGCCGACGAACTCGCGGACGAAATCGCGGCGGGCGGTCGGCCCTATGCGGTGATCGACCCGGATACGGCAATGAACCAGTACTCGTGGGGCGCCGTGCTGCGCGCATCGGGCGCGGTGGTTGCGGCGGTCGATGCGGTGATGGCGGGCGAGATGCAGAACGCGTTCTGCGCGGTGCGACCGCCGGGGCACCACGCGTGCCGCAGCCGCGCGATGGGCTTCTGCGTGTTCAACAACATCGCGGTCGGCGCGGCGTATGCCGTGCACCGCCATGGCCTGAAGCGCGTGGCGATCGTCGACTTCGACGTGCACCACGGCAACGGCACGGAGGACATCTTTGCCGGCGACGAGCACGTGCTGATGGTCGGGATCTTCCAGCACCCGTTCTATCCGTACTCGGGCGCGGACACCGCCGCGAAGAACATGGTCAACGTGCCGGTGCCCGCATACACGCGCGGCCCCGCGATCCGCGAGATCGTCGAGCATGCGTGGCTGCCCAGGCTCGAGGAATTCAAGCCCGAGATGATCTTCATCAGTGCCGGCTTCGATGCGCACCGCGAGGATGACCTGGGACAACTCGGCCTGGTCGAGGCCGACTACGTGTGGATGACGCAGAAGATCAAGGAAGTGGCGGACAAGTACGCGCAGGGGCGCATCGTGTCGTCGCTCGAAGGCGGCTACAACCTCAGCGCACTGGCCCGCAGCGTCGAAGCGCATGTGCGGGCCCTGGCGGATGTCTGAAATGAAGAACGAAACCCAGGTCACCGACGCCGTCCTGTACGAACGCGACAGCCGCGGCATCGTCACGCTCACGATGAACCGGCCGGCGACGTTCAACTCGCTGTCGGAGGAAATGCTCGCTGCGCTGCAGTCGGCGCTCGATCGCGTGAAGGGCGACGAAGGCGTTCGCGCCGTGATCATCGCGGGCGCGGGCAAGGCATTCTGCCCGGGGCACAACCTCAAGGAAATGAGCGA
>DATLBJ010000013.1:0-6031 GCA_035526975.1 Ramlibacter sp.
TCGAAGTTCGGGCTGGCGAGCAGGTCGATGATCATCGTCGGGATGTTGGTCCACGCGGAGACATGCCAGCGCGAAATGAGGCGCCCGGCAAGCTCGCGGTCCCAGCGCGGCATCAGCACGAGCGTCGCGCCCATGTAGATGCTCGCGTGCATCACGCTGACCATTCCGGTGATGTGGAACATCGGCACGACGAGCAGCGTCACGTTCTCCGCGGTGCCGTCGCCCCACAGCGAGCTTGCAACCGCGTTGTGCATGATGCTGCGATGCAGGTGCATGCAGCCCTTGGGCAGGCCGGTCGTGCCGCTGGTGTACGGCAGCACCGCGATGTCGTCGGCGCCCGTCACGAGCCCGGGCAGCGGCAGGTCGTTGTCGAGCGCTTCCGTCCACGCGATTACCTTGCCGCCGGCGATCGAAGGCAGCGGATGGCGCGTGAGCAGCCAGTCCTTCCAGGCAGCCGGCAACGGGTCGGCGTTCGGGTCACCGGCGTCGAAGGTGTCGGTGAACTGCGTGACGACCAGGTGCGCGAGCCTTTCGCTTTCCGGCAATGCGTCATTGGCTTTCGCGACTTCCCCGGCGAGATCGCCGGTGGTGATCGCAACCTTCGCATCCGGGTCGGTGATGTAGTGCTTCAGCTCCTCGGCGCGATTCATCGGGTTCACCGGAACGACGACGGCGTTCGCGCGCAGGACGGCAAAGTGCGCGACCAGCAGCTGCGCGCAGTTCTGCATGTCGAGCATCACGCGGTCGCCCTTCTTCACGCCCAGCGACACGAGGCGGGCCGCCAGCCGCTCCGCCATGCGCACGACTTCGCTGTAGCTGTAGATGCGCCCGAAAAAGACGATGCACGCCTTGTCCGGGTAGCGCAGCGCACTCACCGCGAGGTTGTGCCACAGCGAGGTGGCCGGGGGGGTGATCGAATGCGGCAGCCGCGCGGGCCAGAACTTGTGATGCGGGCGGTCCATGGATGCGAGGTTAACGCGACTTCATTGCAATGCGGTCAGGTCCAGCGGCCATTCGTTTCCGAGCCAGTACGCATGCTCCGTGTGGTCCGCGATCTCGTCGCCGGAAAGCCCGTGCACCAGGACGTCCAGCCCGTTGCGGTTGGCATCGAGCCAGGGAATCAGGGTGTCGAACTGGTCGCGCGCGAACGCGAGCTGCACGCTCCACTGCGGATGAGGGCCGACGTTCTTCTCGTGCACGCGGCCCACCGCCACCTTGAAGCGCTGGCCGGCCTCCTGCGAGAGAGCGCGTGCCTGTTCGACCGTCGCGGGGCCGAAGTAGATGTGCGCGTGATAGGCGCCGTGCGCATTGACGGGGCGCTTGGGCATCACTTCTTCTCCCAATGCGCGTTGAACACGTCCGCGACCGACGGATGCGCCTCGATGCGTTCGAGCAAATCGAAAAAGCCGGGGCGGTGCTCCTTCAGGTGCGGACGCGATCCCGCCCACTTCGAGACCACCGCCGCGAAGAAATCGAGCGCGCCCGGCGCGGCCCCATTGAGGAACGGCGAAGGCTTGAACGTGTCTGCAAAGATGTCCCAGTGCTTGTGCAGGCGCTCGCGCGTGCCGGCCCGCACGCTGTCCAGCGCCTCCTTGTCCTTCTCGGTGGTGAAGCGCTCGGGGTAGTCGAGGATCGTGATGCAGCTGTAGCAGTTGGCCGGGATGTACACCAGGCCGCGGATCGCCTGCGCGCGCGCCGCGTCGTTCGCGGGGAGCAGCAGGCCGGGCTCGGACGCCAGGCCGAGGTGGATCAGGATCGCGGCGCTTTCGGACATCACGCTGCCATCCGGCAGCACGAGTGTCGGGATCTGCCCCAGCGGATTCACCGTGCGCAGTTCTTCGATTGCGGACGACGGCTCCCAGGTCGCGGCGTTGACGATGCGGAAATCGGCGCCGATGACACGCAACGCCATCTCGACCGACGCCGAGCCCGAGCCCTTGAAGCCATACAGGGTGTACATGTCCGTCTCCTCGAAGGAAGTGGGTCGCCGATCTTAGTGCGGGTGCCGGTGGTGCGCGTCAGGATAGTGGGCGTGGCTGTGCACCAGCGGCGCGTGCTCGTGATCATGCGCGTGGCGCGTGCCGGGCGCGACCGGCGGCTCGTGGCGGTGGTCGTGATGATCGTCCTGGCCGTGCACGTGTTCGTGCGCGTGCGACATGCGTTCGTGCGCATGCGTGTGTTCGTGCCGCTCGGACAGGTGCAGCACGACGCCGGTCGCCATCAGCCCGCCAGCCGCCAACAGCGCAGCGGTGACCGGCTCCTGCAGCCACAGCACCGCGACGATCGCTCCGAAGAAGGGAGCCACTGAAAAATAGGCGCCGGTGCGCGCAGTGCCGAGTCCGCGCAGGGCCAGCACGAACAGGGTGAGGCTGGCGCCGTAGCTGGCGAAGCCGACGAGGGCAGCGCCTGCAGTGACCTGCAGCGAAGGAACCTGCGCGCCCAAAGCGAATGCGAGCGCGAGGTTGGTCGTGCCCGCGGCAAGTCCCTTGACCATTGCGATCCACGACGCGTCCGTCAGGGACACCTTGCGGGTGAGATTGTTGTCCACGCCCCAGGCGAAGCACGCGCCGAGGACGAGGAGCGACGGCTGCCACCCGGCCCACTCCGGGGACCCCGGCCAACTGATCACCGCCGCGCCGGCGACGATGCACGCGAAGCCGGTGAAGATGCGCACGTCGACGTTCTCGCGGAACACGATCCATGCGATGAGCGCGGTAAAAACCGCTTCGGCATTGAGCAACAGGGAAGCCGACGAAGCCGGCATTGCAGCCAGGCCCATCATCATCAGCACCGGGCCGGCGACGCCCCCGCAGAAACTCGCCCCTGCGAGCCATTTCGCCTGCCCGGCCGGCAGCCGCACACGCGATGCGCGCACGAGCACGCGCATGACGGCAAGGCCGGCGCCCGAGCCGAGGTACAGCAAGGCCGCGAGCAGCCACGGGCTCGCGCCTTCGAGAAGGAGTTTGGCCAGCGGCGTGCCCGCGCCGAAAAGCAGCGCGGCGCCGAGGGCGAAGAGAACGGGGCGCGGGAACACGCGCCCATTGTCGCGGCTGCGAAGCCGCCGCGCTTATCTCGTCAGCTTTGCAAAGACGTAGCCGATCGCGAAGGCACCGAAGACCACCGCGAGCGGGTTCGAGCGAATCTGCTCGCGCGCCATGTCGCCGTACTCCTGCTGCCAGTTCATCACGCGCTCGGTGCCCGTATTGAGCGACTGCGCAACGGTATCCACCGCCGCGTGCGCCTTTTCGGCCACGCGCTGCACTTGCTGTTGCGTGCCGGTGCCGTTCAGGCCGCTCGTGCCCTGTCCCGTCGTGCCCATCGTGTTGGTCGTGTCCATGGTTTCGCTGTTCATCGTGGTCCTCGCGTCTTGTGCCTGGAAAAAAATCGCCAGCGGCGCCGGCGAACACCCCCACTGTAGGAAGCTCGGCCCTGCGCCGTTGTCGGCGGAAGCCCCGCATGCGATGTAGGACGCGTCCTGCTTCACGGAAGAGCACGGATAATCCGGCGATGCAGAGCAGGAGGGCGAAAAACGATTCGATCACCGCTGTCGCGGGCATCGAGGTCGGCCATTTCACCGACTCGCGGCGGCCCACCGGCTGCACGGTCATCCTCACGCGCGACGGCGCCGTCGCCGGGGTGGACGTCAGGGGCGCGGCGCCGGGCACCCGGGAGACCGACCTGCTCGACCCCACGCACCTCGTCGACCGCGTGCACGGCGTGCTGCTGTCGGGCGGCAGTGCGTGGGGGCTCGATGCCGCCACCGGCATCGTGCGCTGGCTCGAAGAGCAAGGCTGCGGCCTCGACGTGCGGGTTGCCAGGTTGCCGCTCGTGCCCGCAGCGGTGCTCTTCGACCTGTTCGTCGGCGACGCGAAGATCCGCCCCGATGCCCGCGCCGGCTACGAAGCGTGCAAGGCCGCGTCGACACGCGCGCCTGCGGACGGATGCGTCGGTGCCGGCGCCGGTGCAAGCGTCGGCAAGATCTTCGGCATCGAGCGGGCGATGAAGGGCGGTATCGGCAGTGCGTCCGTGACGGTGGACGGCGTCACGGTCGGCGCGATCGTCGCGTGCAATGCGATCGGCGACGTGGTCGATCCCGCCACCGGCAAAGTGATTGCAGGCGCACGGACGAAGAACGGCAAGTCGCTGCTCGATTCGCGCCGCGCGATCCTCGAGGGCGAAGGCCCCAAGCCGCTGCTCAAGGGCACCAACACCACGATCGGCGTGATCGCCACCGATGCGCCGCTCACGAAGGCGCAGGCAACGCGGCTTGCAACGATGGCACACGACGGGCTCGCCCGCGCGATCAACCCGGTGCACACGATGACGGACGGCGACACGCTGTTCGCGCTCGGCACCGGCCGCGCCAAGTCGTCGCCCGGAATGATGGTGCTTGGCACGCTGGCCGCGGAAGTCACCGCACGCGCCGTCGTGCGGGCGATCCACGCAGCCGAAAGCGTGCGCATCGGCAAGTTGCACCTGCCCGCGGCGCGCGACCTCGCGTGATGTTGTTGTCCGGTTGCCGCGAGTCCACGCGGAAGTGACTTTGTTCGCACGCCGGCGGCGATGCGTCGCGTCGCGCGCGGACCTGTGCTGCGCATCACAACTTTTTGCGCGGCAGGAATCACACTGCAACTGCTCCGACGAACCGCTAGTACACGGGTGAGGAGGAGCCGAAAGCACCCGCGGCTCGGCCGCCCGACGTTATTGCCGTCTCGAAGGACGTCCGCGCCGCGGGAGCTTGGGATTTTTCGCTGCGACCTACTTGAGCGCCTTGAAGCGCACCCGGTGCGGCTTCGCCGCTTCTTCGCCGAGGCGCTTGCGCTTGTCGGCCTCGTACTCCTGGTAGTTGCCATCGAAGAACGTCCACTGGCTGTCGCCTTCGGCCGCGAGGATGTGCGTGGCGATGCGATCGAGGAACCAGCGGTCGTGGCTGATCACGAGCACGCAGCCCGCGAATTCCAGCAGCGCGTCTTCCAGCGCGCGCAGCGTTTCCACGTCGAGGTCATTCGACGGCTCGTCCAGCAGCAGCACGTTGCCCCCTTGCATCAGCGTCTTCGCAAGGTGCAGACGCCCGCGCTCGCCGCCTGACAGCGTGCCGACCTTCTTTTGCTGGTCGCCGCCATTGAAGTTGAAGCGCCCCGCATACGCGCGGCTGGGCATCTGGAACTTGCCCACGATGATGTTGTCGAGACCCCCGGAGATGTCTTCCCACACCGTCTTGTCGGCCGTGAGGTCGTCACGGGTCTGGTCGACGACGGCGAGCCGCACCGTGGTGCCGGTGTGCACTTCGCCGCTGTCGGGTTTCTCCTTGCCGGAGATCATCTTGAACAGCGTGGTCTTGCCGGCGCCGTTCGGGCCGATGATGCCGACGATCGCACCGGCGGGCACCTTGAAGGACAGGTTGTCGATCAGCACGCGGTCGCCGAACGACTTGGTCACGCCCTTGAATTCGATCACGTCGTTGCCCAGCCGCTCGGCGACAGGGATGAAGATTTCCTGCGTCTCGTTGCGCTTCTGGTATTCGTAGTCGGACAGCTCCTCGAACCGCGCGAGGCGGGCCTTGCTCTTCGCCTGCCGGCCCTTCGGGTTCTGGCGCGCCCACTCCAGCTCCTTCTTCATGGCCTTCATGTGCGCGTCTTCGGTCTTCTGCTCCTGCTCGAGGCGCGCTTCCTTCTGTTCGAGCCATGAGCTGTAGTTGCCCTTCCACGGGATGCCGCGGCCGCGATCGAGTTCGAGGATCCACTCGGCGGCGTTGTCAAGGAAGTAGCGGTCGTGGGTGATCGCGACGACAGTGCCCGGAAAGCGGGCGAGGAACTGTTCGAGCCACTCCACCGATTCCGCATCGAGGTGGTTCGTCGGCTCGTCGAGCAGGAGCATGTCCGGCTTGGACAGCAGCAGGCGGCACAAGGCCACGCGGCGCTTCTCGCCGCCCGAGAGGTTCTTGATCACCGCGTCCCACTCCGGCAGGCGCAATGCGTCCGCCGCGATCTCGAGCTGGTGTTCGTCACCGCCGCCGCCGGCCGAGATGACG
>DATLBJ010000014.1:0-13652 GCA_035526975.1 Ramlibacter sp.
GAGCACGACCGATTGGGCCGACGACCCGCCCAGGTCCGCGGCCTTCACGCCGTCCACGTACACCTTGTAGACCAGGATGTTGGTCGCTGCGGCAGGGCCCCCGAATGTCGTCGCGTCGATGACGCCGAAGGTGTCGAAGAATGCGTAGACGATGTTGATCACGAGCAGGAAGAACGTCGTCGGCGACAACAGCGGGAAGACGATCGTCCAGAAGCGGCGCGTCGGGCTGGCGCCGTCGATCGCGGCGGCTTCGATCAGCGATTTGGGGATCGACTGCAGGCCGGCCAGGAAGAACAGGAAGTTGTAGCTGATCTGCTTCCACGTGGCGGCCATCACGACAAGGATCATGGCCTGGTCGCCGCGCAGCACCCAGTTCCAGTCGATCCCCATCTTGCGCAGCACGAAACTCACGATGCCGATGCTGGGTGCGAACAGGAAAGCCCAGAGCACGCCGGCAACGGCAGGCGCCACGGCATAGGGCCAGATCAGCAGCGTGCGATACGCCATCGAGCCGCGCAGTACGCGGTCGGCCATGGTCGCGAGCAGGAGGGAGATCGACAGCCCGACGACTGCGACGGCAACGCTGAAAATGGCCGTGACGCGAAAACTGTCGAGGTAAGCCGCGTCGTTGAAGAGGACCTTGAAGTTCTCGAACCACACGAATTCGGTGCGGTTGCCGAAAGCGTCCTGCACCTGGAACGAATACCAGATGGCTTGCGCGGCGGGCCAGAAGAAAAAGATCAGCGTGACGGCGATCTGGGGCAGCACCAGGGCGTAGGGGAGCCACTGGCTGCGGAAGATGGCGCGTTTTTCCATGGATGAATGGCCCGGCCGCCAGGCGGCCGGGCGTTGCGAGCCCTGGGGCTCAGTCCTTGTTGGCGGACTCGAAGCGGCGCAGGATCTCGTTGCCGCGGCGCACCGCGTCGTCGAGCGCGGCCTTGGCCGTCTTCTGGCCTGCAAACGCGGCTTCGAGTTCTTCCTCGATCACCTCGCGGCCCTGCACGTAGTTGCCGAAACGCAGGCCCTTCGAGTTGGCGGTGGCCGGCTTGTTCGTCAACTGGCGGATCGCGACGTCGGCGCCCGGCACCTTGTCGTACAGTTTTTCTTTCTGCGCGAGCTCGAATGCGGCGTTCGTGATCGGCACGTAGCCGGTCTGCTCATGCCACTTCACTTGCAGCTGCGGGTTCGACAGGTAGGTGAAGAACCTGGCGACGCCCTTGTACTCGTCCGCCTTCTTGCCGCTCATCACCCACAGGCTCGCGCCACCGATGATCGAATTCTGCGGCGCGCCCTTGATCTCATCGTGATAGGGCAGGAAATTCACCGAGAAGTCGAACTTCGCATTCTTCTTGATGTTGGCCTGCGCACCGGAGCTCGAGGTGAGCATCGCGCATTCGCCGCTGTAGAACTTGGCCTCGGCTTCGTTCTTGCGGCCGGCGTAGGTGAACCAGCCGTTCTTCGCGTAGTCCATGAGCATCTGGATGTGCTTCACGTGCTCGGGCGAATTGATCTTGAGCTCGGTCTTCGTGCTGGCGATGCCGTTCTCGTACGTGCCGATCGGCAGGTTGTGCCAGGCGCTGAAGTTCTCGATGTGCACCCAGGACGGCCAGCCCGTCGTGTACACGCACGACTGGCCGCTCGCCTTGAGCTTGCCGGCGGCCTGCGCGAATTCGCTCCAGGTCTTCGGCGCCTTGTTGGGATCGAGGCCGGCCTTCTTGAACGCGTCCTTGTTCACGTAGAACACCGTCGTGGACGAGTTGAAGGGCATCGACAGCATCTCGCCCTTGCTGTTGGTGTAGTAGCCGGCCACCGGGCCGAGGTAGGACTTCGAGTCGAACGGCTCGCCCGCGTCCTTCATCAGCTGGTAGACGGGTTTGATCGCGCCCTTGGCGCCCATCATCGTGGCCGTGCCCACTTCGAACACTTGCAGGATGTGCGGCGCATTGCCGGCGCGGTACGCAGCGATGGCCGCGGTCATCGACTCGGGATACTGCCCCTTGAACACCGGGACGATCTTGTAATCCTTCTGGCTGTCATTGAAGCCCGTGGCGATTTCGTTCACGCGGTCGCCCAATGCGCCGGTCATCGAATGCCACCACTGGATCTCGGTGACGGCCTGGGCGGGCAACGCAAACACAGCCGCGAGCGCCGCGGCACAGAATTGAAGCTTCATGGATTCTCCTGGGGTAAGACGGTGGAACTTATCCGTTCTTTGTGACAACGGATTTGATGAGGCCTCGTGCAGGTGCGGCAAGCGGGGTTTCCATAGGTGCGGCCCGGCTTTGTTGCACTGCGGTAACATCGTTCCAACCCCCGACGATGAACGCACCGACGACGCTCAACCAACTCATGGCCGCCGCTGGCGACGATGCGCCGCGCCTGCGAGAGATCCCGTACAACTACACATCGTTCTCCGATCGCGAGATCGTCATCCGCCTGCTCGGCGCGCGGGCCTGGGACGTTCTCAATCACCTGCGAGAAGAGCGCCGCACGGGCCGTTCCTCGCGCATGCTCTACGAAGTGCTGGGCGACATCTGGGTCGTGCAGCGCAATCCCTACCTGCAGGACGACCTCCTGGACAACGCCGGGCGCCGCAAGATGCTCGTCGAGGCGATGCATCACCGCCTGCATGAGGTGCAGAAGCGCCGCGCGCCCGACACCGACGCGGAACGCGATGCGCTGGTCGGCGAATTGCTCGAGGACGCGCGCGCGGCGGTGCAGCAGTTCGACGCGAGCTTCCGCGAAGTGGGCGACTTGCGCAAACAAACGTTGAAAGCGCTCAGGCGCTATACGGCGAAGGACAACATCAAGTTCGACGGACTGTCGCGCGTGTCGCACGTGACCGACGCGACCGACTGGCGTGTCGAATATCCCTTCGTGGTGCTCACGCCCGACAGCGAAGCCGAAATGGCGGGGCTCGTGAAGGGTTGCATCGACCTGGGCCTCACGATCATCCCGCGCGGCGGCGGCACCGGCTACACCGGTGGGGCCGTGCCGCTTTCATGGAAGAGCGCGGTGATCAACACCGAGAAACTCGAGGCCATGACCGAGGCGGAGATGACTTCGATCCCCGGCCACGGCGCGCCGGTGCCGACCATCTGGACGGAAGCGGGCGTCGTCACGCAGCGCGTTGCCGATGCGGCCGAGCGCGCGGGCTTCGTCTTTGCGGTGGACCCGACGTCCGCTGAAGCGTCGTGCATCGGCGGCAACGTCGCGATGAACGCCGGCGGCAAGAAAGCCGTGCTGTGGGGCACGGCGCTCGACAACCTCGTGTCGTGGCGGATGGTCACGCCGGATGCGCAGTGGCTCGAGATCACGCGGCTGGACCACAACCTCGGCAAGATCCACGACGCGGAAGTGGCGACGTTCGAGCTGCGCTACTTCCGGGCCGACGGAAAGACCTTCATCCGCAGCGAGAAGCTCGAAATCCCGGGCTCCGCGTTCCGCAAGGAAGGCCTGGGCAAGGACGTCACGGACAAGTTCCTCTCCGGCTTGCCCGGCATCCAGAAGGAAGGCTGCGACGGCCTGATCACCAGCGCGCGCTGGGTCGTGCATCGCATGCCGCCGCACACGCGCACGGTGTGCCTCGAATTCTTCGGCAACGCGAAAGACGCGGTGCCCTCGATCGTCGAGATCAAGGACTTCATGTTCGCCGAGCAGAAGCGCTCCGGCGTGCTGCTGGCGGGCCTGGAGCATCTCGACGACCGCTATCTGCGCGCCGTCGGATACTCGACGAAATCGAAGCGCGCCGTCCTGCCGAAGATGGTCCTGGTCGGCGACATCGTGGGCGACAACGCCGACGACGTCGCACGCGTCACGTCCGAAGTCGTGCGCATCGCCAACACACGCAGCGGCGAAGGCTTCGTGGCCGTGAGCCCGGAGGCGCGCAAGAAGTTCTGGCTCGATCGCAAACGCACCGCGGCGATCAGCAAGCACACCAACGCTTTCAAGATCAACGAGGACGTCGTCATCCCGCTGCCGCGCATGGCGGAGTACACCGACGGCATCGAGCGCATCAACATCGAGCTGTCGCTGGCCAACAAGATCCGGCTCGCGCACGAACTCGAGCTGTTCTTCGCGCGCGGCAACCTGCCGCTGGGCAAGCAGGACGACGCGAGCGAGATTCCGTCCGCGGAAATCCTCGAGGACCGCGTGCAGCAGGCGCTGGCATTGATCCGCAATGTGCGCGGGCAGTGGCAGGACTGGCTCGATCGCATCGACACGCTGTTTCCGCAATTGCAGGACCACACGCTGCGTGCAAGCTGGAAGACGCAGATCCGCGCGGAGCTCCAGACGATCTTCGCCGGCAACCCTTTCGTCGCGTTGCTCGCCGAGGTCAGCGCGATCCACAAGCGCGTCCTCAAGGGCCGCGTGTGGGTTGCGCTGCACATGCACGCCGGCGACGGCAACGTGCACACGAACATCCCGGTCAACAGCGACGACTACCAGATGCTGCAGACCGCGCACGGCGCAGTGAAGCGCATCATGGTCCTTGCGCGCTCGCTCAATGGCGTGATTTCCGGGGAGCACGGCATCGGCATCACGAAGCTCGAGTTCCTCACCGACGACGAGCTGCAGCCCTTCGCCGACTACAAGCAGAAGGTCGACCCGGAAGGGCGCTTCAACAAGGGCAAGTTGCTGCGGCACGCGCAGGCCGATGCCGCGGGCTCGGTGTATTCGGACCTCACCAATGCCTACACGCCGTCGTTCGGCCTGATGGGCCACGAGTCGCTGATCATGCAGCAGTCGGACATCGGCGCGATCAGCGATTCGATCAAGGACTGCCTGCGCTGCGGCAAGTGCAAGCCGGTGTGCGCGACACACGTGCCGCGCTCGAACCTCCTGTACAGCCCGCGCAACAAGATCCTTGCGACGTCGTTGCTCGTCGAGGCGTTCCTGTACGAAGAGCAGACGCGCCGCGGCATCTCGATCAAGCACTGGGAAGAGTTCGAGGACGTCTCCGAGCACTGCACCGTGTGCCACAAGTGCGAATCGCCTTGCCCGGTGAAGATCGACTTTGGCGACGTGTCGATGAACATGCGCAACCTGCTGCGCAAGATGGGGCAGAAGAGCTTCCGCCCCGGCAACGCCGCGGCGATGTTCATGCTGAACGCCACCAGCCCCGACACGATCAAGTTCGTGCGAATGGCGATGGTCGACGTCGGCTTCAAGGCGCAGCGCTTCGCCAACGATTTCCTGCGCGGCCTCGCGCGCAAGCAGGTCACTCGCCCGCCTTCCACCGACGGCGGACCGCCCGCGATGAAGGAACAGGTCGTCCACTTCATCAACAAGAAGTTGCCGGGCGGCCTGCCGAAAAAAACCGCGCGCGCGTTGCTGGACATCGAGGACAAGGAGTACGTCCCGATCATCCGGGACCCGAAGGCCACGACGCCCGAGACCGAAGCCGTCTTCTATTTCCCGGGCTGCGGGTCGGAGCGCTTGTTCTCGCAGGTGGGGCTCGCGACGCAGGCGATGCTGTGGCACGCCGGCGTGCAGACGGTGCTGCCGCCGGGCTACCTGTGCTGCGGCTATCCGCAGCGCGGCTCGGGGCAGTTCGACAAGGCCGAAAAGATCATCACGGACAACCGCGTGCTGTTCCACCGCGTGGCCAACACGCTCAACTACCTGGACATCAAGACGGTGGTGGTGTCGTGCGGCACCTGCTACGACCAGCTGCAAGGCTACGAGTTCGACAAGATCTTCCCGGGTTGCCGCATCATCGACATCCACGAGTTCCTGCTGGAAAAGGGCATCGTGCTCGACCCTTCGGCAAGCCCAGGGCAGCCGGTCGCCTACATGTTCCACGACCCGTGCCACACGCCGATGAAGCTGCAGGACCCGATGAAAACCGTGAAGGCGCTCGTCGGCCCGGACGTGCGCAAGAGCGAGCGCTGTTGCGGCGAATCCGGGACATTCGGTGTGACACGCCCCGACATCTCCACGCAGGTGCGCTTCCGCAAGGAAGAGGAATTGCGCAAGGACGAAGCCGCGATGCGCGCGAGCGGCAAGGTCGGCGAGCGCGACAACATCAAGATCCTCACCAGCTGCCCGAGCTGCCTGCAAGGCCTTTCGCGTTACAGCCACGACCTGCAAAGCGGGTTGCTCGAGGCCGACTACATCGTCGTGGAGATGGCCAACCGCATCCTCGGCGACAACTGGATGCCCGACTATGTCCATGCCGCCAACTCGGGCGGCATCGAGCGCGTGCTGGTGTGATGCGCGAGCCCGGCTGCCCCTTGTGTGACGCGGCGGGCGAACACATCGTGTTCGCGGGTGACAAATTCCGTCTGGTCCGCGCCGACGAAAAAGGCTACCCGGCGTTCTACCGGGTCATCTGGAACGGCCACGTGCGCGAGTTTTCGGACCTGGAACCGGGCGATCGTGCCGCCTGCATCGACGCCGTCGTGGATGTGGAACGCGTGTTGCGTGCCGAGCTGCAGCCGGCGAAAGTGAACCTCGCAACGCTCGGCAACATGGTGCCGCACTTGCACTGGCACGTGATTGCGCGCTTCGAAAGCGACCCGGCGTGGCCGGCGCCGGTTTGGGCCGCCGCGCAACGCGAGCCGGATGCCGCTCTCATTCAATCGGTGGGAAGCCTTCGACCCGAATTGGAGGATGCACTGCGTGCGGCCTTGTCGGCCCGGCGCGGAAATTGCGCGCGTCCGTGACAATCCGCACGGCCCAAAGGCCAAGCGAGGGCGCTCTCGGTAGTGGTTCGTGCCACAACCGTGTATAACCCCGCAAAGCCAGGGTATTCAGAGGAAACAAGAGTGTCCGGAGGTCCAGCCATGTCCCGCCAGAAACGAACGTCGCTCGCAGCCCGCATCGCGCTGGCGGCAGGGCTGTTGCTGGCAGCAGGCGCCGCGGGAGCGCAGCAAGCCGGCGAGGTCGAATTCTCGCGCGGCGTCGGTTTCGCGCAGTCTCCCGGGGCTGCCCCGCGCACGATGGGCCGCGGCCTCGAACTCAAGGAAGGCGACCGCCTCACCACTTCCGACGGCGGCTCCGCGATCATCAAGCTGCAGGACGGCACCCGCATGACGGTGCGTCCGAACACCGAGATGGTGATCTCGCAGTTCCACTTCAAGGAAAACGCGCCGGACAACAGCATGCTGATGCAGCTGGTGCGCGGCGGCTTCCGCGCGGTCACCGGCCTGATCAACAAGAGCTCGCCGAACGCGGCGCGCATCCAGACCAACACGGCAACGATCGGCATTCGCGGGACGGACTTCGACGCGCGCATCTGCCAGGGCGAGTGCGGGCGTGAATCGCAGCAGGTGAGCGCGCAGGCGCGGCCCAACACAGTTCTCGCCAGCGCCAAGATCGCGCAAGTCAGTGGCCAGGTCTTCGCCGTGGATACATCGGGCCAGCGGCGCCGGCTTTCCGACGGCGGCAGCGTCTATCCGGGCGACGTGGTCGAAACACTGCCCGGCGGGCGCGCCGTGCTCGCGTTCCGCGACGAATCGCGCGTCACGGTCGGCTCCAACAGCCGTTTCCGCGTCGACAACTTTGTGTACGACGACAAGAACGCCACCGAGGGCCGCTTCCTCGCCAGCATCCTGCGCGGATCGGTCCGTGCGCTGACGGGCCTGATCGCGAAGGCGGACAACAAGAACGTCGGCTTCTCCACGGCAACTGCGACGATCGGCATTCGCGGGACGGGTTTCGACGCCGAGTGCGCCGACGAGGAATGCAAGGACGTGACGCTGTGGGCCTGGCTCGGTTCGATCGCTGTCACACCGCAAGGGACGTCGGCGCTGCAGGTGCTCAGCGCGGGCCAGGGCCTGTTCATTTCGCCGCAAGGCATCCGGCCGGTTCCCAGCGCACCGGCGATGGATGGCCCGCGGCCCGATTCCGTGACCATTCCGCCGAAGCTGTTCTCCAAGGCGGACGTGTCGGATGCAACGGAAGGCCTCTTCGTCTTCGTGCGCGACGGCCACATCGAGATCGCCACGGCCAGCCAGGTGCTGCAACTGGGCAAGGGTGAAGCGGGCTTCGCGGGCACCAACGGCGATACCGAGCGCCCCACCGTCATCCCGAAGTTCATCGAATTCGACAAGATGCCGCTGCCCTCGTCGAAGAACCCCTTGCTCGTGAACGTCCTCGCGGACGCAGGCATCAAGCAACAGAACCAGTGCAAGTGACGCTTGCCGCCCGCGAAGTCGGGTGACAAGACGTAGGCCGGATGACACAATCGCCGCTCATCCGGTTTCAACAATAAGAGGGCGAAAAGAAATGCAGACACGGTCTTGTGCGCCCCGCGGCCGCAGCGGGCTCGCGCGTCTGGGAGTGTTCGCACTGACCGCAATCGCCGCGGCTTCGGCCGCGTTGGCGCAGGCCCCGGCGCCTGCCGGCGCGCCCGCGGCCCCGCCGATGCCCGCATCGGTCCCGCCTCCGACGTTCGCCATCAAGGGTTTCAAGATCAACGGCGAGAACCCGCTGGGCGACGCCGAGACGCAGCGCATCCTCGCGCCTTACGTGCGCAACGACGCGACGATCGAAACACTGCAGCAGGCCTCGGGCGTGCTCGAGAAGTCGCTGCGCGACCGGGGTTTCGGCTTGCACCGCGTGGCGCTCCCGCCGCAGGAGGTGGGCAGCACCGTCACATTGAACATCGTCAAGTTCACGATCGCGAAGGTCGACATCGACGGCCGCAAGATCTACAGCGAAGCCAACGTGCGCCGCACGCTGCCCGAGCTGCAGGAAGGCAGCACGCCGAACTTCAGCCGCCTTGCGATCCAGACGGCCATCGCCAACGAGAACCCGAACAAGCAGATCCAGGTCGGGCTCAAGGAATCCGAGGACATCGACAAGATCGACGCGACCATCGTCGTGAAGGAAGAAAAGCCCTGGAACATCGGCATGGGCATCTCGAATGCAGGGACCGCGAACTCCGGGCGCGACCGCTTTACCGTCACTGGCACGCACACCAACCTGTGGGACCTGGACCACCAGTTCACCGGCGCGTACACCACGTCGCTGCAGCGCCCGAGCGACGTCCAGCAGATCGGCCTTTCGTACAAGGCCCCGCTCTACGCGCTGGGCAGCGTCGTCGGGGTCAATTTCACCAAGTCGGACGTCGTCGGCAACTTCGGCACGTTCACCAGCACGGGCGCGGGCTACACGCTCGGCGCTTCGTACACGCATTACCTCGCGCCCGAAGGCGGCCGCCGCAGCTACTTCAGCTTCGGCATCGAGGACAAGCTGTTCAAGGGCACGGAAGTCAGCGGCGTCGTCGTCGGCACCGATCGCCGCAGCGTCCCTGTCACCGTCGGCTACACCGCACGCGCCGAGACCGACACGTATGTCTTCGGCTACGACGTGGCGCTCGCAGTGAATACGGGCCTGGGCAGCCACGACGACTTCGCGTCCTACCAGCAGGAAAACAAGCGCATCACGCAGGTTCACTGGAAGGCCCTGCGCGGCAACGTGAGCTACCTCGCGCCGTTCGCCACCGCGTGGCTCCTCACGGCGCGCGGCAGCTGGCAGCTCAGCCCGGACGTGCTGATTTCCGGCGAGCAGTTCGGCCTCGGCGGCCTCGGCAGCGTGCGAGGGACCGAGATCGATCGCCCGATCACGGCCGACAGCGGCGTGTCGGGCACGATCGAAGCGATGACGCCCGAGGTCTTGACGGGCTTGCGCTTCCTTGGATTCGTCGACGGCGGCGTGCTGTGGAACCAGAAGCCCAACGGCTCGGACAAGCCGTCGAACGACCACCTCATGAGCGTCGGGCTCGGCCTGCGCTACGTGAAGGATGCTTTCTCGCTGGCTTTCGACTATGGCCACATCGTGGTCGGCAGCCGCGTCGATCCCGCGTTCAACTCTGCGGCGCCCAAGAAGGGCGAGCACCGGTTCTACGTCAACGCGCAAATCCGCTTCTGACAAACGCCTCATGAACGGCCGCCGCTCCTAGAATGGGGCCATGGCCGGCCTTTCGACCGATACCCCCACACCCGTCTCGATGACGGTGCACGGCCGCTCGCGCGTGCTCGAGGTCGAGTTCTCCGATGGACGGCAGTTTCGCATCCCGTTCGAGTTGATGCGCGTGTATTCGCCCTCGGCCGAAGTGCAGGGACATGGTCCGGGGCAGGAAGTGCTGCAGACCGGCAAGCGCGATGTCGAACTCGTGCAGTTGATGCCGATCGGCAACTACGCCGTGCAGCCCACATTCTCCGACGGCCACGACAGCGGCATCTTCTCGTGGGACTACCTGTACTTCCTCGGCTCGCAGCACGACCAGCTGTGGAGCGACTACGAACGGCGGCTCGGCGAAGCCGGGGTCGACCGCGACGCCGTGATGCCGCAGAAGTCCGGCCACGCCTGCGGCCACTGAAACCCACATGAGCCAGACGCACTTCGGATTCGAGAACGTCGACGAGCACGACAAGGCACGGCGCGTGCGCGGCGTCTTCGATTCGGTCGCGCCGCGATACGACGTGATGAACGACCTGATGTCGATGGGGCTGCATCGCGCATGGAAGGCGTATGCCGTGCTGGTGGCGAACGTCGCGCCCGGCGCACAGGTGCTCGACCTCGCGGGCGGCACCGGCGACCTTGCAATGGCCTTCGCGAAGAAGGCCGGCCCGACGGGGCGCGTGATCCACACCGACATCAACGAAGCGATGCTGCGCACGGGCCGCGACCGCCTGATCGACGCCGGCGTGGTGTTGCCCACGCTCGTATGCGACGCCGAGGAATTGCCCTTCGCGGACGACAGCTTCGACGTCGTGACTGTCGCTTTCGGCCTGCGCAACATGACGCACAAGGAACTCGCGCTGGCCGAGATGAACCGCGTGCTCAAGGCCCGCGGCAAGCTGCTCGTGCTCGAGTTCTCGAAGGTGGCGCAACCGCTCGCGCGCGCCTACGACTGGTATTCCTTCAACGTGCTGCCGTTGCTCGGCCGCTGGGTGGCCAAGGACGAAACCAGCTACCGTTACCTTGCGGAATCCATCCGCATGCATCCGGGACAGGAAGAACTCAAGGCCATGATGCGCAAAGCCGGATTCGGCCATGTGGACTATCACAACCTCACCGGCGGGGTCGTGGCCCTCCATGTTGGAATCAAATGTTAGTGCGAGGATCGCGATGAAAACCTGGATCACCCTGCTGTCGCTGCTGCTGGCGTTCGCGTCGTTCGATGCGAGCGCCGCCCGGCGCCTGGGCGGCGGCCAATCGGTCGGCCGCCAGTCGTCCAACGTGACGCAGCGCGAAGGCCAGCGCGCCACGCCACCCGCGGCGCCGAACCAGGCGCAGCCGGCACCCGCGAACGCCGCGCCGAAACCGCAGGGTCCGCGCTGGGGCGCGATGCTCGGCGGGCTCGCCGCGGGGCTCGGGCTCGCGTGGCTCGCGCACTCGCTGGGATTGGGCGAGGCGTTCGGCCAGTTCCTCGTCGTGCTGCTGGTCGTCATGCTCGCGATGACGGCGATCGGATGGGTCATCCGGTCGCGGCGCAGCGCACAGCCGCAGGCGTACTCGTACGGCGGCCCCGCGGCCGCGGACCTCGCGCAGTCCCCACGCCAGTACAACCCCGAGAAGATCGGCAACGATGCGTCGGCGCGCCCCTGGGAGCGCAGCAGCATGGCCTTCGATGCCGCGAAGTACGCGCCGCAAGCGCAAGGCGTCAAGATCGGCTCGGCGCTCGGCGGCCCCCAACAGAACTGGAGCATCCCGGACGGCTTCGATGCCGCGGGCTTCACCGCGGCGGCCAAGGGAAACTTCGTGACCCTGCAGGACGCGTGGGACCGCGCCGACCTTTCCGTGCTGCGCTCGATGATGACCGACGAGATGCTCGGCGAAATCCGTGCGCAGCTGTCCGAGCGCGAAAAGCAGATGACCGGCCAGGCCAACCACACGGAAGTGGTGATGCTCGAAGCGCAACTGCTCGGCATCGAGGACCTCGGCGGCGACTACATGGCCAGCGTGGAGTTCTCCGGGATGATCCGCGAGGAAAGCGCCGCCGCGCCGAGCCCCTTCCGGGAAGTCTGGAACATGACCAAGCCCAAGAGCGGCGCCAGCGGCTGGCTCGTGGCCGGAGTGCAAGCGCTCCAATGAAAGCGCGTTCTTAGGCGAGAATCCGGGGGCCATGGCTGCCCCGACGCCCCCTTCCTTCCTCGACGAGTTCCTCGACAACGCGGCGCGCAACCTGCAGCCGCCGCCCTGGCTCGTGGAGGAAATGCAGCGCCGTGCCGTGCTGCTCCTCAACCATGTGCTGATGCAGGAGACCGAGGCGCAAGCGCGCCTGGCGCGGCAGGCCGGCAAGATCGTCCATGCGCAATGGCGCGCGTTCACGATGCGCGTTGCGGCCACGCCTGCGGGCCTGCTCGAGCTCGTGCCTGAAAGTGGCACCCCGGCCGACCTCACGCTCACGATCACCGAGACGTCGCCGTTCCAGCTCGCACAGGCCGCGCTCAAGGGCGACAAGCCGCCGGTGCACATTGCGGGCGACGTGCAGTTCGCCGCGGAGATCAACTGGCTGGTCGAGCACGTGCGCTGGGACATCGAAGAGGACCTGTCGCGGCTTGTCGGCGACGCGCCGGCGCACGCGATCGGCGACGTGGCGCGCCGTGTGCTGCAGGCCCTGCGCGATTTCGCCGCGCCGGGACAAGCCGCCTCGACAGGCCCAGGACAGGCCGCTTCGACACGCTCAGGACAGGCATGACGCGTTACCTGCGCGGCTTGTACATCGTCTGGGTCGCGTTTCGCTACGGGCTCGACGAGCTCGTCCTCACGAGTTTTCGCCAGCATTCGACTGCGCGGCTGCTGTCCGTCGGCCGCGACCTGCGTGCGCCGCGTGGCCAGCGCCTGCGCCAGGCGCTCGAACATCTCGGGCCGATCTTCGTGAAGTTCGGGCAGGTGCTGTCCACGCGCCGCGACCTGCTGCCGCCCGACGTCGCCGACGAACTCGCGCTGCTGCAGGACCGCGTGCCGCCGTTCCCGACCGAAGTGGCGGTGGCGACGATCGAGCGCGCCTTCCGGCGTCCGCTCGATTCGATCTTCGTCACGTTCGAGCGCGAACCGGTGGCCAGTGCATCGATCGCGCAGGTGCACTTCGCGACGATGCGCGACAGGCAGGGCAACATGAAGGAAGTCGCGGTGAAGGTGCTGCGCCCCGGGATGCTGCCGGTGATCGAGAAAGACCTCAGCCTGATGCGCATGACGGCCGGCTGGATCGAACACCTGTCGGCCGACGGCCGGCGCCTGAAGCCGCGCGAAGTGGTCGGCGAGTTCGACAAGTACCTGCACGACGAACTCGACCTGGTGCGCGAGGCCGCGAACGCCGCGCAGCTGCGACGGAACATGGCCGGCCTGAACCTCGTGCTGATCCCCGAGATGTACTGGGACCTGTGCCAGCCCGACGTCATCGTGATGGAGCGAATGCACGGCGTGCCGATCTCGCAAGTGGAGCGCATCATCGCCGCGGGCGTGGACCTGAAGCAGCTGGCGCGCGACGGCGTGACACTGTTCTTCACGCAGGTCTTTCGCGACGGCTTCTTCCACGCCGACATGCACCCGGGCAACATCCAGATCAGCCTGGACAAGGCCACGTTCGGGCGCTACATCTCCCTGGACTTCGGCATCATCGGCACGCTCACCGAGTTCGACAAGGAATACCTCGCGCAGAACTTCACGGCGTTCTTCCGGCGCGACTACAAGCG
>DATLBJ010000015.1:0-11502 GCA_035526975.1 Ramlibacter sp.
CCGATCCAGAACGTCGCGGGAAAGCGCGGATTTCCATTGGGACGGGTGCAAGTGATGCTCAGGGTGCCGCTGACATCCACGTTCGATGCCGAAAACACGTTGGTCACCGTGGCGCTCGCGCTCCCGGTGATCGGATTGCACGACTGAGCATGCACCCCGCCGCACGCAAGGACGGCGAAAAACAGGAAGGCCGTGCGCAGGAATGTCTTCATCGATTCACCTCGTTAACCCAGGGCACACGATCGGGCCGATCCGCGGGATCTCGTCGACGGTCGTGGCCGGCAGTTCCACCGTGAAGCTGCATGACGCGCCTTTCCACTTCAGGCGCAACTGGTTTTTTGGCTGAAGTCCGGTGACAAAGGCTTCGCCACGGCGCGCAACGTAGAACTCCTCCTTGTCGCCGACCAGTTCGACCTCCGCGCCGGGCGGCGCCGCAGCGCCGTCGTCGAACACGATCTTGAGCAGCGCGCCGCGGCCGCTGCGCACCGGGAAAACGACCTTCACTCCACTGCGCGCGGGGGGCACGACGTTTTGCTCGATGTTGTCCAGTTCCGCGCTGATCGGCAGCTCCTTCGCGTCGATCTGGATGCTGTTGGGCGTGAACGGCATCAGGCCCGCTAGCAACGCGCGGCCGCGCTCGTCCGTGCGGGCCTGGACTTGCCCGTGCAGCCCGATGCCGACATCCGGATAGCCCGCGATCTCCACCAGCGCAAAGCTGTTGGTCACGCGCTTGGTCGCGAACAAGCTGCCATCCATGTAGACCAGCGCCCCTTGCGCGCCAAGCCGCACGGCCTGTTCCCTCGACGACGCGCTGGCGTCGGCGCTCAATCGCATTTGCGTGCCTTCGTAATAAACGCCGCCTTCGGCATACGGCGCGGATGCGCGGCTGCCTCCCAGCACGCGCCACCCCACGCCACTTTCCTGGTTGAGGCCCTTGCTGGCGCTGATGTAGCCTTCCACCTGGCCCGGCCGCGCATTCACCACACCGAGGATGTTCGTGGTGGGGTCGAGCGCGATCGCAATGCTCGCGTTCACGGAAGTTCCGCCCCCAGCGCCGTTCACGCGCGTAGCGCTGACGTTGAATGATGTGCGCGCCGACAGTCGCATCGAGTAGTTCACGCTGAATGTGGTGAGCGCCGGCGCGTCGAACGGCGCCAGGTGAGCCACGCCGACCCCGATGCTGCCAAGGCGCGCATCTGAATACGAGTAGCTGAATGAAATCTCGCGGCGGTACGGAAGTGTCGACGGCTCCAACGCGTATTCCGTGTAGGTCCGGGTGGACCCGACGTAGCTCACGGAGATGCCGTTGCGAAGGCTGTTGTGTTCCAGGCCGAGAAGCCACCGGCGCCCCGGACCTTGGCCGTCCTTGCGGCTCGCGGCGACGCCCGCCATCCCGACGACCTGAAGCGGCAACGAGCCGACAGCGCCAAGCGCAAGGACACTGCGCCCGGGCCCGAATTCGCCATTGGCTTCGAGCGTGAGCCCCTTGCTGAAGCCGTACCGCCACAGCGCGCTCGCGAACCGCTCGTCATAGTGATCCTCCGGGCTTCCGATGCCGCGACGTGCCGCGCCTGCGGAGACATTCCAGTCGTGCAGGCCCTCCTCGAGCATGTTGTTCGTCGTGAAGAAAGACTGCACGACGACGCTCTCGCGGCCCAGCACGTCCCGCACGATCAGCCTCGCCTGTCCCGAACCGGTCAGGAGCGGATAGTTGTCGATCACGAACGGGCCCGTCGGCACCTTCGAAGTCTGGCGCAGCGCGTCATTCACATACAGTTCCACGGTGCTGGGGGCCGCCGCCGTGCCACCGATCACCGGGACCGGACGCGACACGAACGTCGGTGCCAGCCCGAAATTGCGCCCGATCTCCAGGCCACCGTAATACACCGGGCGCAGCAAGATGCCGGTGCGTGTCGTGGAATCGCCGGCGCGAAGCGTCAGGCCCGACGCGACAAAGTCATGCGTAAAAACGCTTTCCAGCCGCTGGATGCTTCGCGGCTGCGACGGGTCCGAGTTTTCGAGGTGGCGCCCGACGAAACTCGTCGTGAGGACGCCGACGGTGCTGGCATAGCCGACTTCGCCGAGCACACCGACGTCCGGCCTCGCCTTGGCATCGCGATCCTTCGTGTAAGCCAGGTTCGTGTCGAAATTCAGGAACAGCGCGGGATACGCGGGAATCGTTTGCGCACGCTCGGACGGCGTCGGTTCGCTGATGCGACTCTGGATGAACGCGGTCGGCGAGAACGAGAGGTCCAGCGACTGTCGCGCCAGATCCATCTTCACTTCGAATCCGGGCAACGCATTGAGCGGAAACCACGATTTGCCCTGGTACGCGAGCGCTGTCACGCCACCGCGCCGCGTCAGCCGCCATTCGTCGATCGCTTCATCCGGCGCGTAAAGCCTTCCTTCGCTCTCCAGCAGCAGCCATGAGCCGCCAGGCGCTGCATTCACCGTGACTTCGAACGGAACGAGCCGAAACCTGGGCTGCGCTGGCGAGGCTGTGGCAGCAGCGGATTGCGCGTGGCACGGCGGCGCGGCCAAAACGGCGGCCAACACCACCGTCAAAGAACGGAACATGGACGAGCCGAACGGCATGAAAGCCCCTCAAGGCACGGCGATGTCGATGAATTGGGTCTTGCCGTCGTCCAGAAGCAGTTTCAGCCGCGCAGGTCCTGCAGCGATGTCCGCGCTGGCCTTCAATGCCATCGTCTTCGCGGACCCCGGAAGGATGTACATCCCGGGTTGGACCTTCGCAAGAACGGCATCGCCGCGTTGCAGCGATGCTTCGATGACTTGCGTATATGCGTTGCCCGCATTCGTACACACTGTGTCGACGGCCTGTACGCCCTTGCGCGCGAGGTGGCACTCGAGCTGCGGCTTTGCGGTCGGCGGTGTGATGAAGACGGGCAGGCTGAGGGCGAGCAGGATCGGGACCTGCAGGGTGTTCTGCTTCGGAGCTACGGCTTCCGGGACCTCCCGGACAATCATCCGGTAGGTCAATTGGCGGGACAGGTCGGCCGGCTTGGCCAGCGCGAGGCGCACCACCTGGCGGCTGTTCGGCGCGACCTTCACGATCGGAGGGGCGAGGATCAGGTCCTCGGTCAGTTCGAGCTTGTCCTTGCCCTGGGCGTCCTGCGACCAGACGTTGATGTCGGCCTGGATCACGAGTTCGCCATCGCCTTCGTTGGTGATCGTCAGCGCGATCGCGCGGTCGCGCGGCGTCATGAAGATGCGCACCGGCGTGACGGTGAACGCCCCGGCGGCAGCAACCGAGACGGTTCCTGCGAACACGACGGCCACCGTGGCCAAGCGGAACACCCTGCGCGCATCCATGCTCAGAAGCTTACCAACAATTCGAGCAGGCGATTCATTGCGTTGAGATTTTCGATCCACAGGGCGAGCATCGCGCCATTGCGAATCTGCAATCCCGTCTCCACGCCTCTCACGAGGAACATGCTGGATGCGCCCCCGTCCATCGATTGGCGCACTATGTCGGACGTCGAGGCTTGGGACGGTGCGGCATCGATTCCCTGCGCATTCGGCTGGGATTGCGCTGCCTGCAAAGCGGCGTCTGCGCCGCCGGCGATGTCGCGCGACTGGGCCGAGATGGAGTTGCCGCCTTCGACTGCGGGTGTGTCGAAATTCAGACGATATCCGTCCCCATAGCTCACCGCACTACCGGGGGGCAGGGGCTGCACGGTGACGTATTCGCTTGAAGTGCACGACACGCGAACGATGCCGCTCGCATTGGCCGTCTGGGTGGAGCTCGTGCAAGCGCTCGGTTCCGACGAACCGCCTTGCAGGACGACCTGGACTCCCACTGCAGCTTGGCCGGTTGCCGCTTGCACCGCGCCCGCCGCGCACAAGCAAAGTGAAAGCGCAGTGAAGCGGAGCGCTCGATTCATCGAATTTCGGGAAAGCCCCAGGACCCGGCGTCGATCAGTAGTGGACGTAGAGCACCGTGTTGTCGGTGGCCGAGCAGGTATTGCCCGTGGCGCATGTGCCGGCTTCGTTGCCGGTCGTCGTGGCCTTGACCGTGAACGCCTGCGCAGTGCCGTCGCCGGTGCCGGTCGCACCCGCGGTGATATCCAGGGTATACGTGATGCCCAGGCCCGTGGCAGTGACGGTGCCCGACGTGGTTTGCGTGTCGACCGTGTTGCTCCAGGACAGCTTGAAGCCGCGGCTGTTGGTGCACTTCACGGAACCATTCTGCGAAGCGTTCGCAGAAGCAGCGAAGGCGGTGTAGTTCACGACGATGGTCGAGGGCGCCGTGATCGCGCAGACCGGCGTCAGGACGATCTGCACCGGCACGTTGGTGCCGGTAGACACGAGCGCGTTGGCCGAAGTAGCCACGAGCGCGGCCAGGGAGGCAAGAACGAGAAGGAGCTTTTTCATCAGGAGTCCTATGGGTGTAGGAAGTGTTAAGAGTTAAGAAACTTCGGGAGGCGGGCGGACTTTGCCAGAGTCAGTAACTTTTTGCAATAGATTTTCGTATGTAAATTCAATAGGTTGCGTCACTCAACCGGAAGAAATGAACAATTTGTCACAGTCAGTTACTGGTCAGGAAGCCATGCATCAATTTGGTGTTGTGGGTGTTCACTTTCCGGTACGCCTTGCACAGGCAGCGTCCGGGCCCGTAACCCCCGGCTAAATCTCCTCCCCTAGACTTCTCCGCGAAAGGGGCAAAGGAACGAACCATGTATTCGCAGCGATATCACTTTGTGGCGTTGAGCCTGCTTGCGTTGTGCGCGCTCGCCGCGCTGCTCGTCGCTGGAGTGGTCAGCGCGGGCGTGAATTTGACTCCGTGGATGGCGGGCACGGCGCTGGCCGTCTGCGCGGTGCTGCTGGGCGGTATCGTGTTCCTCCACAACGTCCTTCGCGTGGCCCGGTGGGACGCGGGTCACCGGTTACGCTGAGCAACGCATGCGAGTCCTGCTGGTCGAAGACGACGAAATGATCGGACAGAGCCTGAAGCAGGCCCTGGGCGCGAACGGCTGGTCGGTCGACTGGGTCAAGGACGGCGCGCTCGCGCAAAGCGCATTGGCCGACGGCGACTACGCCTGCGTGCTGCTCGACCTCGGCTTGCCGAAAAAAGACGGCATCGAAGTGCTGCGCACCGCGCGCAGCAAGGGCGACCACACGCCGATCCTGGTGCTCACGGCGCGCGACGGCATCGACGAGCGCATCACCGGCCTCGATGTCGGCGCCGACGACTACCTCGTCAAGCCTTACGAATTCCGCGAACTGCTCGCGCGCATGCGCGCCGTCATCCGCCGCCGCGACGGCGCAGCGCATTCCTTGATCGGCTCGCCCGAGCTGCAGCTGGACATCACGACGCGTGAAGTGATCGTGCAAGGCGAGCGCTCGCAATTGTCGGCGCGCGAATTCGCATTGCTGCATGCGCTGCTGGAGCGCCCCGGCGCGATCCTGTCGCGCGAACAGCTGGAAAACCGCATCTACGGCTGGGGCGAGGAAGTCACCAGCAACGCCGTCGACGTCTTGATCCACGGCATGCGGCGCAAGCTCGGCCAGGAAGCGATCCGAAACGTGCGAGGCCTGGGCTGGCGCATCGCGCCCCCGGCGGTCCCGTCATGATCGCCAAGTTCCACGAAGGCGCGATCGGCCGCCATCGCCGGCACCGCCACTACTGGGACGCGCGCGTGTTCCCGCACGGGCGCATGTGTTCGCTGCGGCGCGCGCTGCTGCTGTGGCTGGTGCCGCTGTTCCTGCTGGTCGGCGTGTCGTCGGCCACGTTCTCGTATTTCTCGCACGGCCGCATGGTCAACGAGTTCATGGACACGCAGATGGAGCAGCTCGGGCATTCCCTGTCCGCGCATGACGGCTTGCTCATGCCGCCGCCGATGTCGCAGGAGCGCGTCGACAAATGGGGCTCGTACGTCGTGCAGGTGTTCGAGGGCAACGGCAAGTTCATCGGCAGCTCCTGGCCCGCCGCGAAGATTGCCCTGCAGGGCAATGGCTTCCACGATGTCGTGGTCGACGGTCGTGAATGGCGCGCGTACACGGCGGAGCCGAACGGCACGGGCAAGCAGATCCAGGTGCTGCAAAGCGGCGAGTTCCGCAACCACCTCGCCGCCGAGCAGGCAATCGCCTCCGTCGTGCCGGTCCTGATCCTGCTGCCGCTCGCGATCTTCGTCCTGTGGGGTGTCGCACGCGCGGTGTCGGTCGCAGTGCAGGACATCGGAAGGCAGGCGGAGTCGCAGGACTTCAACACGATCAAGGAGCTGCCGCTGGACCGCGTGCCGCTGGAGATCCGGCCGCTCGTCACCTCGTTCAACGGCCTGCTCACGCGCTTGCGCGACAGCTTCGACACCAAGCGCCGCTTCGTACAGGATGCCGCGCACGAATTGCGCACGCCGCTCACCGCGTTGTCGCTTCAGCTCGAGAATCTGCGCCGCGATTTGCCGGCGGAGTCATGCCAGCAAAGTTTCGCGCAGCTCGAAGCCGGCGTGCAGCGCGCTTCGCGCCTGGTGGACCAGCTGATGAAGATGACGCACCAGGAGAGCGTGGGCGCCGAAACACGCGTGGCGATCGACCTGAATGCGCAAGTGCGCGAGAGCATCGGTGCGCTGATCGCGGTGGCCGACCAGCGTTACATCGACCTGGGCGTCGCCGGGGAAGGCAGCGCGCCGCCGGCGATGCTTACCTGCTCGCCCGGCGACCTGCGCAGCGTCATCGACAACCTGATCGAGAACGCGTTGCGCTACACACCCGAAGGCGGCGTGGTCGACGTGCACGTCGGCAGCGTCAACGGCAAGGCCTTCGTCGAAGTGGTCGACACCGGCCCCGGCATTCCCGAGGACCTGATTGCCCGCGTGTTCGACCGCTTCTTCCGCGTGCCGGGCAGCAACGTGCGCGGCAGCGGACTCGGCCTGGCGATCGCGAAGTCCGCGGCGGAACGTTGCGGCATGCGCATCGAGCTGCGCAATCGTGCCGACCGCAGCGGCCTCATCGCGCGCGTGGAAGCCACTTAATAAAACGGGAATTCAGCGCGGCGCCGATTCGACTTCGCGCACCCAGCGGTCGATCAGCCGCTTGCGTTCCGCCGCTTTCCCGTATTTCTCGAAGTCGTAGCGGATCAGCCGAACTTCGTCGATCGACGGCACGCGCGCGTCCGGCTTGAACGTCTTGTTCGCGGGCGTCTGCAGGCTGTCGACGGGTCCCCCCAGCGCTTGCCCCGCGGGGCTCATGAGGAAGTCGTAGTAGCGCAGCGCGTTGGCGCGGTTGCGCGTGCCCTTCACCAGCGCGATGCCGCCGATCTCGTACCCCGTGCCCTCGCAGGGGTTTACCGTCTTGAGCGGATAGCCCTTGCTCTTCCACGCCTCGAAGCCGAAGTTGAACGAGATGCCAAGCGTCACCTCGCCCTTCGCGACGTTCGGCGCCTGCGCGGTGCCGCTGCGCGTGTACTGCACCGTGTTGCGATGCAGCCGCTTCATGTAGTCGAACGCTTGTTCCTCGCCCATCAGCTGCACCAGTGTCGCGAGGATCGTGTAGCCAGTGCCGCTCGAGGCCGGGTGCGACATCTCGATCTCGCCCTTGTAGCGCGGGTCGGTGAGGTCCTTCCAGCATTTCGGCTCGGGCAACTTCTTCTTGCGCATCAGCTCGGTGTTGTAGCCCCAGCCGATCGTGCTGCTGTAGAAACCGCCGACCTGGTTGGTGCTGGCGGCGTACTGCCGCACGCTCCACGAATGCAGGTCGTTGATGTACGCGGGCCGGTACGCGTCGAGCAGCCCTTGCTCCGCAGCCTGCAGGAAGGGGTCGCCCGTGCCGCCCCACCACAGGTCGGTCTTCGGGTTCGCCGCTTCCGCGATGATCTGCGCGAGCGCTTCGCCGGTGGGTTTTCGCACTTGCAGTACGCGCACGCCCGTGACCCTGGTGAATTCACGGGCTGCGGCTTCGCACCAGCCCTGGTCCGTGCTGCAGATTGCGGTGACCGACTGCGCCGACGCAATGAGGGGCGCGAGCGCCAGCGCCGCAGCCGCGAACAAACGCCATTCATTTCGCATTGGAAGCTCCTTGCACGATGGCCACGCCATGTTTCGCGAGCGTGAGGCTCGCATCCATCCCGGGCTGCAATGCCGACTCGACGTTCGGCCAAACGACGAAGATCGGGCCGAGCTCGGTCTCGAAGGTGTATTCATAGGCGTGGCCGAGGTAAGCCGACTTCGTCACCCGCCCCGCGAGGCCCGAGCCCGGCGGGCCGATCTGCCATGCCTCGGGACGGATCGCCACCTGCGCGGCGCCGTCGACGCGTTCGCGCGATTCGATCTTGAGCGGCCCGAGCCGCACCGAGTGAAGTCCGTCGGGTTGGGCATCGAACAGCGTCGCCTCGCCCATGAAGCCGGCGACGAAGCTCGTGCGCGGACGCTCGTACAGCTCGAGCGGCGTGCCGCGCTGCGCGATCACGCCTTGGTTCATCACGATGATGTGGTCGCTGACCGCCAGCGCCTCGTTCTGGTCGTGCGTCACGTACGCCACCGTGAGCGCGAGGCGCTGCTGCAGGGCGCGAATTTCCTCGCGCATTTCGCGCCGCAATCGCGCGTCGAGATTGGACAGCGGCTCGTCGAACAACAGCACGGCGGGCTCGAGCACGAGCGCACGCGCCAGCGCAACGCGCTGCTGCTGCCCGCCGGAAATCTCGGAGGGCAGGCGCTCGTCGAAGCCGACCAGGCCGACATTGCGCAAGGCTTCCGACGCGCGTGCGCGAGCCTGCGCTTTGGCGCCCCCCGACATGCGCAGGCCGAACGCGACGTTCTCCACGACGTTCATGTGCGGGAACAGGGCGTAGCTCTGGAACACCATGCTCACGTTGCGCTCGCTGGGTGGCAGCGCCGTGACGTCGATGCCGTCGATGAACACGCGGCCTTCGGTCGGCGACTCCAGGCCCGCCATCATGCGCAGCGTTGTCGTCTTGCCGCAGCCGGAGGGACCGAGGATCGTCGTGAGCGTGCCCTTCGGGACGTCGAAGCTGATGTCGCGCACCGCGAATGACGCGGATGCATCGTCGCCGTAGCGCTTGCTGACGTGGTCGAACCGGATGCCTTCGTCCATCGCGTTCATGCCGGTTGGGGTTGCACGGCCACGGGGCTGCGCCGGCCGAGGCGCCGCTCGCCGACTGCGAACTGGATCAACGCGGTCACCGCACCCATCAGCACGATCAGCACCGTGCAGTAGGCAAGCGCCACGCCGTAGTCGCCGTTGCCCACCCGGCCGATGATGTACGTGGTGGCAAGCTCGTTTTCCGCGGTCACGAGGAAGATCACCGCCGACACGGTCGTCACCGCGCGCACGAAGCTGTAGACGAGCGCCGCCACCAGCGCGGGCTTGAGCAGCGGCAGCACGACATGACGCAGTGCCTGCACGCTGGAGGCGCGCAACATCAATGCGGCCTCGTCGAGCGAGCGATCCAGCTGTTCGAACGCCGCGGTGCCCGCGCGCACGCCGACCGGCAGGTTCCGGAACAGGAAGCACAGCACGATGATCGTGCCCGTGCCGGTGAGCTCCAGCGGCGGCACGTTGAACGCGACGATGTAGCTGACGCCGAGCACCGTGCCGGGGATGGCGAATGCGAGCAACGCCGCGAATTCGAATGCGCCGCGCCCGGCGAAGCGCGTGCGTGCGAGCAGCCACGCCAGGAGCAGGCCGAAGACCGCCGTGAGCGGCGCCGATACCGCCGCGAGCTTGACGGTCGTGAACAACGAGTTCCACGCCGTGCCGGCCCAGACCAGGCCGAAGCTGCCCCATTCCAGCGAGAAGGCGGTGCCAAAATGCGCAAGCGTGAAAGTCCAGTCACGGCCCCAGGTGCGCACGAAGCCGCCCGCGAAGGCAAAGGCGTACAGCAGCCCCGTGAACACCAGCCACGGCGCGATGACCATCACCGCCACCTTGCGCACGCCGTCGGGCAGCGGCATCGCAATCCCTGCATCGCCCTTGCCTCCGACCGTGGTGAACGATTGCTTGCGCAGTAGCCATCGCTGCAGCACGAAGACCCCCAGCGCGAAGAGCGTGAGGACCAACGCAAGTGTCGCTGCGCGGCCCTGGTCGTATTGCGCGCCCACGATCGCAAAGAAGATCTCCGTGGACAGCACCGAGAACTGCCCACCCACGATGATCGGGTTGCCGAAGTCCGCCATGCTTTCGATGAAGCCGACGAGGAACGCGTTCGCCAGCCCCGGCTTCAACAGCGGCAGCGTCACTTCCATGAAAGTGCGGTGGCGGTCCGCGCGCAGGGTCTGCGCGGCTTCCTCGAGGCTGGGCGCGACGCCTTGCACGACGCCGCGCATGATCATGTACGCCACCGGCGTGAACGCGAACGTCTGGGCGATCCACACGCCGAGCCACCCGTAGAACCAGCGCGAGGGCTCGATGCCGAAGGCCCACTCGAGCGCCTGGTTGACGATGCCGGCGCGCCCGAAGAACAGGATCAGGCCGAGGCCGACGACGAAGGGCGGCGTGATGATCGGCAGCAGTGCGAGCGCGTTGAGCGGCGCGCGCATGCGACGGCTGCCGCGCGCGCCGACGAGCGCCAGCAATGTGCCGAGCACCGTGGTCGTCACGGCCGACGCCACACCGAGGAACAGCGTGTTCCATGCGACGCCGCAGCGCAGGCCGCCGACCACGCATGACAGGCCGAACGTGCGCTCCTGCGCTGCACGAGCGACGAACGCCGCGAGCGAGACCTGGTGCGCTTCGTCCATGAACGCACCCGCCATGGCCTTCGACACGGGATAGACGATGAACAGCGCGAGCAGGAACGCGCAGGACACGACGGCCGCGGACACGAACAGGTCGCCGCGAAATCGCCCGAGCCGCGCGAGCCCGAAGGCGGCGAGCACGACGAGCGCCGCGAGTAGCGCGCATCCGCCCACCCCCATGCCGGGTTGCTTCGCGCCGATGATGAACCCCGTGCCGAGCACGGCAAGCATGCCGATGGCGCCGGCGCAGAGCAGCGCCCATCCTTGCCTGCGCGTCGCACGCATTGGCGCAGCGAGGGCGGCGGCGACCAGCGCCACCGCTGCGCACCACAACCATTCACGCCCCCCGGCCAGCGCCTGCGAAAGGCCGCTCCCGTCCTCGCCGAGGTACCAGGGCAGCAATACAAATGAAAGGAGTCCTGCGGCCACGCAGGCCCCCACGGGACGGTTCGGATGCGTCGCGCGCGTCATCGCGGGCCGCTATCGCGGCAGGGAATTGACGTCCTTCTCCCACCGTGCGATCAGGCGGCGGCGCTCCGCGCTGGCGCCGTACTTCGCATAGTCGTACTTGATGAACTTGATCTTCTTGAAGTCCGGCACGCGCGCATCCACCTTCGCCGCCTTGTTGCTCGGAAGCTGGAACTGTTTGGCCGCGGCAGCCATCTCCTGCGCCGCGGGCGTCAGCGCCCATTCGTAGAACTTCTTCGCGGCCTCGAGGTTGCGTGCCCCCCTGACGATGCTCATCGAGCCGATCTCCGCGCCGGTGCCGTCGGCGGGCGTGACCGTCTCG
>DATLBJ010000016.1:0-3385 GCA_035526975.1 Ramlibacter sp.
CAGCGTCCACGAGGCGTTGAAGATCTTGTGGCGGCAGTGCTCGCTGTTGGCCTGCGCGAACATCATCAGCTCGACGTCGGTCGGATTGCGGCCGAGGCGCTGGAAGTTCTCCACCAGGTAATCGATCTCGTCCGGCGCGAGTGCCAGGCCCATCGAAGCGTTGGCCTGCTCCAGTGCGCGGCGGCCGCCGTTCATCAGGTCGATGCGCGCCAGCGGTTGCGGTTGCGCCTGCGTGAAGAGGGCATGCGCGTCGTCGAGCCGCTCGACCACCGTCTCGGTCATGCGATCGTGGATGGCGCGGTCGAGCGCGCGGCGCGAGCGTTCCGATAACGGGCCCGGATCGCGTGCGCTGATGTAGTGGGCGACGCCGCGCTCGACGCGCGCGACCTTCGCGAGCCCGCAGTTGCGTGTGATGTCGGTGGCCTTGGAAGACCACGGCGAGACGGTGCCGAAGCGCGGCAGCACGAGCAGCAGCGTGCCCTGCGGCAATGCGGCCGGCGGTGTGCCGTAAGTGAGGAGCTTTTCGAGGACGCCGTGCTCGCGCGCATCGAGTGGCGCGGTGATCGCGGCGAAGTGCACGAAGCGCGCGTCGATCGTGATCGCCTCGGCAAGCGGCCGCGGCAGCGACGCCAGCAGCTTCTCGACGCGGAAGGCCGAGAGCGCAACCGCGCCCGGCAGCGTGAGGACCTGCTGCAGCGGCGCGTCTTGCGAATTCATCCCGGAATTATATCAATTCGGGGTCAGACCCCAATCTCGCATGCTGAACCATCACCTTCCCGCCGGCCTGCTTGATCAAGGGGCCGCGCCTCCTACGCCCTGCGGGCACCCCAGAGAGCGACTCCATCTCCTCGATAAAGGCGTCGCTGCCCAGCGGCAGGTTCATCTGTACCGCCGAGCGAAGCCGAGCCAACGTTTCGAAATCCACCTCGGAATCGCAAAGTGTTCGGTACGATGCACGCCGGCTGTGATCGTCATCGCCCAAGGCGAGGTAAGTGGGGTGTGCAACCAAGAGCGGTGATGGGATGCCCGCCGCGTTATGCCGGGCGCTGGACCATCGATATGACAGCGGATGCGCCGCCATGCGAGCCCGCACGGGATTGGCTTCGATGTACCGCTGGCATGCCAGGAAATATGCATCTGACTGGATGAGGCTGGAATGGAAGCGGCCTTGCCAAAGCGACCCCACACGCGCGTATTTCCTGTTCATGAACTGGGCGAATCGCTGGTTCACATCCTTCATGAACCGGCTCGGGCCCTCGACGGTGCGCGGGGTAAGCAGGACGTGCACATGGTTCGTCATCAGCACGTAGGCATGGACGTCACAACTCCATTGCCGCGAATAAGTGGACATGAGGCCGAGATAGAGTTCGCGTTCGGCGTCCTTGAAAAAGCAAGGCGCGCGGTCATGTCCGCGCTGCACGATGTGTAACGGGTATCCGGGAACGATGAGCCTGAGACGCCGAGCCATGTCGCAATAACGGACGTCACGCCATTTAGAGGACAGTGCCCGCGGTTCAACATGTGAGATTGGGGTCTGACCCCGAAGTCACTAAGTCACTTGCGCTCGGGCAGCGTGAACACCGGCAGCGTCCAGTTCCACGCGATGGCGGCGAGCCGTATCGCGGCCACCACGAACATGCTCACGAACGCCGCGATGTCGCGCGCGATCGGGCCTTGCAGGAGCAGGTAGACCACCGCGCCCACGATCGCGGCCGTCGCGTAGATCTGCCCCTTGCGGAAGATGAGCGGGATCTCGCCGGTGAGCACGTCGCGCATCACCCCGCCCGCCACGCCGGTGAGCGTTCCCATCACCACGACGACGACGCCCTTGTGCTCGAGGCCCTCGGCGATCTGCGCGCCGCTGATGCTGAAGAACGCCAGCCCGAACGCGTCGAGGACGGCAAGCGCACGCTGCGGCGGATCGAAGCGGCGCGTCCACACGACCGTGGCAAGCGCGGCGAACAGGATCACGTACAGGTGTGATGGATGGGCGATCCAGAAGACGACGCGATCGAGCAATACGTCGCGCAGCGTGCCGCCGCCGATCGCCGTCACCGTGCCGATGACCACCAGGCCGAGCACGTCGAGGTTCTTGCGCGCGGCGGCCAGCGCGCCCGACGCGGCGAACACCGCGACGCCCAGGTAATCGACCAGCTCGAGGTTCATGGCGATTCCGGGCGGTCGCGTGCGACGAGCGCCGCATATTCAGCGAGGGTTTCGCCGGCGAGCGGCTTGGCCATCACGATCAGCTGGTTCACCTGCGCGCCCACCTTGAAGCCCTCGCGCCGCCGCACCTCGACATAGCCTTCGCGTCGCCAGAAGCGCTCGGCGCGATCGTTGCCGGCGACCACGCCGAGCCGCAACCACCGCGCACCCCGGGCTTGCATCCATGCTTCCATGTCGCGGTAGAGCGGACCGCCCTGGCCGAAGCGCGATTCGGCCACCATGAAAAGCCCCACGTGCCATACGCCGGTCGCGAACAAATCGGCGATCAATGTGGCCATGCCCGCAAGCTCGTCGCCGCTATCGAAACCAAGCATCCATTTGCGACCCTGCGGCCAGTCGGGCGGCGGCAGTGAGTCGAACTCTTCCCGCGCCTCCGTCGATGGGGCGGACGCACCCGAAACGATGTGGAAGTAGCCGGGGCTCGCGTCGAAGAACCGCTGCAGACGGTGCACGTCGTGCTCCACCAGCTCATGGGCGCGGAGAGGCCCGGACTGGAAAAGCATTCGCACCGATTCACGCCGGGGCGACGCGGCCCAGCAAGTGGAACTCGTCGTTGGGGCGCATCCCCGTCATGCTCGCCATGCGGTTGGAAAGCGCGAACAGCGCGGCGACGGCCCCGATGTCCCAGGCGTCTTCTTCCGAGAAGCCGTGCCGCGCGAGCGCCGCGAAGTCGCCTTCGTCGATCTCGTGCGCACGCTGCGACACCTTCATCGCGAAATCGAGCATCGCCTTCTGCCGCGGCGTGATGTCCGCCGTGCGGTAATTGGTCGCCAGCTGGTCGGCGATCAGCGGATTCTTCGCGCGCACCCGCAGGATCGCACCGTGTGCCACGACGCAGTAGAGGCATTGGTTCGCGCCGGAAGTCGCCACGACGATCATCTCGCGCTCGGCCTTGCTGAGGCCGCTTTCCTTGTCCATCAGCGCATCGTGGTAGGCGAAGAACGCGCGGAATTCCGCCGGCCGATGCGCGAGCACCAGGAACACATTGGGCACGAAGCCCGCCTTCTGCTGCACTTCCAGGATGCGTGCGCGCAGGTCATCCGGCAACGACGCGATTTGCGGGACCGGGAAACGGCTGATTTTCATGCCGAGAGGATAGACTAGTCATGCCTTCACCGCGCCGAGGGCGAGCGTGCACGACGCAGTCACTACCTTTCTG
>DATLBJ010000017.1:0-29748 GCA_035526975.1 Ramlibacter sp.
TGCTCGTGTTCATCAACGACATCCACGCGCTCGGCCTGAAGACCACGCAAGGCATGTACCTCACGGACAGCTGGTACTGGAACCAGACGCCCGAGACGCGCGCATGGAGCCGCAAGTTCTTCGACAAGATGAAGCGCATGCCCTCCTCGCTGCAGGCGGCCGACTACTCGGCGACCACGCAGTACCTCAATGCGGTGAAGGCCGTCGGCAGCGACGATTCCGAGAAGGTGCTGGCCCAGCTGAAGAAGTCCAAGTTCAACGACGTCTTCATGAAGAATGGCTGGATCCGTGGCGATGGCAGCGTGATCCACGACATGTACCTGATGCAGGTGAAGTCGCCGGACAAGTCGACCGAGCCCTGGGACTACTACAACGTGGTGCAGGTGCTGAAGGGCGAAGAGGCGTGGACGCCGAAGTCCGAGAGCAAGTGCACCCTCTGGAAGTAAGTTGAGGCGAACGAGTCCGGCATGACCGAAATCTTCGGAATCCCGATCCAGGCTTTCCTCGGCCAGCTGATGCTGGGGCTGGTCAATGGCGCCTTCTACGCCATGCTCAGCCTCGGCCTCGCGGTGATCTTCGGCTTGCTGGACATCGTCAATTTCGCCCACGGCGCGCTCTACATGGTCGGTGCGTTCTTCGCGTGGATCATGCTGGAGAAATGGGGCGTGAACTACTGGTTCGCCCTCATCCTTGCGCCCCTCATCGTCGGCGTGCTCGGCGTGATCATCGAGCGCACCATGCTCAAGCGGCTGTACGGCCTCGACCCCTTGTACGGCCTGCTCCTCACATTCGGCCTGTCGCTGATCCTCGAGGGGATCTTCCGCGACCAGTACGGCGTCTCGGGCCAGTCGTATCCCGTGCCCGACGCACTTGCGGGGGCGACGAATCTCGGCTTCATGGTGCTGCCGAACTACCGCGCCTGGGTCGTGCTCGCGTCGCTCATCGTGTGCATCGGAACGTGGTACCTGATCGAGCGCACTCGGCTCGGTGCCTACCTGCGCGCAGGCACGGAGAACGCCAAGCTCGTGCAGGCGTTCGGCGTGAATATTCCGCTGATGGTGATGCTCACGTATGGCGCGGGGGCGGCGCTGGCCGCATTGGCCGGTGTGCTCGCAGCCCCCGTGTACCAGGTTGCGCCCCAAATGGGCTCGAACCTGATCATCATCGTGTTCGCCGTCGTCGTGATCGGCGGCATGGGCTCGATCCTCGGCTCGGTGATCACGGGCCTCGGGCTCGGCGTCATCGAGGGGTTCACGAAGGTCTTCTATCCCGAAGCATCGAGTGTCGTGGTCTTCGTGATCATGGCGATCGTCCTGATGGTGCGGCCCGCGGGCCTGTTCGGCAAGGAAGCCTGAGATGAATACCACCGTGGCCGTCGAACCCACCGAAGATGCGCCGCGGGGTGCCGCCGCCCTGCACAATCCCGGCATGAGCAAGTCGGTCCGCTACACGTACATCGCGCTCCTTGCGCTGGCCATCGCCGCGCCGCTGCTCGGCCTGTATCCCGTGTTCGTGATGAAGCTGCTGTGCTTCGCCCTCTTCGCGTGCGCATTCAACCTGCTGCTCGGTTTTACCGGCCTGCTGTCGTTCGGCCACGCCGCGTTCTTCGGCATGGCGGCCTACGTGGCCGGATGGATCGTGAAGGAGCAAGGCTGGACACCGCTTCTGGGCATCGCAGCGGGCACGCTCACCGGCGCGCTGCTGGGCCTCTTGTTCGGGCTGGTCGCCATCCGGCGCCAAGGCATCTACTTCGCGATGATCACGCTGGCCCTGTCGCAGATGGTCTTCTTCCTGTGCCTGCAGGCGCCCTTCACGCATGGCGAGGACGGCTTGCAAGGCGTGCCGCGCGGCAGCGTGTTCGGTTGGTTCTCGCTGGCCGACGACACGACGATGTACTACTTCGTGCTGGCGATCTTCGTCGCCTGCTTCCTGGGCATCCTGCGCATCGTCACGTCGCCGTTCGGCCAGGTGCTCAAGATGATCCGCGAGAACGAGCCGCGCACCACCTCGCTCGGCTACGACGTCGACAAGTACAAGCTGCTCGCGTTCGTCCTTTCCGCCGCGCTCGCGGGCCTCGCAGGTTCGCTCAAGACGCTCGTCATGGGATTCGCCTCGCTGACGGACGTGACATGGCAGATGTCCGGCGAAGTGATCCTCATGAGCCTGCTTGGCGGCGTCGGCACGTTCTTCGGCCCCGTGCTCGGAGCGGGCATCGTGATCGCGTTGCAGGACACGCTCGCCGACAAGGCCGGTGCGTGGGTCAACGTGATCATCGGCGTGATCTTCGTCGTGTGCGTGCTCGCCTTCCGCCGCGGTGTCGTCGGCGAGCTGCTGGCGTTCATCGAACGCCGCCGGGCGCGCTCCTAAGGCTTGCGGCCGACGGCCGCATACAGCTCGCTTGCCGCGACCATGCGTCCGTGCAGCGGCAGGATGCGCTCCGGATTGATCTGCAGCCGCTCGATGTTGGCGACGAGGTTCAGGTTGTTCGCGTTTGCCGGCACCGGCGGGGCTGCGTTCGGCGGCAGCGGTGTGTAGGCATCGGCTTCGACGAGGATCCGCTCGGTCGGCATCCAGACGAGCAGGAAGCCTTGCGAATGCACGCTGTCCTGCATCTCCACGACGTGCACCGTGCGCCGGCCATCGTTCAAGGTCCGCTGCCCGTCGACGCCCATCACCGTCGCGCGGCGGCCGGTCTTGGCGAATGCATCCGGCACCACCGTGTTCGGATTCGCCAGCGTCTGTTCCCACCAGGTGCGCGCGATCTCGCTGGTCACCAGTGTCGCGCCCGTGCCCGCTGCCGTGCGCAGGCCGCCGGAGTGGTCGAAGTGATGGTGTGAATTGATCACGTAGCGGATCGGCTTGCCCGGCACGAGCTTCGCCACTTCATCAAGCACGGCCAGCGCGCGCGCGTCATACAGCGGGCTTTCCACGAGGATCACGTAGTCGGCCATCTCGATCAGCACGCTGTTGTGCGACCCGCCGGCGAGGAACCAAACACCCGGCCCCGCTCGCTCGCTCACCACTGTCTCCTGCGCCGACCGGACGTTGGCCGGCACTTCAATGGGCGTCGACGCGTTCACCTGCACTTCGCCCACGATCAGGTCGAGCACCGGATGGCCCCCCATCGCCTGGCGGATGCGCATCGGGAACTTCACGCCGCCGAAATCGCGGTAGCCCTCGTACGTGGTCACCGTCAGCGTGTCGCCCAGGACGGGATTCGATTGCACGGAGTCGACCCGTTCGACCAACCCGCCGGCGCCGATCCACACGCTTGCCTTCATGACGCCCGGGGCCGTGAACGAAACGACGCGGTGGCTGCCGTCCATCCGCACGGTCGCGCCCTGCCTCAGCGCCGCCTTGATCACGGCGTGCGGAGAGATCCAGTAATCGTGCGCGCGCGCCATCGAGTCGCGCAAGCTCGGGGTCGCGGCCGTGCCTGCCAGGTTCCAGGCGATGCCGTCGCGCCACAACGCGATCGTGCGCTGCTCGCCGGCCAGCGGAAGCGCGGTGCCGCCCGTGGGTTCTGCGCGCGAGCGCACTTGCTCTTCGCGGCTCGCGTTGTTCTCGAAGTCGAGCACGCGGTTGTACGAAACGACATTGGCGCGCGGCCAGGGCATGCCGGGCCGATGAGCCTGCCCGAAGCCCCAGCCCATTCCCGACGCCGTGTAGCGCAGGTTCTTCACCGGCGCGGCGCCCATGGCGCGGTCGGCATCCTGCAGCACGGCTTGCGCGTCGTCGCGGTGGGCGCACGACCCCAGGCCGATCACGATGGCGCCCGCCGCGAGGACGCGGGCGATCCTGTTTCGCATGTTCATGGCTGTCTCCTCCAAAGCGCTACGGCGCATGCTAGCCCGGCAATGGCGCTTGCGCTAGGTCTCGCGCGGGCCCACCCAGACCGCCACGAATGCCGTGACCTTCTGCCGCACGGTGAGGCTCTCGTCGGACAGCGCATCGAGGAAGTCCGAGAGGCGTTTCGATTTCGCGATCGTGTACAGCGTGAGGACCGTCGTCGGAATGAAGACCGCCGCGAAATACGCGATCTTTCGCGCCAGCGGCGCCTCGGACTCCGAAATGAGGTTCATGCCGAGGAAGCCGGTGGCCACGGTGCCGATCAGGCCGAAGATCGTCGTGACCGTCAGCCGCACCACGGTGTTGGCCTGGCGGCGCAGGCTGTCGGCGTCGAGGTAGCCGTTCATGTCGGCGATCCGCTCCTTCACCTCCGCGTACAGCGGGTCGAGGCCCAGGTGCTGCGCGGTCAAGTGCCACAGCGCACGCACGTGCGCCTGCTCGGAGATTTCGTGGAACCAGTAGCGGTGCGTGAAGCGAAGGAAGCCTTCGAAGCTCGCACGGATCGCGCGCTTGAACTGGCGAATGCTCGCTGGGTCGCCGGCATCGAGCGCGGACATCGCCTGCACCAGCCGGTCGGAAAACATCAGCAGCGCCGCCTTGTGGAAATGCGCGATGAGGAACAGCATGAAGTGCTGGTGGCGGAACTGCGCGAGCACGCCGCGGTCACGGCAGCCGAAGAAATGCGAAGAGGCATCGCCCACCACCAGGAGCGAGTGGCCGCTGCAAAGATATCGCGTGCGCGGCGCGGCGCCCGCATCGCACCAGAAGCGGTCGTAGCAGAAGTGCCGCTCGAAATCATCGAGCGAAGCTTCGGCGTACGGCAAGGTGTGCTCGTCGCCCGCGCCCGCACCGGTCACGAATGCGAGCCGCGCGAAGTCCGCGCGCGTCAGGGCCTTCGGCCGGTCCACTGCGAGATACGCCATCAAGGGCATGCGGTAGTACTCGATCTGGCGGAAGCGCAGCGGGCCCGGCTCATTCGAGAGGTCGCTGACCAGCGGGTGCAGGATGAAACCCCAATGCGCCGCCGTGCGCGGCGCGCGGTGCTCGCAGACATGCGCCAGGTAGACATCGCTTTGCTGCGCATCGGAAGAGGCCAGGACCTCGCCGCCCGGAGCAAGCCACTCCACGCTCGCCATGCTGTGCAAGGGGTGCCCGTGCTCGTCCCACCCGCCAGGATAGCCGCGGCCGAAACGATAGAGCAGCTCCTGCGCCTGCGGCAGCGCAAGAGCGTCGGTTCCCAATTCGATATTGAGCACGACGACGTCCACGTCGAAGAAGAAGTACAGGTCGATGTGGACGACGTCGAGCGTGACCGGTGCATCGCCGGGGCGGGCCGTCGTGCGCACTTGTGCGATGTCGGTCCGGCGAAACACGCGCATCGGCGCACCCGCCTCGGACGATCCACGCCGCGCGCGTCCTTCGCCATAGAGGAAGCGCTGCACGCACGGCAGGAAGGCCACGAACTCGTTGTAGTGGCGCTCGTGGAAGCCTTTCGGGTCGCCCGTGTATTCGTCCACCAGCTCGAGCCACGGTGAGCCGGGAAGGTCGCGCAACACCTGCCACGGCGGCCGGGTTGCCCCTTCGACCGGCATCAGGCGAAGCGGCCACAGCAGTACCTGCCGCAGGTGGCGCACAGTTACCGCGGGCGACGCATGCATTGCTGTGGGGATGGCTTCCGCGACAAGCTCCATTCGGATCTCCTCGGCTTTTGCCGCCATCGTAGGCCCGGCGGGCGCGGCTGTCATGCAGGTGATTGGCGAGCGGGGCCCCGGCGGGCTAACGTGTGCCCGAACCACCGAAGGACACCCGCCATGAAAGACCTTTTTTCGCTCGCCGGACGAACCGCCCTGGTCACCGGCGGCTCGCGCGGCATCGGCCGCATGATCGCCACCGGCTTCCTCACGCAAGGTGCAAAGGTCTACATCTCGGCGCGCAAGGCCGACGTGTGCGATGCGACCGCGAAGGAGCTGTCGCAGCTGGGCCCCTGCATCCCGCTGCCGGCCGACGTATCGACGGTCGAAGGGGCGCGTGCGCTGGCCGGCGAGATCGCCTCCCGCGAGCAGTCGCTCGACATCCTCGTCAACAACGCGGGCGCTGCCTGGGGCGAGCCCTTCGACACCTTTCCCGAAAAGGGCTGGGACAAGGTCGTCGACCTGAACATGAAGTCGCCGTTCTTCCTGACGCAAGCGCTGCACGGGTTGCTGAAGGCGGCGGGGACGCAAAGGCCCGCGAAGGTGATCAACATCGCGTCGATCGACGGCATTTCGGTGAACCTGTGGGAGACCTACTCGTACACGGCGAGCAAGGCGGGCCTGATCCACCTGACCAAGCGCATGTCGCTGCGGCTGGTGGAGGACAACATCATCGTCAGCGGCATCGCCCCGGGCCCGTTCGCGTCGGAGATGAACAAGATGGCGCGCGATCACGGTGACGAAGTCGCGCAGCGCGTGCCGGCGCGGCGCATCGGCACGACCGAGGACATGGCCGGCGCGGCGATATTCCTCGCTTCGCGCGCGGGCGACTACGTCGTGGGTGAAACGGTGGTGGTCGACGGCGGTGTCACGCTGGCGCGCGGCTGAGCCACATGAAATATTCCTGACTCTCGCGCTTTCGTCCGGCGCTGGGTCCCGCGGGGTAAACCCCAGCTCATCAGTCGCTACACTCCCCGCTTTTCCAGGGAGCTTCCAATGCAATTCCACGCCCGGCGGACGACGCTCGCCCTCTTCGCGTCCGCGGCCCTGCTGCTCGCCGGATGTGCGCAGGTGCCGCGCCAGGCCTTCAATGCCGCAGCTGCGACGAACCTCCACAAGGTCGTCGTCACGCAGGCGCAGAACCAGGACGAGTACGACGTCAACATGGTCGGCCACCCCGGCATGAGCTTCGGCCTGATCGGCGGCCTGATCGCAGCGGCGGACCTGCAAGCGAAGACGTCGCAGCTGACCAAGGCCATCGACCCGAAGGAAACGCGCTTGCAGGAGCGCTTCGTCGAAAAGCTTTCCGCGGGCCTGAAGAGCGACGGCTACGACACCGAAATCGTCGTGCTGCCGAAGGATACGAAGGAAGACCAGGCCCTGGCGCTGGCGAAGCAGCACGCCGGCAACGATGCCGTGCTGCTGGTGCAGATGCGCGCGGGCTATTGGGCAGCCGGGCCGTCTTCGGACTACTTCCCCCGCATCATCGCGAAGGTGAAGGCGGTCGACAGCAAGACCGACAAGGTGTTGTACGAGGACACGATCACCTACGGCTACGCAATGCCGCAGCTACAGACCGTGCACCTCGCGTCTGACTCCACCTATCGCTTCAAGGACATGGACGCGCTCGTCGTGAGCCCCGTCAAGATCCGTGAAGGGCTGTATGCGGGCGTCGAAGCGGTCACGCACCAGATCGTCTCCGACCTGAAAAAGAAATGACGGGGCGACTCGCTTTCGCCGCGGCGTGCGCCGCAGTCCTGCTGGCAGGCTGCGCGACCCAGGGGCGCGAAATCGTCGCCGAATCGACGAAAGCGCTCGCCGGCGCGCCGGTGTGCTGCGGCACGCTGGCCACTGCGAAGCGCACGGCGTTGCCCACGCAGCGCACCGACGTGGCGATCGATGCGAGTGCGCAGGCATTCGACTTCGGCGGCAACAAGGCGTTCTTCGTGATGTACGAACTGCCCGCGTTCAAGGCAACGTATTCGGTCGTGCTGACCAGCCTTGCCGGCGGCACGATCCAGGACACCGCCCTGTTCATCCCGCGCGTGGCAACCTATGACGCCGACTTCAAGGTGGTGCGCTTCTTCGACGAGAAGTCGCTGCGCAACCGCGGCAACAATCTGGAGCGCACGGTCTTCTTCAATCCGCAGGACCGCGGCGAGCGCTATATCGCCGTGTACGGATCGGACCTGTCGGCCTCGATCGAACGCGCGTATTCGGAAGTGACCGTGACGCCCGTGTTCGCGGGGCCGGTGATGTTCAACGTGTACGGGGGGCGCGACGGGAAATCGACGCTGCGCTCCTCGCCGACGGGCAAGATCACGCTGGAACCGCAAGGCCTCGAGCCCAACGCAGCGCGCTGAACCCTGCGGCAGTCTTCAGCCGTTCCAGGCCCAGTTCTGCGGGCCGCGGCTGGCGATCTTCACCGCGCCGACGCGGTTGCCGAGCGCCGCGCATTTCGCAAGGTCCCAGCCTTGCTCCAGGCCGAACAGCAGGGCGCCCCGCCACGCATCGCCGCATCCGGTCGGATCGACGACGCCGCTCGCCTTGACGCCGGCCACGTGTGTCTTGTCCCCACCGACCCACACTTCGCAGCCATCGCCGCCGAGCGTCACGACCAGGCCTTGCACGCGCTTCGAGATCGCCGCGCTGTCCCATCCCGTGCGCTCCGAAAGCATCTTGCCTTCGTAGTCGTTCACCGTGACCCACGTGGCCGCATCGATGAAGGCCGCAAGCTCCTTGCCATCGAACATCGGCAGACCCTGCCCCGGGTCGAACACGAACGGAATGCCGGCCGCCTTGAATTGCTGCGCGTGCTGCAGCATCGCATCGCGCCCGTCCGGCGAGATCATGCCGATGCGGATGTCGCTGCGTGCGGGCACTTGCGTGACATGCGCCTGCGTCATCGCGCCGGGATGGAAGGCGGTGATCTGGTTGTTGTCCGCGTCGGTCATGATCATCGCCTGCGCCGTGTAGGCGCCCGGCACTTCGCGCACGAATTCCGTGCCGATGCCCAGCTGCGAGAGGCGCGCGACATAGTCACGCCCGTCGGTGCCGACGGTGGCCATCGGGAGCGGAGTGCCGCCCAGCAGCTTCAGGCTGTAGGCAATGTTGCCCGCGCACCCGCCGAAGTCACGCCGCAAGTCCGGCACGAGGAACGACACGTTCAGGATGTGCAGCTGGTCGGGCAGGATCTGGTCGGCGAAGCGCCCGTGGAAATCCATGATCGTGTCGAACGCGAGCGAACCGCAGATGAGCGCCGGCATGGGTGGGGGTCTTTCTTTCAGGGATAGAAGGCGATGAGGCGGTAACCGGCGACGCGCCCGCCGGCGGCAGTGGCGTTGACGGCCAGCGCGACCGTCGTCGACCAATCGGATGCCGCGGCGATCGATGCGGTGCCGGGCGCGAACTCGTTCGATTGCAGCACGCGCCGCAGCACCGGCTGGTCCTGCGCGTCGGTCAGCGTCAATTCGAGCGCAGGCATTGCCACCAGCGTACTGCCCGTGTTCTTGAGCGTGACGTTCAGCCGATACGCATCGCCGCGCAGCTTGTTGAACGACGAGGTCTCGATCGCCACGGAGTCGATCACGCGTGGGGGGCCCAGCTTGCAACGCACGGCCTCGCACATCCGCGCAATCCACGGCCGCATCTCCGTGTTGGCGGCAGCGAGCCGGTCGCGATCCTGGTAAACAACCTGCGCAGCCAACAGTGCGGCCAATGCAAGGAGCACGAGGACGAGTACCGTGCGCACGCCCGGCTTGCGCCAGAAGTCGCGGCGGCGCGCCTGGCGCACGAACGACAGGTCATGCAGCTCGGGTTCGGGCTGCAGGGGCATCGGTTTCGAGAAGCCGTGGGGTCCGGCGGCTTCGACATCGGACGTATCGGCACGGCGCAGTTCGAACGGCTCGTCCAGCGGATGCTTGTGCATCACGTTGACCTGCTCGTCGATCTCCAGCGCATCGGGCGGCGCAGCCTCGAGTTCGCTGTCGCGGATTTCGCTTTGCACCGACGGGTAGTTGGAGCTGACCGACTCGATCTCGGAGTCCCCATGCGCGGGGGCCGGCGGATGCGCTTCGCGCTCATCGGTCCTCGCGACGGCGGGCAGGTCGATCTCGGACTCGTCGCGCAGGTCCGCCGTCGCGTCGAAAATCTCGGCGCAATGGCCGCAGCGAACCCAGCCCTCGGAAATCTTGAGCTGGTCCGCGACGACCTTGAACATCGTCCCGCAAGCGGGGCAGCGCGTGATCAGGCCCATGAGCGGGCGATTGTAGACATAGGGTGTGGGTGACAGAGGAATGAGCCTGCGCGCCGCCACCAGAAACGCGTGAGGCTAGGCGCGGCCGACGCCGTGTAGTCAATCTACATCAGGAGGCCGAAACAACGCATCACGCGTTTCTGGTGGATGGCCCGAAGGGTTGGCACATTTCTCTGTCACCCACACCCCACTACCTCCGGGCGGTCATGAGGACCCAGCCGTCTTCGGAATCCGCGACATCGAGCTGCACATGCGGCGCGTAGGCGGCCTTGAGTTCATCGGACTGCCGCTCGAGGATGCCCGCCAGCACGAGCGAGCCGCCCTTGGCGACATGCGAGCAAAGCAGTGGCGCCAACACCTTCAGCGGCATTGCGAGGATGTTGGCGAGGACCACGTCGTACTCGCCCTTGGCTTCATCCGGCAAGCCGGCGTGCAGTTGCGCGCGATTCGCCTGGGCGTTCGCGACCGTCGATTGCACTGCCGCCGGATCGATGTCGACGGCGTCGACTTCCCGCGCACCATGCAGTGCCGCCGCGATCGCGAGGATGCCCGAGCCGCAGCCGTAGTCGAGCACGCGCTGCTTTGCCATCGGGTGACGCGCGATCCAGCGCAGGCACATGCGCGTGGTCGGGTGCGTGCCCGTGCCGAACGCAAGCCCGGGGTCGAGCCGGATCACCCGCTTCGCTTCGGCCGGAGGTTCGTGCCATGTGGGCACGATCCAGAAGTCCGGCGTGATGGACACGGGCGCGAACTGCGACTGCGTCAGGCGCACCCAGTCCTCGTCAGGCACCGGCGCGACGCCGAGCACCGCGCATCCTTCGAAGAAGTCCTGCGCCTGCAGGACGGCGCCGGCATGCTTCGCCGATGGTTCGTCGTTGAACAGAGCGGTCACTCGCGAGCGTTGCCAGCCTTCCTTCGGCGGGGGCAGGCCGGGCTCGCCGAACAAGGCCTGCTCCGCATCGGTCCGGGCATCGGCATCTTCGACGGACACGCTCAACGCGTCGAGGGCATCGAGCGCGTCGCTGACCGGTTCGACGCGCTCCTCCGGACACAGCAAGCGCAATTCAAACATCGCCGGACGCTCAGCGCTTGTGATGCGCGAGCCACTCCTCGAGATAGTGGATGTTCGTGCCGCCTTCCATGAAGCGGGCATCGACCATCAGTTCGCGGTGCAGCGGGATGTTGGTGTTGATCCCCTCGACCACGGTCTCCGCGAGCGCACCGCGCATGCGAGCCAGGGCCTGGTCGCGCGTGTCGCCGTGCACGATGATCTTGCCGATCATCGAGTCGTAGTTGGGCGGCACGAAGTAGTTGTTGTACACGTGCGAGTCCACGCGCACGCCCGGGCCACCCGGCGCGTGCCACAGCGTGATGCGGCCCGGCGACGGAACGAAGGTGTAGGGATCTTCGGCGTTCACTCGGCACTCGATGGAGTGGCCGCGAAGCTGGATGTCGCCTTGCTTGAACGGCAGTTTCTCACCGGCGGCGACCATGATCTGCGTCTTGACGATGTCGATCCCCGAGACCATCTCGGTGACGGGATGCTCGACCTGCACGCGCGTGTTCATCTCGATGAAATAGAACTCGCCGTCCTCGTACAGGAACTCGAACGTGCCCGCGCCGCGATAGCCGATGCGTTTGCACGCGGCCACGCAGCGGTCGCCGACCTTCTCGACTGCCTTGCGTGCGATGCCGGGCGCCGGTGCCTCTTCGATGATCTTCTGGTGGCGCCGCTGCATCGAGCAGTCGCGCTCGCCGAGGTACACGGCGTTCTTGTGCTTGTCGGCGAGGATCTGGATCTCGACGTGCCGCGGGTTCTGGAGGAACTTCTCCATGTACACCGCCGCGTTGCCGAATGCGGCTTGCGCTTCGGCCTTCGTCATCTGCACGGCGTTGATCAGCGCGGCTTCGGTGTGCACGACGCGCATGCCGCGCCCGCCGCCACCGCCCGCGGCCTTGATGATGACGGGATACCCGACCGACTTCGCAATGCGGCGGATTTGCGCGGGATCGTCGGGCAGTTCGCCTTCCGAGCCCGGCACGCAAGGCACACCCGCCTTGATCATGGCCTGCTTGGCCGACACCTTGTCGCCCATGATGCGGATCGACTCGGGCGTGGGGCCGATGAACTGGAAGCCGCTCTTCTCGACGCGCTCGGCAAAGTCCGCGTTCTCGGACAGGAAGCCGTATCCCGGGTGGATCGCCTCGGCGTCCGTCACTTCCGCCGCCGAGATGATTGCCGGCATGTTGAGATAGCTTTGCGCGGAAGGCGCCGGGCCGATGCACACCGCCTCTTCGGCCAGCTTCACGTATTTGGCTTCGCGGTCGGCTTCGGAATAGACGATGACCGCGCGGATGCCGAGCTCGCGGCAGGCGCGCTGGATTCTCAGGGCGATCTCGCCCCGGTTCGCAACCAGGATCTTCTTGAACATTCGCAGCGCCGCTTACTCGATCACGAAAAGGGGCTGTCCGTACTCCACCGCCTGCCCGTTCTCCACCATGACCTGGGTGATCGTGCCGGCCTTGTCGGCCTCGATCTCGTTGAGGATCTTCATCGCCTCGATGATGCAGATCGTGTCGCCTTCCTTGACCTGCGAACCGATTTCGATGAACGACTTGGCGCCGGGGCTGGCCGAGCGGTAGAAGGTGCCGACCATCGGCGACTTCACGACATGGCCGGTGGGTGCGGTTGAAGCAGTCGGTGCGCCGGGAGCCTGCGCGGTGGCCGCAGCCGGGGCGGTTGAAAGCGCCGCAACCTGGGCCGTCGCCGGAGCGGAAACGGGCGCCATCGGGTGCATTGCACCGCCACCCTTGACGATCCGGACCTTTCCTTCGGCCTCTGTGATCTCGAGCTCGGAGACGTTCGATTCCGACACCAGGTCGATCAGCGTCTTGAGTTTGCGCAGGTCCATGTCCCAACCCTCGTTCTTCGAAGATGCGGGAATTTACAGCAAAACTCAGCCAGTTTCGCTCTTCAGCGCTCTTTTTCTTGGATTTTGGGGATTTAGCTTGACAGCCGCAGCGCTCTGGCGCTCATGCGAGCTGGGCAACCCGGGCCAGGTCGGCCTTGGAGAGCCTGCCCATTCTACGCTCCAGCACATTGCCGCCCGGACCGATGGCGAGCGTGAAAGGCAAGCCGCCCGATTCATTGCCGAGGGCTTTGGACAGCTCGGTGCCGCCCAAGCCGGCCAGGGCGATTGGGTACGAGACCGGGGTTTTCTTAAGGAAGTCGCGTACTTTGCTCGGCTGGTCGATCGCCAGCCCGACCACCTGCCACTGCCGGGCGGCGTTTTCGCGGAAGAAAGCGTCAACCAGCGGCATCTCCTCGACGCACGGCGGGCACCAGGTTGCCCAAAAATTGAGCAGCAGCGGTTTTCCGCGAAGCGCCTGCAGCGCCAAAGGCGTGCCTGCCGGAGTCTCGAAGGTCGAGGACCAAAGCGAAGGATCGACATGGCCCGAGTCCTTGCCGCCCCACTTCCAGATCGCAACGCCGGCGCCTGCAACTGCCGCAACGGCGCCGACGCCTGCATATAGAAGGCCGCGGCGGCGCTCGTCCACGGAGGGCGTGATGGCTTCGTTGGTCGTCATGAAACCGGATTCTCCAGCAAGGCGCGCACGGCCGCGGTATCGCCGCGTGGAGTCCGCCCGCGCGCATCGGGCTTGAGCGCGCCGCGGACATCGTCGTGGTCATAGATGAGCACATGCACGCCGATCGTTTCATTGAGTTCCCGGCTCAGGCTCGAGAAGCTCAGCGCCTCGACGGGTTCGCCGTTGAAGCCGGTCACGGTGCGAGCTTCGTAATCGACGCGATTGTCGATCAGGGCAATCTCCGCCGACTTCGGGTCGTCGCAGAACAGCTGGATATAGATGTCCGAAAGGCGCGTCGCCGTCCCGTGCCAGACCGCGCCTCCCAGGTACGGGCGAAATTCCGCAAGCCGCTCCATCCACGTGAGCGCCAGCTTGCGCAACGCCACGAGTTCTTGCGGCTGCGTGTCGGCACAGAAGATCGAGATGTATTCGCGAACCGCGTCGTCGACGGCGTCGTTGTCGGGCAGCGGGCTGCGCGCATTCAGCCCGAGTTGCTTGACGGCACGGCGCTTGGCCGGTCCGTACTCGAGCCCTTCCTCGACGACGATCCGGCCCGCGGCCTGCGCGATTTCCTCTTTGGCATCCATCGAGGGCCATTCTGCATTGCCGCGCACAGCCGCGGCACGTACAGTGGCCCGATCCTTCGACAAGCCCAGGACGATCGGAGATATATGAAAAGCACGATGATGGATGTGCCGCTGTCGATCAACCATTTCCTCGACCGGGCCGGCACGCTGTTCGCGAAGAACGAGGTCGTCTCGCGCTTGCCGGACAAGAGCCTGCGCACGCTGACGTACGGCGAAATCTACCGCCGCACGCGCTCGCTCGGCGCCGCATTGCGCAAGCTCGGGTTGAAGAAAGGCGACCGGGTGGCGACGCTGTGCTGGAACCATCACGCGCACCTCGAGTGCTACTTCGGCATCCCGGCCGCTGGCGGCGTGATGCATACGTTGAACCTGCGCCTGTCGCCCGACGAAATCGGGTGGATTGCGGGCAATGCAAAGGACCGCTTTCTCGTCGTCGACGACGTGCTGCTGCCGCTGTACAGGCAGTTCGCGCACCTGCATGCATTCGAGAAGGTCATCGTGTTCCCGTTCTCGGGCGCCGCGGTGCCGCGCGAATGCGAGAACTACGAAGCGCTGCTCGACGCGGCGGACGCGCGCGATTTCGAATACGCGCCGCACGCGGAGACGGACCCGATCTCCATGTGCTACACGTCGGGCACCACCGGGCGGCCGAAGGGCGTCGTCTACTCGCACCGGTCCACGGTGCTGCACACGCTGGTCGCCGCGATGGGTGATTACTGGGGCCTGCGCAGCACCGATGTCGTGTTACCCGTTACGCCGATGTTCCATGCCAATTCGTGGGGCATGCCTTACGGCGCGGTAATGCTCGGGGTGAAGATGGTGTTCCCGGGGCCGCACCTGCATCCCGACGACCTGCTCGACCTGATCACGACGCAACCGCCGACGATGGCCCTCGGCGTCCCGACGATCTGGCTCACGTTGATCCAGGCCTACGAAGCGTCGCTCGTTCCCGGTTCGCCGAACCACGGCCGATGGAAATTACCGCACGGCATGCGATCGCTCGTCGGCGGGGCGGCGGTGCCGGAGTCGCTGATCCGAGCGTTCGACAAGCACGGCGTGAGCATCAGCCAGGGGTGGGGCATGACGGAGACATCGCCCGTGTGCACCATCTCGTACTTGCGCAATGAATTCAAGGACGCCGGCGCCGACGAAAAATTCCGGCGCTCGTCGATGGCGGGCGTGCCCGTGCCGCTGGTGGACCTGCGCATCTGGGGCGAAGCGGCCGAGCAGTCATGGGACGGCAAGAGCGTGGGCGAAGTGCAGGTGCGCGGCCCGTTCATCACGGGCAGCTACCACGAGGTGCCGGTGCAGCCAGACAAGTTCACCGGGGACGGCTGGCTGCGCACGGGAGACGTCGCATCGGTCGACGAGCTCGGCTTCCTGCGCATCACCGACCGCACCAAGGACCTGATCAAGTCCGGCGGCGAGTGGATCAGCTCCGTCGACCTGGAGAACGCCCTGATGGCGCATCCCGCTGTCGCGGAAGCGGCCGTCATCGCGATCCCCGACGAGAAATGGAGCGAGAGGCCGCTCGCGTGCGTCGTCCTGAAGCCCGGGCAGAAGGCCGCGCCGAACGAACTCGGTTCACACCTTTTGAAGCACGGCTTCGCGAAGTGGCAATTGCCCGAGCGCTACGAGTTCATCGAAGCGGTCCCGCGCACGTCGACCGGCAAGTTCTGGAAGATGAAACTTCGCGAGATGTTTCCGAAATAGCGGCCGCGGGGTCCCGCCGATAATCGGCGCATGCATCTTCATATCCTCGGCATCTGCGGCACGTTCATGGGAGGCGTAGCCGCACTCGCCCGCGAGGCGGGGCACAAGGTCACGGGTTGCGACGCCGGGGTGTACCCGCCGATGAGCGACCAGCTGCGCGCGCTCGGCATCGAACTCATCGAAGGTTATGGCGCCGAGCAGCTGGCTTTGAAGCCGGACGTCTGGGTCGTGGGCAACGTGGTCTCGCGCGCCCGCACTGCGGAGGGGTCGCCGCGGTACGCGCTGATGGAAGCGATCCTCGATGCGGGACTGCCGTACACGAGCGGGCCGCAGTGGTTGTCCGCGAACGTGCTGCAAGGCCGCCACGTGCTTGCGGTGGCGGGCACGCACGGCAAGACGACGACGTCTTCGATGCTCGCGTGGATCCTGGAACACGCGGGTTCGGCCCCGGGCTTTCTCGTCGGCGGCGTGCCGGCGAACTTCGGCATTTCCGCGCGGCTCGGAAAGGGGGATACGTTCGTGATCGAGGCCGACGAATACGACACCGCCTTCTTCGACAAGCGCAGCAAGTTCGTGCACTACCGCCCGCGCACCGCCGTGCTGAACAACCTCGAGTTCGACCACGCGGACATCTTCGATGACCTCGCTGCGATCGAGCGGCAGTTCCACCATCTCGTGCGCACCGTGCCTTCCACGGGACGCGTCGTGACCAACGGGCTCGAAGAAAGCCTGGCGCGTGTGCTCCACATGGGGTGCTGGAGCGAAGTGCGGTCGTTCGGCGCGGCGAACAACGATTTCACGGCCGACGGCGAGCCGCACGACTTCGCCGTGCTTCATCGCGGCGACAAAGTGGCGCAAGTGACGTGGGACATGACCGGTGTCCATAACCAGCTCAACGCATTGGCTGCCATCGCGGCCGCCGACCATGTCGGTGTGCCGCCGCAAGCTTCAGCGCGCGCGCTGTCGGACTTCCTCAGCGTGAAGCGGCGGATGGAAGTGCGCGGGCAAGTGCGCGGCATCACCGTCTACGACGATTTCGCTCATCACCCCACGGCGATTCGCACCACGGTCGACGGCCTGCGACGCAAGGTCGGCGCAGCGCGAATCCTCGCCGTGTTCGAGCCGCGCTCCAACACGATGAAGCTCGGTTCGATGAAGTCGCAGCTGCCTTGGGCACTCGAACAGGCGGACCTGTCGTTCTGCCACAGCGGAGGCCTCGACTGGGACGCGCGCGAAGCGCTGGCGTCGCTTGGGGACAAGGCCGTGGTGGCAGGCTCGATCGAAGACATCGTGAAGCAGGTCATGCTCGCGGCGCGCCCCGGCGATCACATCCTTTGCATGAGCAACGGTGGCTTCGGCGGCGTCCACCAGAAACTCATCGACGCCCTCGCGTCCTGACCGCATCCGACAGGACCTGCAGCGCGGTCATCGATTCGTCCCAGCCGAGGCACGCATCCGTGATGCTCTTGCCGTATTCGAGCGCATGGGGATCGTCCCGGCCCGGCGAGAACTTCTGCGCGCCCGCTTGCAGGTGGCTCTCGATCATCACGCCGAACACCGAGCGCGAGCCGCCTGCGATCTGGGCGGCGATGTCGCGCGCGACGTCGATCTGGCGAAGGGGTTCCTTGTTGCTGTTGGCATGGCTGCAATCGACCATCAGCACAGGCGGCAGTTTCGCCGCCTCGAGTTCCTTGCAGGCCGCGGCGACACTCGGGGCATCGTAGTTCGGCGCCTTGCCGCCGCGCAGGATCACGTGGCAATCGCGGTTGCCGTTGGTCTGCACGATGGCGACCTGCCCGTTCTTGTGCACCGAGAGAAAGTGGTGCCCGCGCGCGGCCGCCTGGATCGCATCGGTCGCGATGCGGATGTTGCCGTCCGTGCCGTTCTTGAAACCGATCGGCGCCGACAGGCCCGACGCGAGTTCGCGGTGCACCTGGCTCTCCGTCGTGCGCGCCCCGATCGCGCCCCACGAGATCAGGTCGCCGATGTATTGCGGCGAGATCACGTCGAGGAACTCGCTGCCGGCGGGGAGGCCGGTGCGGTTGATGTCGATGAGCAGGTTGCGCGCGATGCGCAGGCCTTCGTCGATGCGGAAACTCTCGTCGAGGTACGGGTCGTTGATCAGGCCCTTCCATCCCACCGTCGTGCGCGGCTTCTCGAAGTACACGCGCATCACCACTTCGAGCGTGTCCGCGTACTTCTCGCGCACGGCTTTCAGCCGGCGCGCGTAGTCGAGGGCGGCCACCGGGTCGTGGATCGAGCATGGCCCGATGATCACCAGCAGCCGGTCGTCCTTGCCGTGCATGATGTTGTGGATCGCGCGCCGGGTCCCGGTGATCAGCTGCTCGACCGGCGTGCCGCGGATCGGGAAGAACCGGATCAGGTGTTCGGGCGGCGGCAGCACGGTGATGTCCTTGATGCGCTCGTCATCGGTCTCACTGGTCTTGTCGACAGGGTGCGAGTGCCACGCATCGGCAGTCTGGGCGTTCATCGGTGGGCTCCGTTCAGGTCCGTAAAAACAAAAACCGCCGGGGGTGCCGGCGGTTTGTAGGGTTTGCGACTCGTTCTGCTCTGGGTACGGTCAGCTCTCTCTTCCGCCGGCGGATGGGAGAACCCAAAAATACGCAAAGAAAAACGCGAAGCGCTTGTTCATGGCCCGCAATGTATCACAGCCTCAATTTCTTCCACCACTGCACGGCCCGCTGCACCTGGGGTTCGTCCAGCTTGCCCAGCATCGATTCGTCTTTCGTGCCGCTGGCCAGCCACTGCTCGTACATGTCGATCATCAGCATGCCTTCGCCGAGCGTGCGCCATGCGACGAGTTCGAAGTCTTCGGCGGTGAGGAGCAGTTGCACGCTGCGCGGCCCCCCATCGAGCAGCCATTGGCCGATCAGCACGCGGAAGTTGTTCAGTGCCTGCAGGTACGCGGCGTACTCATACAGGCCACGCCACGAAAACCCGAGGCTGACCACCTGGTGGCGGTGCACGCGCAGCACCGTGAGCAGGTCCACCAGCATCGGCGCAATCGTCGTGCGGATGCGGTTCACGCGCAGCGCCGCGATGATGGCCTCCAGGTGAACCGAGAGCTCCGCCATGCTTTCGGAAAGCACGCGGCTGTCCTCGTCGGCGACCGCGCCGCGCAGGAAGTTCGACAGGTCGCCGAACGTGTTGATGCTCGGCAGGGCCGTGTTCGGGTCGCGCCGCAGCCGTGGATTGGGTGTCGTCCCGCTCTCGGCCATTCCCACTCGCCTTCCCTCAGGCGGTACCGCCGACGGTGAGGCCGTCGATGCGCAATGTGGGCTGGCCCACGCCCACCGGGACGCTCTGGCCTTCCTTGCCGCAGGTGCCCACGCCGGAATCGAGTGCCATGTCGTTGCCGATCATCTTCACGCGGGTGAGCGCATCCGGGCCGTTGCCCACGATCGTCGCCCCCTTGACCGGATACAGCACCTTGCCGTTCTCGACCCAATAGGCCTCGCTCGCGGAAAACACGAACTTGCCCGACGTGATGTCGACCTGGCCGCCGCCGAAGTTGGTGGCGTACAGCCCCTTCTTGATGCTGGCCACGATCTCGTCCGCCGGCTTGTCGCCGCCGAGCATGTACGTGTTCGTCATGCGCGGCATCGGGATGTGCGCATAGCTTTCGCGGCGGCCATTGCCCGTGGGTGCAACGCCCATCAATCGGGCATTCAACGAATCCTGCATGTACCCAAGCAGGATGCCGTCCTCGATCAGCACCGTGCGCTGCGTCGGGTTGCCTTCGTCGTCGACGTTCAGCGAACCGCGTCGATCGGCGATCGTGCCGTCGTCGAGCACCGTCACGCCCTTGGCCGCGACGCGCTTGCCCACGCGGCCGGAAAACGCGCTGGAGCCCTTGCGATTGAAGTCGCCTTCGAGGCCGTGGCCGATCGCTTCATGCAGCAGGATGCCGGGCCAGCCGGGCCCGAGCACCACGGTCATCTCTCCCGCGGGCGCGGGACGCGATTCGAGGTTGGTCAGCGCCGAGCGCACCGCGTCGCCCACGTACTCGTCGATCTTCCCGTCGTCGAAGTATGCAAGGCCGAAGCGGCCGCCGCCGCCGCCCGAGCCGACTTCACGCCGCCCGTTCTGTTCTGCGATCACCGTGACCGACAGGCGCACCAGCGGCCGCACGTCTGCCGCCATCGTGCCGTCCGCCCGCGCGACCATCACCACGTCGTATTCGCTAGCCAGGCCCGCCATCACCTGCACGATGCGCGGATCCTTCGCGCGTGCGCGTTTTTCGGCGCGTTCGAGCAACTGCACCTTCGCCGTGCTGTCCAACGTGGAGATCGGGTCGACCGGGCTATAGAGCGAGCGCCCGCCGGCGATCTTCTTTTCGCCGACGCGCGCGCGTCCCTGGCCGCCCGCGGCGCCGATCGTGCGCACGGTGCGTGCGGCGTCGAGCAGCGATGCTTCCGAGATGTCGTCCGAGTACGCGAAGGCCGTCTTCTCGCCGCTGATGGCACGCACGCCGACGCCGGTGTCGATGTTGAAACTGCCCGTCTTGACGATGCCCTCTTCCAGGCTCCAGCCTTCGCTGCGCGTGTACTGGAAGTACAGGTCCGCGTCGTCGATGCGGTGCGTGGTGGTGATCTCCGCGAGCGCTTTCGCGATGTGTGTTTCGTCCAGGCCGAAGGGTTCCAGCAACAGGCGCTGCGCGGTGGCCAGCCGTTCGAGTGTGGGTTCGCGGGAGATCATGCGTTCATTCTAGGCCGCGAGCCCGGCCGTGGCCTCATCGCTTGTGAACGACCGTACGGTTGAGCGAGCGCTCTTCGAGGTCGTCCAGCAGCGCGCGCGCGGACGGGTACCGGTCGGCGGCCTTCTTGGCCATGAGGCGGTCCACCACGGGCTGCGCAGCCGCATTCGTCAGCGGCAGCCGCGGCGTCGGGGCCGTGAGGTGCCGCGCCAGCAGGATGTCGAGCGATTCGCCGCGGAACGGGCGCTCCCCCGTGAGCATCTCGAACATCATCACGCCCAGGCTGTAAAGGTCCGACACCGGTGTGATCGCCTGGCCGGACGCCTGTTCCGGGCTCAGATAGAACGGCGTGCCCACCACGTCGCCGTGCCGCGTCTGCGTCAGCGCCAGGTTCTCCTGCTGCAGCATCGACTTCGCAATGCCGAAATCCGCCAGCGAAACGGTTCCGTCCGGGCGGCGCATGATGTTCTCGGGTTTCAGGTCGCGGTGGATGATGCCGCGCGAGTGGATCGCGTCCAGCGCCTGCGCCACCTGCTGAACGATCTCGAGCACGCGGGGCTGGGTCATGCCGGCCTTGATCTCCGCGCGCAGGTCGCCGCGCTCGAAATACTCCATCGCGATGTACGCGTGGTCGTCGGTGAAGCCCTGGTCGTAGATGCGGATCACGTGCGGGTGCTCGATGCGCGACAGCAGCGTGTATTCCTGGATGAAACGCGAGAGGTGTTCGCTGGTGGCCTTGCCGCTCGCATCGAGCACCTTCAGCACCACCGGCAGGTGGTCCGATTCACGCTCGGCGAGGAACACCTCGGTCATGCCGCCCGAGCCGATCTTGCGCGTGAGGCGGTAGCCTTTCAGGCGCAGCGGCTCGCCGGTTTCGAACTGGAAATCCTTGAACGCCGACAGCTTCGACTGCAGCGCGCCTTTCACCGCCCGAGCCGTGATCTCAGAATTGACCTGCACGGCGTCGCGCACTTCGTCGGCGCGCTCGACGAGCGTCGCCATTCCATGCATGCGGTCGTCCACGGTGGTTTCGATGCCGACGATTTCCGCGACGTCCATGAACACGTTCTTGCCCCGCACTTCGAGCGACGTGATCCCGCCGGTCTGCACGCCCGCACCGGCGTGGTCCAGCACGACCCTGCTCGCAACCACGGTCCACCCCAGCTCCTTGCTCTCGGATTCGAGCCGCGCCGCGATGTTCACGGTGTCGCCGATCGGTGTGAGCTCCTTCATCTGCGTCGTGCCCAGCCGCGCAATGGTGACCTCGCCGAAGTGCAGGCCGACCCCGATCGCGAACGGCGGCAGGCCGCGTTGCGCGAACCGGCGCGCCAGCCATGAACGGAAATCGTGCGTGGCCAGCGTCATGCCGAGCGCAGCCGAGATCGAGCGCCGTGACGCGGGCAGCGGCGAAGTGCGAACCATGTCGTCGGAGAACACGGCCAACAAGCCGTCGCCGATGAAGCGCAGGTGCTGGCCGCCGTTCTTCAGCACGGGCTGGCAGACGCGGTCGAAATATTCGGTGAGCAGCTCGGCCACTTCACGGGAGCTGAGCTTCTCGGCCAGCGACGTGAAATTGCGGATATCGGAAAACAGCACCGTGGCTTCGACGACCGTGTCGGTGATGGCGTGCTTCGGCGGCTCCAGCGCGAACTTGTCGGGCAATGCGCGGCCGCCGAGGCTTTCATGGAACGCGCGGCGCAGGTGTTCCTCCCGCGCGAGCACGGCCGATTCGATGCTCGCCTCGATGCGCACGCGCTTCTTGAGCAGGCCCTCGAGCGCGTCGAGCAATTCCACGCGGGTAAAGGGCTTGGCCAGGTAGTCGTCGGCACCGGACGTCATGCCGCGGCGCATGCTCGCGCGGTCGTCGAGCGCGGTGAGCAGCATCACCGACGTCGTCGCACCGAGCTCGCGGTCGGCGCGGATCGCTTCGAGCATCTCGAAGCCGTCCATCTCCGGCATGCCGATGTCGGAGATGATGACCTGGGGCCGCACTTTGCGCGCCTTGTCGAGGCCCTGCCGTCCATTGATGGCCGACTCGATCTCGTAGCCTTCCAGCTTGAGCAGCCGGATGACGTTGTTGCGGATGGCGTCGTCGTCCTCGACGACCAGGATCGTGGTCATGACGACAGGAGTTTAAGCAGCGCGGCGTCGTCCAGGCCGGCCAGTCCCTCGTCGACCGCCCGGGCGAAAACGTCGCGGGCCTTGGCGCCCAACGGCCCCTCGAAGCCGGCGGCGCGGGCCGCATCGACGGCAAGGCGCGTGTCCTTCGCGAGCAAGGTCATATGGGCCCGGGGTTCGTAATCGCCTTCGATCGCGCGGCGCATTCGGTCGGCGCCGATCCAGCTCTGGCCGCTGGATTGCCCGATCACGTCGAGCGTGGTCTCGAGGTCGAGCCCCATGCGCTGGGCCAGCGCCATGGCTTCCGCGGCGCCCACCAGGTTGATCCCCGCCAGCAGGTTGTTCACGAGCTTCGTGCGTGCGCCATCGCCGACACGCTCGCCGATGCGAAACACCTTGTGCGACAGCGCCGCGATCAAGTCTCGATGCTGCTCGAACACCGCCTCGTCGCACGCGACCATCAGGCTCATCGAACCATCGCGCGCCCTCGCCGGGCCGCCGGACATCGGCGCGTCGATGGTGGCGATGCCATGCAGCGCAAGTTGGGCGGCGATCTGCTGCGTGTCTTCCGGAGCGATGGTCGGGCACAGCATCACGGCCGAACCGCTCGCAAGCGTCTCGACCGCGCCGCCCGTTGCGAACAACACGTCGCGCGACTGGTCCGCGTCGACAACGCAGACAATCAGGACGGGCACGAGCTTCGCTGCATCGGCGGCGCTGCTGCAGGGCGCTGCGCCGAGCAACTCCAGCGCGCCGACCTTCGCGCGGTCGATGTCGTGCACGCGAACCGTCCAGCCTTGCGCGACAAGGTTCGCCGCCATGCCGCCGCCCATGTTGCCGACGCCGACGATGCCGACCCTTTGCATGAGGCGCTGCTAGCTCTGGACGAGGCGCCGGCTCTTGGCAATGGACATCAGGATGCCCAACCCCATGCCCAGCGTGACCATCGCCGTGCCGCCGTAGCTGATGAAAGGCAGCGGCACGCCCACCACCGGCAGGATCCCGCTGACCATGCCCATGTTCACGAATGCATACGTGAACAGGATCATCGTGATCGCGCCGGCCAGCAGGCGCGAGAACAGCGTCGAAGCCTCGAGCGCAATGGCCAGCCCGCGCAGGATGAGGAACGCGAACGACGCGATCAGCACGATGTTGCCGACCAGCCCGAACTCTTCCGAGAAGCCGGCGAAGATGAAATCGGTGGTCCGCTCGGGGATGAAATCCAGGTGCGTCTGCGTTCCCTTCATGAAGCCCTTGCCGAGGAAACCTCCCGAGCCGATCGCGATCATCCCCTGGATGATGTGGAAGCCCTTGCCCAGCGGATCGGTGCTCGGGTCCAGCAGCGTGCAGATGCGCTGCTGCTGGTAGTCGTGCAGGACCGGCCAGCGCACGCCTTCGGCGCAGATGCGGCCTTCGAACACCACGATCAGCACCACCGCGACGAGGCCGAGTGCGACGGGCGGCAGGATCAGTTTCCACGACAGCCCCGCAAAGAAAATCACCGCGAGGCCGGCGACAAGCACCAGGATGGCCGTGCCCAGGTCGGGCTGCTTCACGATCAGGCCCACGGGGACGAGGAGGAGCAGGCCGGCAACGACGAAGTCCAGCGGGCGCAGCTGCCCTTCGCGCTTCTGGAACCACCACGCGAGCATCAGCGGCATCGCGATCTTCAGGATTTCGCTCGGCTGGATGACCACGCCGACGTTCACCCAGCGTTTTGCGCCCTTCTTCGTCACGCCGAAGACGGCCACTGCAATCAACAACGCAACGCCGATGGTGTACGCGGGAATGGCAAAGCGCATCAGCTTCTGCGGCGGGATCTGGGCGACCACGAACATGATGGCGCCCGCCAGCACCATGTTGCGCGCGTGGTCCTGGAATCGCGAGCCGAAGTCGTAGCCCGCGGAATACATGGTGAGCAGGCCGCCGCACGCAAGCATGAATGCGGCGAAAGCCAGGGGACCATCGAACCCATCCAGCAGCGGCGCGAGGCGGCGACCGACGGACGGCTGTTCGAAGACTGCGGACATGGCTCGGCATTATCTCCCGGGTGGCATCATTGAATCCATGGATTACCCAGTGACACACCTGCTCTACTTGCACGGCTTCCGCTCTTCGCCGAAGTCGACGAAGGCGCGAAGGGTCGAAGCGCACGTTCGCGAGCGGCACCCGGCCGTCACCTGGTGGTGCCCGCAACTGCCTCCTTCCCCCAAGGCTGCCATGCAGCTCGTGATGGACGGAGTCGCCGCCTGGCCGCGCGACCGCATGGGCGTCATCGGATCTTCGCTGGGCGGGTTTTATGCGACTTATGTCGCGCAGGCGTGCGATTGCCGCGCGGTGCTCCTCAATCCCGCGGTCAATGCGGCACGCGACCTGGTCAAGTACATCGGCGAGCTGACCGCGTGGCACGATCCCAACGAACGCTTCTTCTTCGAGCCGCGCTTCGTCGATGAACTGCGCGAGCTCGATGCCGGCAAGCTGCACCGCCCCGAAAACTACTTTGCGGTGATCGCGAAAGGGGACGAAGTCCTCGACTGGCGCGAGATGACGGCGCGCTACGAAGGCTGCCGCATCAAGCTGCTGGAAGGCAGCGACCACGCGCTGTCGGATTTCGATTCGCACATCCGCGAGGTGTCCGGTTTCCTGGGACTGCAGTAAGGGACAATCCGGGCATGTTCGTACTGTTTGAAGATGCCGGGAAGTTCCATGCCGGCCGCGTGCTGTCGGAGGCCGATACGTCGGCACAGGTCGAGCTCGACAGCGGAAAGCGCGTCAAGGTCAAAAGCGCCAGCGTCCTGTTGAAATTCGACAAGCCTGCGCCCGCCGAACTGGTGCGCGAGGCGCAGGCGCTCGCGCCTTCGATCGAGCTCGATCTCGCGTGGGAATTCGCGCCCGAGGACGAGTTCGGGTTTGCCGACCTGGCCCGCGATTACTTCAGCGACAAGGCCACCCCGGCGCAGCAGGCGGCGGCGCTCTTCCGGCTGTTCGACGCACCGCACTACTTCCGCCGTTCGGGCAAGGGCCGCTTCAGGAAAGCGTCGGCGGAAATCCTGCAGCAGGCCCTCGTGGCGATCGAGAAGAAAAAGCAGGTGCAGGAACAGATCACCGCCTGGGCGAACGAGCTTGCCTCCGGCGCTTGCCCGCAGCCGATCCGCGAGCAGCTCTATCGCATCCTGTTCCGGCCGGACAAGAACGCGCCGGAATACAAGGCTGTGGTCGAGGCATCGCGCGCCTCGCAGCTGTCGCCGCTCGCGCTGCTGCAGCGCGCCGGTGCGATCACCTCCGCCTACCAGTTCCACTTCAAGCGCTTCCTGTTCGACAACTTCCCGAAGGGCACGGCGTTCCCGGCGTTGTCGGCGCCGGAGATCAAGGACGAACTGCCGGTCGCGAATGTGCAGGCGTTCTCCATCGACGATTCGAGTACGACGGAGATCGACGATGCGCTGTCGGTGCAAGGCCTCGGGACGGGCTCGGTCACGGTGGGCATCCACATTGCCGCACCGGCGCTCGCGATCCAGCCGTCATCGCCCATCGACTCCGTTGCGCGCCAGCGGCTGTCCACCGTGTACATGCCCGGCTACAAGATCACGATGCTCCCGGACGACGTGGTGCAGGCGTACACCTTGCAGGAAGGCGTGCAGTGCCCCGCGGTGTCGCTCTACGCCACGTTCGACGAGGAGACGCTGGCCTTGAAAGGCACGGAGACGAAGCTCGAACGTGTGCCGATCACGATCAACTTGCGCCACGACCTGCTCGATGCGGCCGTGACCGAAGGATGGCTTGCGGCGTCGCACGCCGGGGGCGATCATCCGGTCGCGAACCTGCACGCCCCCCTTTCCTTCCTGCATCGCCTCGCCCAGCACCTCAAGAAGGCGCGTGAGGCCGTGCGCGGCAAGCCGGAGAATTTCAACCGCCCGGATTACAACTTTCGCCTCGTCGGCAACGATGGCGCCGAGCCCGCGGGCGACGAGCAAGTGGAAATCACGGTGCGCCGCCGCGGCGCACCGCTCGACCTGATCGTCGCCGAGGCCATGATCCTCGCGAACAGCACGTGGGGCACCTGGCTGGCCGAACTCGGGGTGCCCGCGATCTACCGCAGCCAGGCCAGCCTGGCCCCGGGCGTGAAGGTACGCATGGGCACCAAGGCCCTGCCCCACGCCGGCATCGGCGTGAAGAGCTACGCCTGGAGCACCTCGCCGCTGCGCCGTTACACCGATCTCCTGAACCAGTGGCAGATCATCGCCGCCGCACGCCACGGTCGCACCGCCGCACTGGCCGCGCCTTTCAAGCCGAAGGACGCCGAGCTGTTCTCCATCATTTCGGCTTTCGACGGCGCGTATACGGCTTACAACGGCCACCAAGGCGCGATGGAGCGGTACTGGACGCTCAAGTACCTGCAGCAGCAGGGCATGTCGGAGATCGTGGGGACGCTGTTTCGCGAGGGAATGGTGCGTGCCGACAACATCCCGCTCGTCCTGCCGGTGCTAGGGGGCAACGAGCTGCCGCGGGGCGCGCATGTGCGTGTGAAGCTGGGCGAGATCGACCTGATCACGCTGGACGTCAAGGGGACGTTCGTCGAGCGGCTGGACGTCGCCGCCGAACCCGCCGGGTCGATGGAGGACGAGGGCGACGACGAGCCGGTGGCCGGTCCCATCGCCATTGCAGTCGACATGAACGAAACCGAAGACAACCCAGCCGTTGCGAGCGACAATCCGGGCTCGTGAACCTGCGCCAGTTCAGTACGTTGCAGATCGCGCTCGGCATCTCGCTTGCCGTGCATGGGGCGCTTCTCACTTTCCGTTTTGTCGATCCCGAAGGCTTCAACCGCGTGTTCGAGGACACGCCGCTCGAAGTCATCCTCGTCAACGCCAACCTCAACGACAAGCCTGACAAGGCACACGCCATCGCGCAAGCCTCGCTCGCAGGCGGTGGCGATGCGGCCAAGGGCCGTGCAACCTCTCCCCTGCCCCCTTCTGCACTGACGGAGTTCGGCGATTCGGCCGAGGACATGCAACGCCAGGCCGAAGTGCAGTTGCTCCAGCAGCAGACGGTGCTCCTCGCGCAACGGAAGCAGGAAGTCGCGACGATGAAACCGCCCGAGATGGTGCAGGCTTCACCGGTCGAACGCGCGGCCTTCGAGGAAAAGCGCCGGCAGCAGCTGAAGATCCTCGCCGAGATCGAGCGGCGCATCAACGAGGAGAACGCGCGGCCGCGCAAGCGCTACGTGACGCCGGCCACGCGCGAGGAAGTCTTCGCGATCTACTACGACGTGCTGCGACGCAAGATCGAGGACAAGGGCACGCGCAATTTTCCGCAGCTGGCGGGCAGGCCGCTGTATGGCCAGCTCGTTCTGCAGCTGACCGTGGGGTTCGATGGCAATGTGAGCGATGCTGTCGTAGAGCACTCGTCGGGCAACCCGATGCTGGACAAGCGGGCACAAGCCATCGCACGCAGCGCCGGCCCGTTCGGCGCGGTGCCCCCGAAGGTGCAGTACAAACTCGTTCGCGCGGGCTACAACCGCCTGGCTTTCATCCAGACTTTCACTTTCGCGCGTGACGGCACGCTCGAGACGCATCTCGTCGGGCGCTGATGGACCTGTATTGCGTCATGGGCAATCCCGTGGAACACAGCAAGTCGCCGTGGATCCATGCACGTTTCGCGCAGCTCGCGGGCCAGGACTTGCGCTATGAGAAGCGGCTGGTTCCCGTCGGCGGATTCGTCGAGGCGGTCAATGCGTTTCGCGCGGAAGGCGGCAGGGGTTGCAATGTCACGGTGCCGTTCAAGTTCGAATCGCCCGCGCTCGCCACGAGGCTCACGCCGCGCGCCCAACTCGCCCAGGCGAGCAACACAATGCGTTTCGACGGCGATGAAATCCTGGGCGACAACACCGACGGAATCGGGCTCGTCAGCGACATCGAACGCAATGCCGGCGTGGAGATTCGCGGCTGCGACGTCCTGGTCGTCGGCGCCGGCGGCGCTGCATCGGGCGTGCTCGGTCCGTTCATCGAAGCAAAGCCGCGCCGCGTCGTGGTTGCGAATCGCACCGCCGACAAGGCACGCGCCCTCATCGAGCGCCATGCGTCGCTCTCGGCTGCGCACGGTGTGGGGCTGGCGAGCTGCGAGATCACAGCAATTCCCGGCAACTTCGACATCGTCGTCAACGCGACGGCCGCAAGCATGAGCGGCGCGGGCGTGCCTTTCGCCGCGTCGGTCCTGAAGCCCAAGGCGCTCGCCATCGACATGATGTACGGTCCCGCGGCTGCCGGATTCGTTGCGTGGGCGCAGGAACACGGCGCGGTCGCGCGCGACGGCCTCGGCATGCTTGTCGAACAGGCTGCTGAAGCCTTTCTCGTTTGGCGTGGCATTCGGCCGCCTTCCGTGGCCGTGCTCGCCGAACTGCGCGCGACGCTTTCATGATGAAGGCCATTGCCCGCTGGATCGCGGTGTTCCTCCTGGCGGGCTGCGCGCTCGAGGTCTTCTTCATTGCCCGTATCGCGCTTGCAGCCACCCTCGATCCCGAATCGACGACGTTCGAGCGCTCCGAGGCTTTTCGCATCGCGCACGACAAGGGGCGGCTGCGTTGGACGCAGGAGTGGGTGCCTTATTCGCGCATCTCGGACAACCTCAAGCGCGCCGTGATCGCGTCGGAGGACGATTCTTTCGTGAACCATGACGGCGTGGACTGGGAAGCGCTGGAGAAAGCGTGGGAGAAGAACCAGAAGGCCGAGGAGCGCGCCGCCAGGCAGCAGGCGCGCGCGAAGCCGACGGCGCCGCCCCCGCGCCCGGTCAAGATCGTCGGCGGCTCGACGATCACCCAGCAGCTTGCGAAGAACATCCTGCTTTCGGGCGAACGCACGTTGCTGCGAAAGGGCCAGGAGATCGTGCTGACTTTCGCCATCGAGAAGATGATGTCGAAGGAACGCATCCTCGAGATCTACCTGAACAGCGTCGAGTGGGGCGAAGGCGTCTTCGGTGCCGAAGCCGCCGCGCGCCACTATTACCGCAAGAGCGCGTCGCAACTCACGCCTTACGAGGCCGCGCGCCTCGCGGTGATGCTGCCGCGGCCGAAGTACTTCGAGAAATTGCCGAATTCGGGCTACCTGTCCGCGCGTGCGTCGACCATCGCCGCCCGCATGCGCGGCGCCGAACTGCCGTGAGCGCGCGCAAGTACGCCGCGACGGCCATGGGCCTCGTCCTGCTCGGAATCGTGCGAGCGCTCACCGGTGCGCA
>DATLBJ010000018.1:0-13591 GCA_035526975.1 Ramlibacter sp.
GGCGACTTGCCTCCCAGCTCCATGCTGAACTTCTTCAGGCCCGCTTCCTTGACGATGCGATGGCCGGTGGCCGTCGACCCCGTGAACGAGATCGCGCGCACGTCGGGATGACGCACCAGCGGCTCGCCCGCTTGCTTGCCGTAGCCATGCACGAGGTTCAGCACGCCAGGCGGGATGCCGGCTTCGAGCGCAAGTTCGCCAAGCCGTGCGGCCGTCATCGGCGACAGCTCGCTCATCTTCAGCACCGCGGTGTTGCCGAACGCCAGGCAAGGCGCGACCTTCCAGGTCGCGGTCATGAAGGGCACGTTCCATGGCGAGACCAGCGCGCACACGCCGACCGGATGGAACAGCGTGTAGTTCAAGTGCGTGTCGGTCGGGTAGGTGTGCCCGTCCACGCGCACGCACATTTCGGCGAAGTAGTTGAAGTTGTCGGCCGCGCGCGGCACGAGCTGCTTGCCCGTCTGCGAAATGACCTGCCCCGTGTCGTTCGTCTCCGTGCGCGAGATCTCCGGCACGTGGGCGGCGATCAGGTCGCCCAGCTTGCGAATGAGCTTCGCGCGCTGCGGCGCCGGCAGCGCGGCCCATTTCGGGAACGCGTCCTTCGCGGCCTGCACCGCGGCGTCGACTTCGGCTTCGCCGCCCGACGCCACCTCCGCCAGCACTTCCTGCGTGGCGGGGTTCAGGCTCTCGAAGTAGTCGTGGCCCGTGACGGCCTTGCCGTTGATGAGGTGGTCGATTCGCATGGGTGCAGTTTCGTATGACGCCGTGAATGTTCGGGGGCAGCGCCTTCGAGCGCAATCAGTTCGTCGAGCAGCCGGTAGAGCTGCGCGAGTTTCGTCGTCCCGAGCTGTTTTTCCATCCACGCATAGTGCGATTCCACCGTGCGGGAGAGGCGGCCGACGAGCTTCGCGCCCTTGGCCGTTGCTTCCACGACGCTGCGGCGCTGGTCGGCCGGGTCGCGCTCGCGCCGGATGAGCCCGTCGCGTTCCATGCGCGTGAGCACGCCCGTCAGGCTGGGGCCGAGGATGAAAGCTTCGCGCGCGATGCGTCCGGTTTCCACCGTGCCCTGCTCGCCGAGCACGCGCAGCACGCGCCACTGCTGGTCGGACAGGCCGTGGCCGCGCAAGCTCGGCCGCGCGTGCGCCATCACCGCTTCGCGCGCCTGCAGCAGCAGGCGCGGAAGGTTGCGGTGCTTGAAACTTGTGGTCATGGCGCGGCGGATTAGTTAATATATTAAATGATTGGCCGCCGGGCCGCAAACGCCGGAGCTTTCGCATGGACCTTCACATCGCCGGCCGCAAGGCCATCGTCTGCGCCTCGTCGCAAGGCCTGGGCAAGGCCTGCGCGCTGTCGCTCTCGCGCGAGGGCGCGAAGGTGTACATCAACGGGCGCAACGAGGAAAAATTGCGCGCGACGGCCACCGAAATCTCGCGCGCGACCGGCAACGAGGTCGTGCCGGTGGTCGCGGACATCATGACGGAGGAAGGCCGCGCAAGCCTGGTCGCGGCCTGCCCCGATGCGGACATCCTGGTCAACAACAACGCGGGGCCCACGCCCGGCAAGTTCGAGGACTGGGACCACGACGCGTACATCGCCGTGTTCGAGCAGAACTTCCTGCCGGCCGCGCTCCTGATCCGTTCGCTGCTGCCCGGGATGCGGCAGCGCAAGTTCGGCCGCATCGTGAACATCACGTCGGCGATGGTGAAGTCGCCGCGCGCCCACCAGGGCTTGTCCACGGCCGCCCGCACGGCGCTCACCGCCCTCAGCAAGGCCATCTCGACCGAAGCCGTCGTCGACAACGTCACGATCAACAACTTGCTGCCCGAGCGCATCGACTCGCCGCGCCAGCAGTACCTCATTGAGCGGCAGGCCAGGATGGACAACATCCCGGTGGACGCCGCGCGGCAGAAACTGACCGACACCATCGCGGCGAAGCGCTTTGGCCGGCCCGAGGAGTTCGCCGACATGTGCGCTTACCTGTGCAGCGAGCAGGCCTCGTTCATCTGCGGGCAGAACATCCAGCTCGATGGCGGCTCGTATCGGGGGATCGTTTAGCGGTACATTGCGGGCCGAGGAGAGAGGCCCCATGAACAGATTGATCGCCGCGGCGTTCGCGCTGCTGCTGGCGCTCGCGTGCACTGTGCACGCCGCGGAAAACAAGCAGTTCCAGATCCAGCCCGCCACCGACGCGTGGCGCGCCTCGCTCCCGCACGACGCGGACAAGGCGACGCAAGCCTACATGGACCGCCTGCCGCAGGCGACCGTCGATCGCGCAAACGCCTATTTCGAAGGCGGCTACTGGCTGATCCTGTGGAACTTCCTCGTCAACATCCCGATCGCGTGGCTGATGCTCGCGGGCCGGCGCGCTGCGCGGATCCGGGATTGGGCGAGCCGGGTGGGACGCAGGCCCTTTGCCGCCGATGCGATCGTCGGCATCGCCTACTGGATTGCCGCATGGCTGCTGGCGCTGCCGCTGACGATCTACCAGTTCTTCGTGCGCGAACACCAGTACGGCATGGCCACGCAGGACTTCACGGCGTGGTTCGGCGAGCAGCTGATCGGGCTGGCCGTCGCGCTCGTCGTGGTGACGATGCTGGTCCCCGTGCTGTATCGCCTGATCCGCCGCTTCGGCGAACGCTGGTGGGTCGCCGCGGCTGTTCTGGGGATCGTCTTCCAGGTGCTCACGTTGCTCGTGACGCCCGAGTGGGTGGACCCGCTGTTCAACACCTACAAGCCGGTCGAAGACCCGGTGGTCAAGCAGCAGGTGCTCGCGATGGCGCATGCGAACGGCGTGCCCGCGGACAACATCTACGAGGTGGACGCGTCGCGCCAGACCACGCGCGTGAGCGCCAACGTCTCGGGCATCTTCGGTTCGGCGCAGGTGCGCCTGAACGACAACCTGCTGCGCCGCACGTCGCTGGCGGAAATCCGCGCGGTGATGGGGCATGAGCTGGGGCACTACGTGCTGAACCACCAGTTCAAGATCCTGGCGTACCTCGCGCTCATGTTCATTGCGGGCTTCGCGCTGGTTGCGTGGATCATGCGAGAGTCGCTCGCGCGCTGGGGCGAGCGCTGGGGTTTGCAAGGCGTGGGCGACATCGCGGGCTTGCCCCTGCTGGTCATGGCCTTCTCGGTTTTCTTCTTCGTCACGACGCCGTTGCTCAACACGATGGTCCGCGTCCACGAAATCGAAGCCGACCGATTCGGCCTGAACCTCTCGCGCGAGCCGCTGGGCGAGGCCGAGGTGGACCTCAAACTCACCGAGTACCGCAAGCCCGACCCGGGCCCGATCGAGGAATTCATCTTCTTCGACCACCCGAGCACGCGCTTTCGCATCCACGATGCCATGCAGTGGCGCGAAGCGATGCAGGCGGACGGTCCTGACAAGCCGTGGCCAGCTGCGAAGAAGTAGCTCGCTACACTGGCCGCAATGGCCAAAGACAAGACGATCTACACCTGCACCGAATGCGGGGGCACGAGCGCGAAGTGGCTCGGCAAGTGCCCGCAGTGCGAAGCCTGGAACACCTTGATCGAAACCGTGCCGGAGCAGGCGGCGGGGGGCGGGCGCAACCGCTTCGCCTCGCTCGCGAAGGGCGCGGAGCTCGCGGTGCTCGCCGACATCGAGGCCAGCGAAATCGAGCGCACGCCCACCGGCATCGCGGAGCTCGATCGCGTGCTGGGCGGCGGCATCGTCGAGGGCGGCGTGGTGCTGATCGGCGGCGACCCCGGAATCGGCAAGTCGACGCTGCTGCTGCAGGCACTCGATGGGCTGCAGCGTGCGCAGGTGCCCACGCTGTATGTCACCGGTGAAGAAAGCGGCGCGCAGGTGGCGCTGCGCTCGCGCCGCCTCGGCCTCGACAACTCGCAAGTGAAGGTGCTCGCCGAGATCCAGCTCGAGAAAATCCTCGCGACGATCTCGAACGCGCAGCCCGCCGTGGCGGTGATCGACTCGATCCAGACGGTGTATTCCGACCAGCTCACGTCGGCTCCGGGGTCCGTCGCGCAGGTGCGCGAGTGCGCGGCGCACCTCACGCGCATGGCGAAGGCCAGCGGCACGGCGATCGTGCTGATCGGCCACGTCACGAAGGAAGGCGCGCTGGCGGGCCCGCGCGTGCTCGAGCACATGGTCGACACCGTGCTGTATTTCGAAGGGGACACGCATTCGAGCTTCCGCCTGGTGCGCGCGATCAAGAACCGGTTCGGCGCGGTCAACGAGATCGGCGTGTTCGCGATGACCGAAAAAGGATTGAAAGGCGTCGCGAACCCGAGCGCGATCTTCCTGTCGCAGCATGCCGAGCCCGTGCCCGGCAGCTGCGTGCTGGTCACGCTCGAAGGCACGCGGCCGATGCTGGTCGAGATCCAGGCGCTCGTCGACAGCGGCGGGCCGAGCCCGCGGCGCTTGTCGGTGGGGCTCGATCGCGACCGGCTCGCGATGCTGCTGGCCGTGTTGCATCGCCATGCGGGTGTCGCGTGCATGGACCAGGACGTGTTCGTCAACGCAGTCGGCGGCGTGCGCATCAGCGAACCGGCTGCGGACCTGGCTGTGATGCTGTCGATCACCTCGAGCCTGCGCGGCCGGCCCTTGCCGCGCGGCTTCATCGCGTTCGGCGAAGTGGGCCTGGCCGGCGAAGTGCGCCCCGCGCCGCGCGGACAGGAGCGCTTGCGCGAAGCGGCCAAGCTCGGCTTTTCCATCGCGGTCGTGCCCAAGGCCAATGCGCCGAAGAAGGGCTCGCGCGAGATCGAGGGCCTGACCATCCATGCCGTCGAGCGGATCGAGGAGGCAATGGAAGTCGTCAGGGGCCTGCAATGAACAGCATCAACAGGATCGTCGTGCCCATCCTGGCGGCCGCGCTGGTCTACGCCGGCTGGCGCATGGCCGGCTGGCCGGGCGTCGCACTGGCGGCCGGGGCACTGGTGATGTATGGGCTGCTGCACTTCAATCGCGTGATGCATGTGATGCGCAAGGCGGCCGGGCGCCCGAAGGGCCACGTCGGCAGCGCGGTGATGCTCAACGCGAAGCTCAGGACGGGCGTGAACCTGCTTCACGTCATGGCAATCACGCAGGCGCTCGGCGAGCCACTGTCGCGCGAAGGCCAGGAGCCGGAAATCTACCGCTGGAGCGACGGCACGGGCTCGAGCGTCACCTGCGAGTTCGCGGGCGGGCGCCTCGTCAAGTGGGACCTCTCACGCCCCGCGGACGCGCCGTAAAATCCCCGGTTCCACTTCAGTTTTCCCCAAGGACCTCCCAATGAGCGCACTCCCGTCCATGGCCGACCGCGACGGCAAGATCTGGATGGATGGCGAGATGGTCGACTGGCGCAATGCCAGGATCCATGTCCTCACCCACACCTTGCACTACGGCTGCGGCGCGTTCGAAGGCGTGCGCGCGTACAACACGGCCGGCGGCACCGCGATCTTCCGCCTGCAGGAGCACACCGACCGCCTCTTCAACAGCGCCAAGATTTTGCGCATGCAACTGCCGTTCACCAAGGAGCAGGTCAGCGAAGCGCAGCGGGCGGTGGTGCGCGCGAACAAGCTCGAGAGCTGCTACATCCGCCCGCTCACGTGGATCGGCTCGCAAAAGCTCGGCGTCTCGCCCAAGGGCAACCAGATCCATTTGATGGTCGCGGCCTGGGCATGGGGCGCTTACCTCGGCGAAGAAGGATTGAAGCGCGGCATCCGCGTGAAGACGTCGAGCTACACGCGCCACCACGTCAACATCACGATGACCCAGGCCAAGGCGGTGTCGAATTACTCGAATTCGATCCTCGCCAACATGGAAGCGCTGGACGACGGGTATGACGAAGCGCTGCTGCTCGACTCGACCGGCTTCGTGTCCGAAGGCGCGGGCGAGAACATCTTCCTGGTCAAGGACGGCGTGATCTACACGCCGGATCTTTCCGCCGGCGCACTCAACGGCATCACGCGCAACACCGTGTTCCACATTGCCAAGGATTTCGGCATCGAGATCGTGCAAAAGCGCATCACGCGCGACGAGGTCTACATCAGCGACGAAGCCTTCTTCACCGGCACCGCCGCGGAAGTCACGCCGATCCGCGAACTCGATCGCGTCGAGATCGGCACCGGCTCGCGCGGGCCCATCACCGAGAAAATCCAGGCGGCGTTCTTCGACATCGTCAACGGCCGCAATGCCAAGTACGCCCACTGGCTCACGAAGGTCTGAAGCAAGTCATGGACAACACCGTACGCAAGGACACCGTCGTCGAGCTGGCCGCGCAGGACCTCAACGCCAACGGCGGCGTGTTCTGCCCGAGCCCGACGGCCGGCATGAAGATCTGGAACAACCACCCGCGCATCTACCTGGATGTGGCGCGCACCGGCGTAGCCAAGTGCGCGTATTGCGGCACGGTGTACAAGCTGAAGGCCGGCGAACACTGGGGTGGCGCCCATTGACGGTGTGATTGCGGCCTTGAGCCGCAATCCAGTGTCTTCCGGGCGGCAAAGTCACCTGTCCATGACGCGCTCGCTGGTCATTGCCCCGCAATGGATCGGCGACGCGGTGATGACCGAGCCGCTGCTGCGGCGCCTGCATGCGCGCGGCGAAAGGCTCGCCGTCGGCGCGGTGCCGTGGGTCGCGCCGGTGTACCGCGCGATGCCCCACGTCGGCGACGTCATCGAGTTCCCGTTCCAGCATGGCGGCCTGCAGTTGCGCGAGCGGCGCCGCATCGCGAAGGCAGCCGAAGGACAGTTCGACACGGCCTACGTGCTGCCGAACTCGATGAAGAGCGCGCTGCTGCCGTTTCTCGCGAGCATTCCCAAGCGTGTCGGGTATCTCGGCGAAGCGCGTGTGGGGCTGCTCACGCACCGCCTGAAAAATCCGAAGGGCAAGCCGCCCATGGTGGCGTTTTATTCCGCGCTGAGTGGCGAAGCTGGCATCGAAGGCGATCGACCGCAGCTGCTGCTTCCCAGGGAAAGGATCGACGCCGCGCTCGCGAACGCCCAGCTCCTTAGTCGCGGTTTTTTTGTCTTCGCCCCGGGCGCCGAGTTCGGCGCGGCGAAGCGGTGGCCGGCAATCCACTACGCCGAACTCGCGAAATCGCTGGACGCGCGGGTTGTGCTCCTCGGCTCCGGGAAAGAGGCGCCGCTGTGCGACGAGATCGCCGCCGAAGCGGGCCCGGGACGCTGCATCAACCTCGCCGGCAGGACGTCGCTGCTCGATGCGTTCGCGCTCATCGCGTCTTCGCGCGCCGTGATCAGCAACGACTCCGGGCTGATGCACGTCGCGGCCGCATTCGGGGTGCGACAGGTCGCGCTGTTCGGCTCCTCGAGCCCGCAGCACACGCCGCCGCTGAACGAGCGCGCGTCCATCATCTGGCTGCGCGACGACCCGGCGTACCAGCCACCGCTCGATTGCGCGCCGTGCTTCCAGCGTGAGTGTCCGCTCGGGCACACGCGCTGCCTCTTCGACATCACGCCGCAGCGCGTGCGTGCGCTGCTCTAGCGAAGAAGCGCCTGCGCCTCGCGCCCCATGCGCGCGATGATCTCGCCGGCCGGCAATACGTCGCGCACCAGCCCGGTCGCCTCGCCCACGGTCACATGGGCCCGCGTGAAATCACCGGCGTTCACGGCGGCGTCGTACTGAGCGCGCACACTGTCGGGGGCGCTGCGCAACTCGTCGATCCGGCCTTCCCACTGGCGATGCAGATCGTTGCGAACGCAGCGGAAGTCGAACATCGCCGGCCAGTTCTTGCGCCGGACGATGTCGAAGATCGCGCTGCGCGCGGTCCCGTCGCCGCTCGCGCGCACGGCCACGTCTTTCGCGGCCGCCGAAGCGAGGCTCTCCGCACTGGCCCACAGCCGGGTGCCGACGAGGGCGCCGTCGGCGCCGAGCACCATCGATGCCGCCAGCCCGCGGCCGTCCGCGATGCCGCCCGCCGCGAGCAGCAATGTGCCACTCGCGTTTGCGGCGAGCCAGTCGGCGATCTCCGGCACCAGCGTGAACGTCGCGCGTGCGTCGAACCCGGCCATCCCATGCCCACCGGCTTCCGCGCCTTGCGCGACGATCACTTGCGCGCCGGCTTCGAGCGCAACGGGCACCTGCTCGAGGCGCTGCACCTGGCAGATCAGCGCGGCCCCGCCCGCGGCGATCCGGCCCGCATAAGGCCGCGGGTCGCCAAAGGACAACATGACGGCGCGCGGCCTTTGCTCCAGCACCCAATCGAGGGCCGATGCATCCTCTTCGAGCTTCCACGTAATGAATCCGCAGCCGGTGCGCTCGCGCACGCCGAGCTCGAGCGCGAGCGCGTATTCGCGCTGCGTCCACGCGAGTTCACCATAGCCGGCGCCGACCAGGCCCAGTGCACCGGCCTTCGTGCACGCCGCCGCCAGCGCGCCACCGGTGGCCAGCGCCATCGGAGCGAGCGCGATGGGAACGTCGAGGGCAAAGTGCCGTGCGAACCGCGAAGCCGAAAGACGGGACATGCGGCAGACCTCCTGCAGGGCGATCAGGGTTGCACGATTTCCTGGAGGCGCGACAGCGCCGACGACGGCGCGCCATGCCACACCAGGTGCGTGCGGTTGCGGCGGATGCGGGCGGGCAGCTCGTGCTGTTTCACTTCACCGCCGGATTTCAACGAGGCGAGCAGCGACTTCGGCACCAGCGCATAGCCGGTGCCGGCCGCAACGCACGCGATCATGGCCTGGTACGACGCGAACTCCAGCGTGCGCGAAGGCATCACGGAGCCGGTGCCCAGCCACTCTTCCATCCGCTTGCGGTACGAGCAGCCGTTGACGAACGCGATCAGCGTGCGCCCGGACAGCTGCGATGCGCGTGTCACGACGGGCATGTCCCGGCTCGTGATGAGCACAAGTTCTTCCTCGAACACCTTCATCGCATTGAGCCCGGGCGCGGTGAACGGTTCGGAAACGAACGCCGCTTCGATTTCGAAGTTGGTCACGCGCTGCACCAGCGCGCCCGTCGTGCCCGTGACGAGCTCGACCACCACGCCGGGATAAAGCTTGTGGAACTTCGACAGGATCGGCGCGAGGCGGCTGCCCGCGGTGCTCTCGAGCGAGCCGATGCGGAACATTCCCATCGGCTTGCCGTTCATCAGCTCATGCTCGGCCTCGTCGGCGATGCGGAACAGCCGCTGCGCGTACGACAGCAGCTTCTCGCCTTCGGGCGACAGCGTGAGCGAGCGGCCCTGCCGGCGGAACAGCGAGATCCCCAGCCGCTCCTCGAGCTGCTTGATGCGCGTGGTCACGTTGGATTGCACGCGGTTGAGCTTGCCCGCCGCCCGGATCACGCCGCCCTCCTGCACGACGGCGCGGAAGATCTCCAGCGAGTCCAGGTCGATCGTTCTCATGGCAAGAATGGATGTTCTGATTTATTCATTTGTCGGACGGGCGCATTCTCGGTCTAATCGGATTCCATGTCCAACGGCTCCCGCGTCCCGCCTGTCGCATTGGCCCTCGCGGGCATCCTGTCGCTGGCGGTCGCGATGGGCATCGGCCGCTTCGCGTTCACGCCGCTGCTGCCGCTGATGATCCACGAGGGCCAGCTCGACCTCGCGGCCGGCGGGTGGATCGCTGCGGCGAACTACGCCGGCTATTTCGCGGGCGCGGTGACGGCGCCGCGCCTGCGCTGGAGCGCCGCCAAGCTCGCGGTCGTCGCGCTTGGCCTGACGGCCGTGCTCACTGCGGCGATGGCCCTTCCCCTGCCGGCGTGGCTGTGGGCCTTGATGCGCTTCGCGGCCGGCGCAGCCAGTGCATGGGCCTTCGTGGCCACCGCGATCTGGTGCCTCGGTGCGCTGGCGCAACAAGGGCGGCTGCAATTTGCCGGCGCGGTGTATTCCGGCGTCGGCTTCGGCATCGCGCTCGCGGGTGTCTATTGCGTTGTCGCCGCTTCTTTGCATGCCAGTGCGGCCGGGATGTGGGTCGAGCTCGGTGCGATCGCACTGGTGCTCGCCGCACCCGTGGGGGTCGTGTTGCGCCGTCTCGATTCGCGCGCCGTCGCCGCACCCCCCGCGGCCCGCACGGCGAGCGAACCCGCCGGCATGCGCGCTCTCGTCATCTGCTACGGCGCCCTCGGCTTCGGCTACATCCTGCCCGCGACCTTCCTGCCGGTGATGGCGCGCTCGGTGGTGGACGACCCGCGCCTGTTCGGGCTCGCATGGCCGGTGTTCGGCGCGACGGCGGCTGCGTCGACATTCATCGCGGGCTGGGCGTTGCGCCGCTTCACCCGCCTGCAGGTGTGGGCCGGGTCGAACGTGATCATGGGTATCGGCGTGCTGCTGCCCAGCGTGTGGCTCAATGGGTGGACGATCGCGGCGTCCGCGCTGTGCGTGGGCGGCACCTTCATGATCGTCACCCTTGCCGGCGTGCAGGAAGTGCGCGCCCGTGCGACCGCCGACCCCACGCCGCGGGTCGCGCGCATGACTGCTTCGTTTGCGCTGGGGCAGATCGCCGGGCCGATCGCCTCGTCGCTGCTGCTTCACCTCCCGGGCTTCGCGAAGCACGGGCTCGACATCGCACTGCAAGTTGCGGCGCTCAGTGTCTTCATCGCCGCCGGTTGGCTCTGGCGGATGAATGCGAGCGAATCATCCATCGACGACCCGGAGGTTTTCCATGCCCGCTGAAGTGGCGAGACAGGGCTTCGCGCCCGGCGCACGCGAACGGCTGCCGATGCCCGACGCCGCATCGATGAACGACGCACAACGCGCGGCGGCGCAGGGCTTGATCGACGGCCCGCGCAAAGGGGTCTTCGGTCCCTTCCTGCCGCTGTTGCGCAGTCCCCAACTGCTCGAGCGCGTCGCGAAGATGGGGGAGTACCTGCGCTTCGAAAGCGTGCTCGATGCGCGAGTGCGGGAACTGGTCACCTGCGCGGTCGCGCGCCACACCGGCAACCAGTTCGAGTGGGTGATGCACGCTCCGCTCGCTGTGAAAGCGGGCATCTCGCAAGACACGATCGATGCGCTCCATGCGGGCGCGCGACCGAAACAGTTGCATCGAGGCGAAGAGATCGCGCTCGATTTCACCCGCGAGCTGCTCACGACCCATGGCGCCTGCGACGCGACGTTTGCCGAGGCGCTCGCCGCTTTCGGCGAGCAGGGCGTCGTGGAGCTTTCGTCCTTGGTCGGGTACTTCGTGATGGTGTGCTGGGTGATGAACATTGCGCGCACGCCCGCGCAGCCGGCATCCGCCACGGGACTCGGCGGATTCCCCCAATAGTCCGGCGCAGGTCAGGGCGCGGTCAGGTGCGCGGCGCGAGCATCCCGCCGTGGTTGCTCGCAGAAAACAGGAAGTTCGGCCGGACGGCGCAGTGCAGGTGCTGCGCAAGCTTCGCCTCGTCTTCCACACCGTGCGCGGCCATTTCCACGAGGTCGAACGCAAGGCCGGCGTGTCCGGCGCCCAGGTGTGGGCGCTCGGCGTCGTGCGCGACCGGCCGGGCATCCGCCTGGGTGAACTCGCCACGGCCCTGGACATTCGCCAGTCCACGGCGAGCAACCTGATCAAGCCGCTGGTGGCAAAAGGCATGCTCGAAGTCACGCGTCCCGAGTGCGACCGGCGCATCGTCGAGCTGCGCGTCACGCCGCTCGCGCGCACGGTGCTGCGCAAGGCGCCGCTGCCGGTGACCGGCGTGCTGCCGCACGCGCTCGGGAAACTGCCGGTCGACCAGCTCGCGCGGCTGGACCGGAACCTCGACCAGCTGCTGGCGGTGCTCGAGACCGACCAGCGCGACGCGCGAATCCCGCTCGGCGACGCGTCGGAAACGCACGATCTTCGCGCGCGGGGATGACAAAAAAACAGCCACCTTGCGGTGGCTGTATCAAGTCCTTGGAAGGACGTCGTTGGGAGACTGAAAACCGTTGCGCGTGACAGCGTTGAATTCAATGTAGTTCGCGTTGTCGCACCTTGCATCCCCTGATCGGATGAGGCCCGGCTGCACGCCGCGATCAATGCGTGATCTTGGTGATTTTCGGCATCGGCTTCCACCGTTCCCGGAAACTTTTACAGCGCATTACATCTGGTGACAGGGGATGCGCAGCACGAACGACGCGCCGCCGCCGGGCGCCGCTTCGCAATGCACGCTGCCATGGTGACGCTGTGCGATCGAACGCACCAGCGACAAGCCCAGGCCGACACCGCCATGCCGTTCGCTTGCGCCCGGCATGCGAAAGAAAGGCTCGAAGATGCGCTCGCGCTCGGCCGCGGGCACGCCCGGCCCGTGGTCGTTGACGCGCAGCACCGCGTCCGGGCCCTCGCGCTTGAGCTCCACGGTGACATCACCATCGCTGTACCGCCGCGCGTTTTCAAGCAGGTTGCGCACCGCGCGGCGCAGCAGCCGCGCGACGCCATCCACGACGACGCTGTGGCCGTCGGCGCTGGGAACGAGCTCGGCCTCGGTGTGCGCGCATTCCTCCGCAACCAGGCCGGTGAGGTCGACTGTCTCGATCGTCCCCATCGCGGTTTCTTTCGCGTCGAGGCGGCTGGCCAGCAGGATTTCGTCGATGAGCTGGTCGAGCTCCGCAATGTTGCGGCGGATTTCGTCGGCTGCGGACGCGGAGACATCGGGGCCCATCAGTTCCATGCCCATGCGGATGCGCGCGAGCGGCGACCTCAACTCGTGCGACGCATTGGCCAGCAAGGACTTGTGCGCCTTGAGCAAGGCATCGACGCGCTGGGCCGCATGATTGAACCGCTGCGCGAGGAATGCCAGTTCGTCCGACCCCTCTTCGCGCATGCGCACGGACAAATCCCCTTCGCCCCAACGCTCGACGCCTGCCCGCAGTTCATCGAGGCGGTGCGTGAGCCGGCGAATGATCGGGTAGGCGCCGACGCCCACCGCGATCGCGACGATCGCCAGGATCCACAGCAGGCCCGCGGGGCCGCGCATCCAGCCGCTTCCCGGCGGCGGCTCTCCCGGCGAGCGGCGGCGCGGCGGCAACTGGACCACCAGCTTGCTGCCGTCCTTCATGTCGACATTGAATTCGAGGCCGCGGCGCGGATCGCGGATCGGGCGCGTCACGTCCTGGCCGATGACCTCGCCCGCCTCGTTGCGGATGATCACCTCGCGCTCCGGGACCTGTTCGTTCGACAGCCGCCACAGCCAGCCGAAGGCGACGGTGAGAACGGCCACTGCGCCGAGGACGGCGATCCAGATGCGCAACCACAGGGGAAAGCGCCAGCGCGACTGCCAGGGGGTCATGGGCGCGGCGCTTCAGTCCTGCTGTTTCGCGAAGACATAGCCCACGCCGCGCACGGTGAGGATGCGCTTGGGATTCTTCGGGTCGACCTCGATGGCCGCGCGGATGCGGCCCATGTGCACGTCGATCGAGCGGTCGAAGGCTTCGAGTTCGCGGCCGCGCACCGCTTCCATGATCTGGTCGCGCGTGAGCACGCGGCCCGCGCGCTCGGCCAGCGTGATGAGCAGGTCGAACTGGTAGGACGTCAGGTCCGCGGCCTTGCCCCCGACGGTGACCGTGCGGGCATCGCGGTCGATCTCGAGCGAACCGAAGCGCATCACCTTGGGTTGCGGCTGCGCGCCCTCGGCGCGGCGGCGCAGGATGGCGCGGATGCGCGCGAGCAGTTCGCGCGGCTCGAACGGCTTGGGCAGGTAATCGTCCGCGCC
>DATLBJ010000019.1:0-2275 GCA_035526975.1 Ramlibacter sp.
GTCATTTGCCGTCCGCGCGGTTTGGCGCGCCTCTTGCGCCTTGCGGCTTGCGCCTCTCCGCTTCCATGTATTCCATCACCTTGAAGGTCACTTCCTTGCAGCCCTCGCCGTCGATGGCCGAAATGATGAACCACGGCTTGGTCCAGCGCAGCTTCTTCACCAGCGCCTTCGCGCGTTTCCCGCGCTCCTTGGGCTCCAGCAGGTCGGCCTTGTTGAACACCAGCCAGCGCGCCTTCTTCGCGAGCGAGGCGTCGTATTTCTTGAGCTCCGCGGCGAGCGCCTTCACCTCGGCGGCGGGATCGACGCCGGCGTCGAAGGGCGCCATGTCGACCAGGTGCAGCAGGAGGTGGGTGCGCTGCAGGTGCCGCAGGAACTGGTGGCCGAGGCCTGCGCCTTCGGCCGCGCCCTCGATGAGACCGGGGATGTCCGCGACCACGAATGAGCGGTTTTCATCCACGCGCACTACGCCGAGATTCGGGTGCAACGTCGTGAAGGGATAGTCCGCGACTTTCGGCCGTGCCGATGACACCGCGCGAATGAAGGTCGACTTGCCGGCGTTCGGCATGCCGAGCAGTCCCACGTCCGCGAGCACGCGCAGCTCCATCTCCAGCTTGCGCTGCTCGCCCGGCGTGCCGCGCGTGAACTGGCGCGGCGCACGGTTCACGCTCGACTTGAAGTGCAGGTTGCCCAGGCCGCCCTTGCCCCCCTGGGCCAGCAGCGCGCGATCGCCGTTCTTCGCGAGGTCGGCGATGACATCGCCGCTCTCGGCATCCTTGATCACGGTTCCCACCGGCACGCGCAGCACGATGTCCTCGGCACCCTTGCCGAACTGGTCCCGGCCACGGCCGTTCTCGCCACTCTTCGCGCGGAAGATGCGCGTGTAGCGATAGTCGATGAGCGTGTTGAGATTCGCGTCGGCGAGGGCGTAGATGCTGCCGCCGCGACCGCCGTCGCCGCCGTCCGGGCCGCCGCGCGGCACGAACTTCTCGCGTCGCATGGACGCACTGCCGTCGCCGCCGTTGCCGGCGATCACCTCGATTTTCGCTTCGTCGAAGAATTTCATTTGGGTGCCAGATCCGGAAGCGCCACGCGAATGCCCAGCGCGATGAAGGTAATGCCTGCGAAAACATTCAGCCGCTCGCCGATCGCGCGCTTGCGCCGCATCCATCCGCCGATCGCCCCGGCGAACACGCCCACGGCACTGAAGATCACCGCCGTCTGCAGCATGAAGATCGCCCCCAGCAATGCCATCTGCCCGCCCACATGTCCCGCTTCGGTGTTCACGAACTGCGGCAGGAAGGCGAGGAAGAACAGCGTCACCTTCGGGTTCAGCATGTTGCCGATGACGCTCTGCTTGTAGATGGCCGCCAGTGCCTTCACGTCACCGCCGCCGTCCATCGAGAACGACGAGCGGTGCCGAAGGGCCTGGATGCCGATCCACACCAGGTACGCTGCGCCCGCATAGCGCACAACGTCGAACGCGAGCGGCGAGGACCGAATCAATGCGGCGATGCCGACTGCCGCAAGCACCGTGTGGAAGATGCAGCCGGTCGCGAAGCCCAGGGCGGCCGCAATGCCTGCACGGCGACCCTGCGCGATGCCGCGCGTGAGCACGTAGATGATGTCCGGCCCGGGAGCCACCGTGAGGAGTGCCGCGGCAACGATGAACAGCGAGATCTCGGGCATGGGGGCGTGGGAGGAGTAGAAACAAAAAAGCCCCGTGCGAAGACGGGGCCTTTTCGCGATCGAAAAAGGCCGTTACTGCTTCGGCGGCTCGATCGAGACCATCGACTTGCCCTTCGGACCCTGCTTGCTGAACTTCACCTGGCCGGTGGCCGTGGCGAACAGCGTGTGGTCCTTGCCGATACCCACGTTCATGCCGGCGTGGAACTGCGTGCCGCGCTGGCGAACGATGATCGAGCCCGCGTTCACCAGCTCGCCACCGTAGGCCTTGAGGCCCAGGCGCTTGCTTTCGGAGTCGCGGCCGTTGCGGGATGACCCGCCTGCTTTCTTGTGTGCCATTGCTGTGTCCTCGTGCGGATCAGGCGATCGCGTCCACACGGATTTCCGTGTAGTTCTGGCGATGGCCCTGGGTCTTCTGGTAGTGCTTGCGGCGGCGCATCTTGAAGATCTTCACCTTCTCGCCGCGCCCGTGGGCGATGACGGTGCAGGAGACCGTCGCTCCCGACACCAGGGGATTACCGAGCTTCACGGCGTCACCGTCCGAGACCATCAACACCTGATCGAGGACAACCTGAGCGCCAACGTCTGCCGG
>DATLBJ010000020.1:0-51783 GCA_035526975.1 Ramlibacter sp.
CACGCCCAAGGAAACGCGCGCGGCGTTGCGGCGCAAGGAAGAACCCAGCTACATGGGCACGTTTACCGGTGCGCGCAACTACGTGCTGCAGACGTTCGCGACGACGCAAAGCGCGCTGATGAAAAAGCGTGTCTCGCGGTACATGAAAGCGAACTGGTGCCCGGCGTGCGCGGGCAAGCGCCTCAAGCCCGAAGCGCTGAAGGTGAAATTCGCGGGCTACGACATCGCGGAGATTTCCAAGCTTCCGCTCTCGCAAGTGGCCGAGGTTCTGCGCCCGGTTGCGCACGGCAACCTGGCCGGCGATCACGCGGACTTTGCCGTGCTCAGCCGCGAAGCCGCACGCGCGGCAACGAGCAAGCGCGTAGCGGCTGGCGGCGCATCGCATGCCGCTGCGCCGGATGTGCGGCGCACGCCGAACCTGTCCGAAGAAAAAGTGCTCGCCGCGCAACGCATCGCGCGCGAATTGCTCGCCCGCGTCGCCACGCTCGAACAACTCGGGCTCGGCTACCTTTCGCTCGATCGCAGCACGCCGACGCTGTCGCCCGGCGAATTGCAAAGGTTGCGGCTCGCCACGCAACTCGGCTCCCATCTGTTCGGCGTGATCTACGTGCTGGACGAACCTTCGGCGGGATTGCATCCGGCCGACGGGGAGGCGCTTCTCGAATCGCTGCAGCGACTGAAGGCCGCAGGCAACAGCATCTTCGTCGTCGAACACGATTTGTCGGTAATGCGCCGCGCCGACTGGCTCGTCGACGTCGGTCCCGACGCGGGAGAGAAAGGCGGGCGCGTGATCTACAGCGGCCCGCCCGCGGGGCTGGCGGATGTCGAGGAATCGCGCACGCGTGCCCACTTGTTTGGCCACGAGAGGACGCCGATGCGACCGCGCATCGATCCTACCGAATGGCTGCGCCTGGAAGACGTGACGCGCAACAACCTCAAGGAGATGCACGCGCAGTTTCCACTCGGCTGCTTCACGGTGGTCACGGGTGTATCGGGCTCCGGCAAGTCGAGCCTGGTGAGCCAGGCGCTCATCGACCTCGTTGCCGACCATCTCGGGGTGGATCAGGCGGACGAAGAAACCCCCGGGCCCGAATCGCTCGACGCGGGCGATGCGATCGCGCCGACGTCGGGCCGCATCACGCAAGGCCTGCATCGCATCAAGCGCCTCGTGCAAGTCGACCAGAAGCCGATCGGGCGCACGCCGCGCTCGAACCTCGCGACGTACACGGGCCTGTTCGATGCGGTGCGCAAGTTGTTCGCCGCCACACCGGCCGCACGCAAGCGCAAGTACGACGCGGGGCGCTTCTCGTTCAACATCGCCAAAGGCCGCTGCGAAACCTGCGAAGGCGAGGGCTTCGTCTCGGTGGAACTGCTGTTCATGCCCAGCGTCTACGCGCCGTGCCCGCAATGCCATGGCGCGCGCTACAACGCGCACACGCTCGAAGTCACGTGGAACGGCAAGAACATCGCCGAAGTGCTGCGCATGACGGTCGACGAGGCCTCGCAATTCTTCGCCGCAGAGGCGCCGATTGCACGGCCCTTGCGCGTGCTGCAGGAAATCGGCCTCGGGTACCTGCGCCTGGGCCAGCCCGCGACCGAACTGTCAGGCGGCGAAGCGCAGCGCATCAAGCTGGCGACCGAGTTGCAGCGCACGCAGCGCGGCGACACGCTCTATGTGCTCGACGAGCCGACGACGGGATTGCATGCGTGCGACGTCGACCGCCTGATGAAGCAACTCGATTCGCTCGTGGCCGCGGGCAACACCCTGGTCGTGGTCGAACACGAAATGCGCGTCGCGGCGCAGGCCGACTGGATCATCGACGTCGGTCCCGGCGCGGGTGAAGAGGGCGGGCGCATCGTCGCCGAGGGCCCGCCCGAAAAAGTTGCGGCTGCCAGATCGCGCGAATCCGGCAGCCGCACGGCACATTACCTCGCGGAGTGCCTCAGGTCGATGAAGTAAAGCCACTGGGTCCCGGCCTGCGCCGGGACGGCGACATCGCTTCGCTCAAGTCGCCGGCTTGTCGCTCAGGTCCTTCAAGTTCTGCTTGAGCTCCGGCGCCATCGGCAGGTTCAGGTTGATGTTGTTCGGCGGGATCGGCTGCGTGAACCACTTGTTGTACAGCTTCTCGAACTGCCCGCTCTTCATCATGTCGCCGATCACCTTGTCGACCAGCGCCTGGAACTTGGGATCGTCCTTGCGCAGCATGCAGGCATAGGGCTCGACCTGCAGCGAGTCGCCCACCACGTGCCATGCGGCCGGCGTCTTGGCCGTGGCGATCAGCCCGAACAGCAGCACGTCGTCCATGGCGAAGGCCACCGCACGATCGGCGTCGACGAGCAGCATCGAATCCGAGTGGTCCTTGCCGAAGATGACATCGGTCTTCAGGCCCTTGTCGGCGATGTACTTGCGCATCACCTGGGCGTTGGTCGTGCCGGTGGTCGTCGAAATCGTCTTGCCGTTCAGGTCGGCGTAGTTGTTGATGCCCGACGTCTTCTTCGTCAGCAGCCGCGTGCCCGTGTAGAAATGGTTGATCGCGAACTGCACGTCCTTGCCGCGCGTGCTGTTGTTGGTGGTGGAGCCGCACTCCAGGTCGATGGTGCCGTTGACCAGCAGCGGGATGCGGTTGGCGGACGTGACCGACTGCCAGCTCACGGCGACATCCTTGCCCACCGCCTTTTTCACTTCGTCGGCGACGGCCAGCGAGATTTCCACCGCCAGGCCGACGGGCTTGCCCGCACCGATCTCATAGCTGAATGGCACCGAGGATTCGCGGTAGGCGAGCGTGAGCTTGCCGCTGTCCGCGACCTTCTTGAGCGTGTCATCGGCAAGCACGCCACCGGCGGCGAGCGCCACCACGAGTGCCACCACGGTCTTCTTCATTTGCATGGGTCTTCTCCTTCCAAAGGTGCGGATCGTAGTGCGAGCGCGCGGATGTGGGAAGCGCGTATTCGCGGATATCGTCCTTCGTGGCACATTCGCGCCCATGAGCCTGACCCGCCGAGACTTCATTGCCGCCAGCAGCGCCCTGTGCGCCGGCGCCCTCCACAGCCCCGCGCACGCTCAGGCTCCTTCGGCGAGCCCAGGACAGGCCTGGCCCACCAAGCCGATCCGCTTCGTCGTGCCGTTCGCACCCGGCGGCAGCTCGGAGATCATCGCGCGCTCGGCGGCCGGTGAACTGACGAAGTCGCTCGGACAGAACGTCTACGTGGACAACAAGCCGGGCGCGTCGGGGAACATCGCGATGACCGAAGTGGCGCGCGCCGACGACCAGCACACGGTGATCCTCGGGCATATCGGGACGCTGGCGGTCAACCCGTCCATGTTCGCGAAGCTGCCCTATGACGCCAATCGGGACTTCAAGCCGGTCAGCCTGCTGGCAAAAGTGCCCAGCCTGTATGTCGTGCACCCGTCCGTGCCCGCGAAGAACCTGAAGGAGTTCGTCGAACTCGCGACGAAGAAACCGGGACAACTCAATTACGGCTCCGCCGGCAACGGCAGCGCGGGCCACCTCGCGTTCGAATACCTGAAGATGACGGCGGGCATCTTCGTGCTGCACGTGCCGTACAAGGGCACGGGCCCGCAACTCACGGACCTGATCTCGGGGCGGCTCGACGCGGCATCGGTCGGCGCGTCGGCCATCATCCAGCACATCAAGGCCGGCAAGCTGCGTTGCATCGCCACGGGTTCCGCGCAGCGCCTTGCGCAATTGCCCGATGTCCCGACCGTGGCGGAGCAGGGCTACCCGGGCTTCGAGATGACCCAGTGGTACGGCATGCTCGCGCCCGCGACGATGCAGCAGGCCAACATCGACAAGCTCGCCGCCGAGACCACCAAGGCCATGCACTCGAACGCAACGCTCGAGCACCTGAACCAGGACGCCGCGCAATCCGTGGGCAGCACGCCCGCGCAGTTCGCGCAGTTCATTGCCGGCGAACAAAAGCGCTGGAAGGTCGTCGTCGACCGCGCGCATATCAAGGCCGAATAGCCCGCCTCCTGTTGCGCTGCGCGTGCAGCCGTAACTTCTCCTGCTGAGCTTGATACACCTCGTCCACCGATGAGGTAGCCTTTGGTTGTCTCAGCCATTGGGCTGCTGAGCTTCACCGCGCCCGAAGCGTGACAAGTTCCGCGGTTTCGCGCGGTTCGTGGCTCAGCAACTCCTTACCAATGTCGGCGGGCACCCGTCGCGTTTGTGGGACATCTCCTACTACAGTGCGTCGCTCTTGCTGAGGCACTGAGGAGAAGTACCCCATGAAACGACGCCTGTTCCTGTCTTCAAGCTCTGCAGCTGTTGCCGCCGCCTTGACCGGTTGCGGCGGTGGCGGTGGCGGCGCGAGTCCTGCGATGAGCGCCATCTCCGGCCCCACTTCTTCGGGCGCCACGTCCGACTTGCCGGCCACGCTGCCGACATCGCCGACCAGTTCGGGCACCACGGCGACCCCTGCGCCTTCCGCTGCCTCCGGCACGGGCTACGCATTCGGTTCGCGGCAGACCGCGTACGCCGCAGGCACCCGCCTGTCGCCCAACAACGCGGCGATGGACACGGTGCTTGCATCGCAATACGACGCATGGAAGGCACGGCGCGCAGTCAACGCGAGTGCCATCGTCGCCGGGGGCTACGCCATCCAGTTCTCCGATACCAATTACATGGCAGTGTCCGAAGGCATGGGCTACGGCATGTTGATCGCCGTGGTCTTCGCCGGCCACGACCCGAACGCCCAGCAACTGTTCGACGGCCTGCTGTCCGTGGTGCGCACGCGCTACGCCTACGGCAACGCGCAGTTCGACGCGCAGGGCAAATACCTGATGGACTGGCGCATCAACGCCGACGGATCGTCGGGCGGCGGCGGCTGGAACGCGGTCGACGGCGACCTCGACGTCGCGATGGCGCTGCTGATGGCCGACCGCCAATGGGGCTCGGCGGGCAAGTGGAACTACCTGCAGGAAGCGAAGAACACCATCGGCGCGATCAAGTCGATCTGCATGGTGGGCGACGGCACGACCAAGGGCCTGCGGCTGGCCAACGTGAGCCGCACCTCCGACTACATGATCGGCCACTTCCGCGCGTTCGCGCGTGCGACGGGGGACTCGTTCTGGAACACGGCGGTCGACCGCGCGGTGTACCTGTCGAACCTCATGCAGACGGTGTACTCGCCGGGCGTCGGCCTGATGCCCGACTTCATCGTCAACACCGACACGGCCACGCCGATCCCTTCGCCGGGCTTCATGGGCGACGGCAATGCCAACGAGAACAAGTTCTGGTGGAACGCCTGCCGCAACCCGTGGCGCTTCGCTTCCGACTACGTGCTGTCGGGCGATGCGCGCGTCAAGACGATCACGCAGCGCTTCGTCGACTTCTTCCAGAAATCGTCCGGCGGCGACCCGGTGGCCATCGGGACCGGCTACAACCTCGACGGTTCGATGGTGACCGGCGGCCAGAGCCCCGCGTACCACGGCCCGATCTGCGCGGGTGCGTGCATCGACGCGCGATACCAGGGCTTTGCCGACACGCTGTGGACCTGGAACGCGAAGAACCTCACCACCGGCTACTACGACAGCGAGATCCAGCTGCTGTCGATGGTGGTCGCGTCGGGCAACTGGTGGACGACATAAACGCCTTGTCATGCCGGGCTTGACCCGGCATCCAGCGGCTTTTCGTTAAGCTCGCCTTAAGCCTCCGGGCGAAGACTGGCGAGACCGTGAAACTCCTCCTCGTCGAAGACGACGCGATGATCGGGCGCGCGCTGCTGGATGCGCTGCGCGCGGAAGGCTATGCGGTCAACTGGGTGCGCGACGGCCAGGTGGCCGATGCGTCGCTCGCAACCGAGGCCTACGACTGCGTCCTGCTCGACCTCGGCTTGCCGAAGAAGGACGGGCTCGCGGTGCTGCGCAACTTGCGCGCGCGCGGCAGCGCCGTGCCCGTGCTCGTCGCGACCGCGCGCGATGCCGTCAACGATCGCGTCGCGGGTCTCGATGCGGGCGCCGACGACTACATCGTCAAGCCCTTCGATGTCGATGAGCTGCAAGCCCGCATCCGAGCACTGATCCGACGCAGCGCGGGCCGCGCCGACCCGGTGATCTCCCACAAGGGCGTGACGCTCAATCCCGCCACGCGCGAAGCGACGCTGGGCAGCGGATCGCTGCAACTGTCCGCGCGCGAGTGGGCCGTGCTCGAGCCGATGCTGCAACGCCCCGGGGCGGTGTTCTCGCGCACGCAGCTCGAGGAAAAGCTGTATGGCTGGAAGGACGACGTGAGCAGCAACGCAGTGGAGGTCTACATCCACGGCCTGCGCAAGAAGCTCGGCGCCGACTTCATCAAGACCGTCCGCGGCCTGGGCTACGTGATCCCGCGCGAATGAAGGCGAACTCCTCACCGCCCTCGCTGCGCCGGCGCGTGCTGTGGCTCGTGCTGGCGGTGATCGCATTCGTTTCGGTCCTGCAGGCGACGAGCGCATATCGCTCCGCGCTGTTCGAGGCCGACCGGATGTTCGACTACCACCTGCAGGAGGTCGCGCGCTCGGTGCACGGCGGCTTGCCGTTCTCGCCGGGCGGCGACGAGATCGAGTTCTCGGTGCGCATCTGGTCGCCCGACGGCACCGAGCTGTACCGCTCGGGCGCGCGGCAGATGCCTTCGCAAGCCGTGCTGGGGTTTTCCGACGCCCGCGTCGACGGTGTGCGCTACCGCATCTACTCGCTGCGCACGCCCGAACACACGGTCCAGATCGCGCAGGACCTCGACGCGCGGCTCGAACGTGCGCGCGCACTCGCCTGGCGCGCGATCCTGCCGATCGTGCTGCTCGCGCCGATCCTGATGCTGGCGGTGTGGTGGTTGATCAACAGCGCGCTCGCACCCGTGCAGCGCATGCGCAAGCAGGTGGCGGCGCGGCCCGCCAACGATTTGTCGCCGCTGCCCACGCGCGGGCTGCCCGAGGAAGTGTTGCCGCTGGTCGATGAAATCAACCTGCTGTTCGAGCGATTGCTGCAAGCGCGCTCGGCGCAGCAGCAATTCATCGCCGATGCGGCCCATGAATTGCGCTCGCCCCTCGCGGCGTTGAAGCTGCAGGCCCAAGCGCTGCGCAAGACGACGGACGACGGTGCGCGGCAGGCGGCGCTCGAGCGCCTGAACGAAGGCATGGAGCGTGCGATCGAGCTGTCCGGGCAATTGCTCGCGCTCGCGCGCGAAGAAGCGGGCGCAGCCATCGCACCGAGCGAAGCAGTCAACCTGGAGCAGCTGGCGCGCGAAGCGGTGGCCGAAGTGCTGCCGCAAGCGCAGGCGCGCGGCATCGACATCGGCCTTGCCCCCGGGGCTTCGCTCACGGTGCAAGGCCAACGCCAGGCCTTGCACGTGCTCCTGCGCAACCTGCTGGACAACGCGATCAAGTACACGCCGCAAGGCGGCACGGTCGACATCCGAATGGACAACATGCAGCTCATCGTTGAAGACTCGGGCCCCGGCATCCCCGCGGCGGAGTACGAGCGCGTGTTCGACCGCTTCTACCGCGTGCCCGGATCCGACGCGGCGGGCAGCGGCCTTGGCCTGGCGATCGTGAAAGCCGTTGCGGACCGCCATCACGCGCAAGTGGAGCTCAGCCGTTCGCAGCGGCTCGGCGGGCTCGCGGTTGCTGTGCGTTTTCCCGCGCGTTCGGTCGCGGCGCATTCTTAAGCTGCGCCTAAGCCGGGGGCCTCATATTTCGTCGCATGAAGACCAATCTCAAGGCTCTGCCGCTCGTCGCGGCACTCATCGGTTCCGGGCTCATCGGTGGCGCGGCAGTTGAAGCGCTGCACCACAGCGCGCCGGTTGCGCACGCCGCGGTGCTGCCGCCGCTCACTCCCGGCGAGACGTCGCGCGATGCGACGACGCCCGGCATGCCCGACTTCCCGCTCATCACGCAGAAGTACGGCCCCGCAGTGGTCAACATCAGCGTGAGCGGCACGCGCAAGGCCGGCGCCGACGCGACCGACGAAGAGGGCAGCAGCAACAGCGGGCCGCAAGGCAACATGGACCCGTTCGAGTTCTTCCGCCGCTTCGCTCCCGGCCTGCCGAACATGCAGCGCCGCCAGATGCCCGTGCGCGGCCTCGGCTCGGGCTTCATCATCGACACGAATGGCCTGATCATGACCAACGCGCACGTCGTGAAGGACGCGAGCGAGGTCACCGTCAAGCTCACCGACCGCCGCGAGTTCCGCGCGAAGGTGCTCGGCGCCGACGCCAAGACCGACATCGCGCTGCTCAAGATCGACGCGAAGAACCTGCCTGCCGTGACGCTCGGAAGCAGCGACAAGCTGAAGGTCGGCGAATGGGTGTTGGCCATCGGCTCGCCGTTCGGTTTCGAGAACACGGTCACCGCGGGCGTCGTCAGCGCGAAGGGCCGATCATTGCCGACCGACTCCGCCGTTCCGTTCATCCAGACCGACGTCGCGGTGAACCCCGGCAACTCCGGCGGCCCGCTGTTCAACGCGAGGGGCGAAGTGATCGGCATCAATTCGCAGATCTACTCGCAGTCGGGCGGCTACCAGGGCGTGTCGTTCGCAATTCCGGTCGACCTTGCAGTCAAGGTGAAGGACCAGATCGCGAAGACCGGCAAGGTCGAACACGCGCGCCTCGGCGTGTCGGTGCAGGAAGTCAACCAGACGCTCGCCGATTCGTTCGGGCTCGATCGTCCGGCCGGTGCGCTCATTGCAAACGTCGAGAAGAACAGCCCCGCCGAGAAAGCGGGCCTGCAGACCGGCGACGTGATCCGCAGCATCAACGGCCAGCAGATCATCGCGTCGGGCGATCTGTCGGCGGCGGTGAGCGCGGCGATGCCCGGCCAGAAGGCGACGCTCGATGTGTGGCGCAAGGGCAAGCCGGTGTCGATCAACGCGACGCTCGGCAGTGCGAGTGACAAGGTCGCGAAGGCCGACACCGACAGCGCGAAGCCGGACGGGGGCGGCAAGCTCGGCCTCGCCGTGCGTCCGCTCAAGCCGGAAGAGCGCAAGGAAGTGCATGTCGCGAGTGGGGGTCTCGTCGTCGAAGGCGTGAGCGGCCCGGCCGAGCGCGCGGGTGTCGAGCCCGGCGACGTGATCCTCTCGGTGAACGGCACGCCGGTCGCGAGCGTCGACCAGATGAAGTCCATCGTCGCGAAGTCGAACAAGTCCGCGGCGCTGCTCGTGCAGCGTGGCGAGGACAAGATCTTCGTGCCCATTCGCCTGGGTTGAAGCACCTGACTTCAGTCACCGGGAGGTCGGTCTAGACCTCGTCCGTGATAACCCTGTGGGGACCTGACCGGGGGCGGCACTACGATTTCGGCATCCCAAAATCGAACGGTCGTTCTTTTTTCAAAAGGTCCCTCATGAATTGGAAAATCTCCCGCCGCGGGTTCGCCCTCGCGGCCTCGGCCATCACGGCCGCGCTGGTCGTCGCATGCGGCGGCGGCGGCGACGCTGCGCCCCCGAAAACCGCGATCTCGCGCGTGATCATCGCGGGCGACAGCCTGGCCGACGCCGGCACCTTCGGCGCGAAGTTCACCGTGCAGAAAGCTTCGGACCCGGCGGCCGGCTATCCCGTGTATGCGCAGATCATCGCGACCAACTACGGCCTGCCGATGCCCTGCAACTTCTTCGCGTCGAGCACCGGGGGTGCGTCGTTCACCACGAACGCGGCGTGCCGCGACTTCGCGGTCGGCGGGGGCCACATCGTGAATCCGCCAAGCCAGGGCGGCGCTGTCGCTCCCTTCGCGCTCGCGGTCCAGCTCGGCGCCGCGTTGCAGGTGATGGGCGGCACGTACCAGAACACCGACCTCATCATCGTGGACGCGGGCGGCAATGACGCGGCCGATCTCGTCGCCGCTTATCTCGGCGCGGCCAGCGGCGCGGCGGGCGTGCAGGCCTACCAGACGTTCCTGCTGCAGCAGCTCGACGCGGCCACGATCGGCGCCACGCTGCCGACGGCGAACGGCGCGGCCATCCTCGCCGGCATGTACATGCAAAAGCTCGCCGACACGTACTGGGCCACGGTCAAGGCCACGACGCTCGACAAGGGCGCGACGCACGTTGCGATCCTGAACGTTCCCGACATCACCCTCACGCCGCGCTTCAAGGCCGTGCTCGCGCAGGTCTCCGCGCAATTCGGACAGGCCAGCGCGCAGCAGTTGCAAGGCGCGATCCAGCAATGGATCCAGGCCTTCAACGCAAAACTCAAGGCCGACATCAACGGTGACACGCGCGTGGCACTGGTGCCGTTCTACGAAGACTTCACCGACGAACTCGCCAGCCCGGCGCAATACGGACTGACGAACGCGACGACGCCGGCGTGCGGCGAGACGGGCTTCCCCGCCACGTGCGTCGACGCGCAACTCGACGCCACACCGCCCGCAGGCGCGACGGCCGGCTGGTGGAAGACCTACGCGTTCTCGAACGGCTTCCACCCGACGCCGTACGGGCACTCGCTGCTGGCCGGTTCGGTCAGCCGTGCCCTCGCCCGCGCCGGCTGGCTCTGAACTCGAGGAGAAACGAACAATGAAGAACAACATCAAGACGGCCGCGGCAATCGCCGCAATGGCGCTCGCCGGCGTCGCACAGGCGCAGTACCTGCCCAGCGGCTGGTCCGTCGGCGTCGGCGCGACGACGGTGTCGCCCAACACCAAGAGCGGCAACCTCGGCGCGCCTTCGGCGCCGGGCACGCAGATCGACGTCGGCTCGGACACGCAGCCCACGGTCTGGGTGCGCGGCATGTTCGGCGACCACTTCGCGGTCGAAGTGCCGATCGGCGCCGGGTTCAAGCAGAGCGTCAGCGGCGCGGGCGCGATCTCGGGCGTGGGCCAGATCGGCACGATCAAGGCGCTGCCGATCACCGTCCTGGGCCAATACCACTTCCTCGACGCGAGGTCGCAGTTCCGTCCCTACCTGTCTCTCGGTGTGACGTACGCGAAGATCCGCAGCGCCACCGGCAGCGCGACGCTGAGCGCGCTGAACCCGCTCAACCCCGCCGGGGGCACGGGCCTGTCGGTGGATTCGAAGTGGGCCGGTGCCGTCGGCGGCGGCGTGTCCCTGAACATCAACGAGCGCTGGTACGCCGACCTGTCCTACCTGCGCGTGTTCCTCAAGACCCAGGCCCACCTGTCGACGGGCCAGTCCATCGACGTCAAGCTCAACCCCGACGTGTACCGCATCGGCGTGGGCTACAAGTTCTGACCTAGCCCGCCAGGGATTCGAAATAGCGCGCGAGTTCCGCAAGGGACCCGCGCGCATTTTCATGGTGGATGAAGATGCCGCCGGCTTCTTCCCAGAGATGACGGTGCCTAGGCGTGTCGTCCACCAGCACATCGCCTTCGGTGCAGTGATTGCGTTTGTCGACCGCCATCACCGTGAGGATCTTCGTGCCGGGAAAGTGCTCTGCGGCCCAGCGCACTTTCTGAGGCGCCGCCCACTTGCCGCGAGGCAAGCCCGTGAGGATCACCGGATCGAGATGCCGGACCGCATCGAACAGCTCGCGCGCATCGGGCATCAGCGGCAGTGAGCCGTAGAAATCGGGGGCGAGCGCGAGCTTCTTCCAGAACGTGCCGGCGCCGCGCTTCTCGATGAATTCATTCGGCGGCATGCCCAGCAGCCGGCGCACGCCCGCATCGAAATCAGCGAGCACGCCGTCGCAGTCGAGATAAAGCTGCCGCGCGAGTGCCATCCCCCGATGATGCCGCAGCTATCGCGTGCGGCGGCGCTTCAGCAGGTACACGGCGCCCGCGGCGACTGCGGTCATCACCGCCATCTTCGTGATGAAGCCCTTGCGGTTGAAGCGCCACTCGGTTGCCAGGCCCATCTCCTTCCACAGATTCGGCACGTGGCCGTGCGCCAGGTCGTCGAGCAATCCTTCGACGACGTTGACACGATCCGCGCCGAGCAGCATCAGCCAATGCCGCAGGTCGTTCTCGCTGTACTTGAAGGCCACGTCGCGCATCTTGCCCGACACCCCCGTGGGCCCGACGCTGGTGCCGAACACCGGCGTGATGCCCGGGCGCTCGGTGGAGTGGTGGATGCGATGCGGCGGGGGCCGCTGGCGTTCCGGCTCATGCCAGTGCACGCCGTCCAGGCGCGGCGGCGTGCGCTCCTTGGGTACCGCAGGCCGGTTTTCCGGATCGACATCCGCGCCCCAGCCGGCGATATGCGAGGTTTCGCGGTGACGCTTCTGGCGCTCGACGGGATCGGTGCGCTCGACGTAGGTGACTTCCATGGCGTGGGATTCCTTCAATGCAGTGACGCGGCGAAGCGCGGAACGATCATGGGCTTGATGATCTCGTCGAGCTTGCTCGAGAACATGTGATACGCATCGGGGATGTCCTCGATCGCGAAGCGGTGCGTGACGATCTCGCTCGGCTTGAGGCGCCCTGACTTGATGTGCTCGATCAGGCGCGGGAGGTGACGCTTGACCACGGCCTGGTTGCCGCGCAAGGTCAGGCCCTTGTTCACGATGTTGCCGATCGGCACCGCGTTGAACGTGGGGCCGTACACACCCACGACGGAGATCGTGCCGCCCTTGCGCGCGGAGTTGATCGCCCAGTGCAGCGCGGTCGCCGAGCCGGCTTGCATCTTGAGCTTGATGCCCGACAGACGCTGCAAGGCATTGCCCGCCGCTTCGCAGCCGACCGCGTCGATGCACACGTCCGCGCCGAGCCAGTCCGTCATGCGCTTGAGGTGCTCGGCCATGTCGCCGACTTCCTTGAAGTTGACGATCTCGCACTGTGCCCAGCGCTTCGCAAACTCGAGCCGGTACTCGACGTGGTCCACGACGATCACGCGCCCCGCGCCCATGAGCCATGAGCATTTCGCAGCGAGCAGACCGATCGGGCCGGCGCCGAACACCACCACCGTGTCGCCTTCCTTGATGTCGCCCATCTCCGCGGCCTGGTAGCCGGTGGGGCACACGTCGGTGAGCAGCGCGGCGTCTTCGATGTCCATCCAGTCGGGGATCACCGTCGGGCCGACATCGGCCATCGGTACGCGTACGAACTCCGCCTGGCCGCCGTCGTAGCCGCCGGTGGTGTGCGAGTAGCCGTAGATGCCGCCGACGGCGGTGGCTTGCGGGTTGACGTTGTGGCAGTTGCTGTACAGCTCCTTCTGGCAGAAGTAGCAGGTGCCGCAGAAGATGTTGAAGGGCACCAGCACATGGTCGCCCTTCTTCAGGTTCTGCACCGACGGGCCGACGGCCTCGACGATGCCGGTGAACTCGTGGCCGAAGGTTTGCCCGACGCGCGTGTCCGGCACGAGGCCGTGGTACAGGTGCAGGTCCGATCCGCAGATGCACGATCGCGTGACGCGCACGATCGCGTCGTTGGGGTGCTCGATCTCGGGCTCCTGCTTGTGCGCGACGCGCACGCGGTAGGGCCCGCGGTAATTCATGGCGAGCATGCTGTCTGTCCTTGCTTCAAAAAGGGAAAAGAGCATTCTGTGCAGCGCGTGCCCGGCATTGGTTAGGATGGACGCACTCGGTAGCAAATGCAGACAGCCGAGCAGGAGACCCCTTGAAAACGGTGAGCTTGATCGGCGCGCCCACGGATGTGGGAGCGAGCGTGCGCGGCGCGGGCATGGGCCCGGACGCGTTGCGCGTCGCCGGTGTGTACGACGCGCTGCGCGCGATGAAGCTGAGCGTCATCGACCACGGCAACCTCGCGGGCCCGCCCACGCCGTGGATGCCGCCGCAAGGCGGCATCCGTCACCTCGAGGAAGTCGTCGCGTGGAATCGCAGCGTCTTCGACCGGGTCGCGGCTGTGCTGGCGGCCGGTCAGGTGCCGCTGCTGATGGGCGGCGACCATTGCCTGGCGATCGGCTCGATCAGTGCCGTCGCGCGTCACTGCCGCTACACGAAAAAGAAATTGCACGTCATCTGGCTCGACGCGCACAGCGACGTGAACAACCCCAACATCAGCCCGTCGGGCAACGTGCACGGCATGCCCGTGTCGTGCCTGCTCGGCGAAGGGCCCAAGCAGCTGGTCGGCTGGAGCGGGCAGCCTGCCGCCCTGGCTGCGGACGACATCGACTTCATCGGCATCCGCAGCGTCGACGCCGACGAGCGCGTGGCGATCAAGCAGCTCGGGCTGTCGGTCTTCGACATGCGCCACATCGACGAGCACGGCATGCGCAACACGATGATCGAGGCGCTGCACGACGTGGACGACGACACGCACCTGCACGTGAGCTTCGACATGGATTGCCTCGACCCGATGGACGCGCCCGGTGTCGGCACGGGCGTGCGCGGCGGCCCGACGTACCGCGAGATGCAGCTGTGCATGGAAATGATCGCGGACACCGGCCGCCTCGGTTCGCTGGACGTGGTCGAGATCAACCCCGCACTCGACGTGCGCAACCGCACGGCGGAACTCGCCGTGGAATTCATCGCCAGCCTGTTTGGCGCATCGACACTCGCAAGGCAGTAAAGCAGTCCCCATGTCCACCAAAGACGACGACAAGAAAACCAACGCACCCGAACGCGACTCGGGTCTGCAGAAGGGCCTGCCGGTCTATGGCGACCGCGGCTTCTCCTATTTCCTGCGCAAGGCCTTCATCAAGGGCGCGGGCTACACCGACGACGCGCTCGAGCGCCCGGTGATCGGCATCTGCAATACCGGCAGTGCGTTCAACCCGTGCCACGGCAACGCACCGCAACTGATCGACGCCGTGAAGCGCGGCGTGATGCTCTCGGGCGGCCTGCCGATGGACTTCCCGACGATCTCGCTGCACGAGAGTTTTGCGCGGCCGTCCTCGATGTACCTGCGCAACCTCATGGCGATGGACACCGAGGAGATGATCCGCGCGCAGCCGATGGATGCCGTCGTGATGATCGGCGGTTGCGACAAGACGGTGCCCGCGCAATTGATGGGCGCGGCATCCGCGAACATTCCCGCGATCCAGCTCGTCACCGGCTCCATGCTCACGGGCTCGCATCGCGGCGAACGCGTGGGCGCGTGCACCGACTGCCGCCGCTACTGGGCGAAGTTCCGCGCGAACGAGATCGACGATGAGGAAGTGGGCGACGTGAACAACCAGCTCGTCGCAAGCGTCGGCACTTGCTCGGTGATGGGCACGGCGAGCACGATGGCGTGCATCGCCGAAGCGCTGGGCATGACGGTGCCCGGCGGCGCGTCGCCTCCCGCGGTCACCGCCGACCGCATCCGCGCCGCGGAAGAAAGCGGCGCACGCGCGGTGCAGATGGCCAGGGAGCGCCTCACGATCGACAAGGTGCTCACGCCGGCCGCGTTCCACAACGCGTTTCGCGTGCTGCTGGCCATCGGCGGCTCGACCAACGGCCTCGTCCACCTCGCGGCGATTGCGGGGCGCGTCGGCTACCAGCTCGATTTCGAAGCGCTCGATCGCATGGGCCGCGAGACGCCGGTGCTGGTGGACCTCAAGCCCTCCGGCAAGCACTACATGGAGGACTTTCACAAGGCCGGCGGCATGTCGACCTTGCTGCGTGAACTCAAGCCGCTGCTCAAGCTCGACGCAATGACGGTGATGGGCGTGACGATGGGCGAGCGCATCGAGCGCGACGGCGAAGGCTTCAAGCAGGACGTGGTGCGCACCAGCGCCGACCCGATCTACCCGCAAGGCGGCATCGCGGTGCTGCGCGGCAACCTGGCGCCGAACGGGGCGATCATCAAGCAGTCGGCGGCCGACGCGAAGCTGATGGAGCACGAAGGCCGCGTCGTGGCGTTCGAGAACGCGCAGGATCTCGCCGACCGCATCGACCGCGACGACCTCGATGTGAACGCCGACGACATCCTCGTGCTGAAGAGCATCGGCCCGAAGGGCGCGCCCGGCATGCCCGAGGCCGGCTACATGCCGATCCCGATGAAGCTCGCGCGCGCCGGGGTGAAGGACATGGTGCGCATCTCGGATGGCCGCATGAGCGGCACCGCGTTCGGCACCATCGTGCTGCACGTGACGCCCGAGTCCGCAATCGGCGGGCCGCTGGCGTACGTGATGAGCGGCGATCGCATCCGCCTGTCGGTGAGCAAGCGCGAGTTGCTTTTGCTCGTCAGCGACGAGGAACTCGCGCGGCGCGCGAAAGAAAAGCCCGCGCAGGTGCCGACGGCCGAACGCGGCTACGAAAAGTTGTTCTTGCAGCATGTGACGCAGGCCGAGCATGGCGTGGATTTCGACTTCCTGCGCTCACCCGCACGCAAGGGGAGGGTGCCGTGACCGAACGACTCAAGGGCGCCGTCGCGCCGGTGATGACGCCGTTCAGGCGCGACCTGGAACCCGACACGCGCCGCTTCGTCGCGCATTGCAGATGGCTTGTCGCGAACAACGCGGGCCTGGCCATCTTCGGCACGAACTCCGAAGCCGCTTCGATGTCGGTGGACGAGCGCTTGCGCCTGACCGATGCCTTGCTCGAAGCCGGCGTGCCCGCGTCGAAGATGATGCCGGGCACGGGGGCGTCATCGATCAGCGATGCGGTCACGTTGTCGCGCCACGCGGTGAAGAGCGGCGCGGCCGGCGTCCTGATGCTGCCGCCGTTCTATTACAAGGGCGTCACGGACCCGGGGCTGTTCGATTACTACGCGCACGTGATCGACAAGGTGGCGAGCGACGCGCTGCGCATTTACCTGTATCACATCCCGCAGGTCACGCAGGTGCCGATCACGCTGAAGCTCATCGAGATGCTGCGCGCGAAATTTCCGAAGACGGTCGCCGGCGCGAAGGATTCGTCGGGCAACTGGGACAACACGAAGGCGATGCTGGACAACTTTGCAAAGGACGGCTTCGATGTCTTTCCGGCGAGCGAATCGACCTTGACCGCCGCACTGCCCCTCGGGGCCGCAGGCTGCATCAGTGCCACGGTGAACCTCAACCCCGCGAACATCCGCGCGGTCTTTGACAAATGGAACTCGCCCGAAGGCCCCGCGCTGCAGGCCCGGGTGGATGTGATCCGCAAGATCTTCCAGAGCCCCAACATGATCCCCGCGATGAAGCGCGTGGCGGCGGAGTTCTCCGGGCAGCGCGATTGGGCCGTCGTGCGCCCGCCGCTGGTCGCGCTCGACGACGAGAACGCCACGCGCATCATGGGCGAGCTGCGCGCGGCGGGCTTCGAGATGCCGGGCTTCGCCGAAGCGATGCGCGCCTAGGAGTCGGCGTCGAGGTCCGTGAATTCCGCGGCGTCGACGTCGCCCAGCGCTTCCTCGTCCGGCGTTGCCGACACGATGCGATCGGGCGCGATGTCCGCGCCTTCGCGTCCTTCCGTGTTCGGCGTCACTGCGCCGCGCTCGCCGGTGCCCACGGCATCGCTGTCCGCGTGCGCCTCGAAGGTGCCGGCGGCGTCGCTGCCGGAATCGGAGTTGTCGCTGGGGCCGAGGGCGTCGGCGTCCTTGCCGCTGGGCAGGACGGGCGCGGTTTCGGCGCCGAGGATGCTGCTGTAGGCCATGGATGAGTTCCTTGTTTGAGGTGTCGCTGGTGCCAGTGTCGGCAGGGCAGCGATGAAGAGCTGTCGGAGCGCGCTGACGTTGCAACTGAAAACGTAAAGTCACTTCCACTCTTGCGGCGACCCCTGGCGCAGCTTCTTGCGCGCAGAATGGACACGCAAGGAGCGTGATGCCCAAGGATCTTTTCGCAATCGCAATCGGCGCGTCGACGGGCGGGGTCGAAGCGTTGCTGAAAATCGCCGAATCGCTTCCGGCCAAGTTCCCCGCGATCGTGCTGGTCACGCAGCACATCGGCAACTACGCCAGCCTGCTGCCCGAGCTGATGCGCGCGAGCGGCCCGAACCACGCCATGCACCCTGACGACGGCGACCGGCCTTTGCCCGGAACGATCTACGTCGCACCGCCCGACTGCCACCTGATGCTGGAGCGCGATTGCCTGCGGCTGTTTCGCGGCCCGAAGGAAAACTACACGCGTCCCGCGATCGACCCGATGTTCCGGTCGGTCGCCATGTCGATGCGGTCGCGCGCGATCGGGATCGTGCTGACGGGACATCTCGACGACGGCACCGTGGGCCTGAAAGCCATCAAGCATTGCGGCGGCGTCGCGATCGTGCAGGACCCGGCCACGGCGCGCGAACCGAGCATGCCGCGCAGCGCCCTGGCCAACGTCGACGTCGACCTGTGCCTGCCGCTCGCGGAGATCGTGCCGGCGGTCCAGCGCATCATCGCCGGCGGGCCGCGCCAGGCGGTGCCCGACGCGCCGATCGACGCACTGAACCACGAACAGCTCGTTCACGATGGGAGCCAGCCCATGGAAAACCTCGCCGCCATCGCCGACCCTTCGATGCTCACCTGTCCCGACTGCGGCGGCGGACTGTGGGAAATCAAGGACGGCAAGCCGTTGCGTTACCGCTGCCACACGGGCCATGCGTTCACCGCGCAGACGCTGGCGCATGCGCAGACGGAAACCGCCGAGTTCGCCATGTGGGCCGGCGTTCGGGCGCTGCACGAAAAAGAGGTGCTGCTGCGCCGGCTGGCCCGCGTCGCGCATTCGCACGGCGACCATGCCCAGGCTGAGGCGGGCGAACGTCAGGCGGATGACACCCGCGCGCAAGCCGCGGACCTGGTCAAGATGATCGAACGCAAGGAGCGCGGCGCATAATCGGTTTGCATTCCTGCGAGAGGAGCAGATGACGCAGTTGAGGCCGGACCAGGCTGAAGAATCCAGCGCAGCGAATCTCGACGAGATCGTGCCGGGCCGCGGCTTTGATCGCAACCCGGTCGTGGGGCTGGGCGGCTCCGCAGGCAGCATTCCCGCCCTCAAATCCTTTTTCGACAAGCAGGAATCCGACTCCGGGCTGGCCTTCGTCGTGGTGATGCACCTGTCACCGGAGCATGAGAGCACGCTGCCGCAGCTGCTGCAGCGCTCCACGAAGATGAAGGTCGAACAGGTGCGCGGCCCGCTCGCCATCGAACCCAACCACGTCTACGTGATCCCGCCGCGATATGTGCTGCGCGTGGAGGAAGGCCGTCTCGAACTCCAGGAACAAGCGGCCGAGCGCGGCCGCAATGTCGCGGTCGACCTGTTCTTCCGCACGCTCGCCGACACGCACGGTCCGCGCGCGGCCGCTGTCGTGCTCTCGGGCGCCGACAGCGATGGGGCCATCGGCATCAAGCGCATCAAGGAGCGCGGGGGCCTGACCATCGCGCAGGATCCCGACGAGGCCGAACTCGGCAGCATGCCGCGCGCGTCGATCGCGACGGGCATGGTCGACTGGGTGCTGCCCGTGGCGGACATTCCGCATCGGCTGCTCGATTACTTCAAGCTCGAATCCAAGCTGAAGCTGCCGCCCGAAGACGGGCCCCAGCTCGTGCAGGCCGCGCGCCCGCAGCTGGCCACGGAAGAAGCTGCGCTGCGCGAGGTGCTCACCTTCCTGCGCACGCGCACCGGCCGCGACTTTTCGTTCTACAAGCGCGCGACGATCTTGCGGCGCGTGGGCCGCCGTATGCAGGTCAACGGCGTGGCCGACCTGCACGAATACCTGCAATGCCTGCGAACGCGCCCCGGCGAATCGGGCGCACTGCTGCACGACCTGCTCATCTCGGTGACGAACTTCTTCCGGGACAGCGAGTGCTTCGACGCTTTCGAAAAGGAGATTCCCGCCATCCTCGCGGGCAAGGGCCCGAACGACGCAGTGCGCGTCTGGGTGCCGGCGTGTGCCACCGGCGAGGAGGCGTACTCGATCGCCATGCTGCTGTCGGAGCACGCCCGCGCGATGGCCGCGCCGCCGCTGATCCAGATCTTCGCGTCGGACCTCGATGAGGAAGCCGTGCAGGCGGCGCGCGAAGGCGTGTATCCGCCCGCCATCCAGGCCGACGTCAACGAGGATCGCCTCAGGCGGTTCTTCGTCAACGAACATCGCGGCTACCGCGTGCGGCGCGAGCTGCGCGAAATGATCCTGTTCGCGGCGCACGATGTGCTGAAGGACTCGCCGTTCTCGCGCCTGGACATCGTGTCCTGCCGCAACCTGCTGATCTACCTCAATCGCGATGCGCAAAAGCGCGTCTTCGACACCTTCCACTTCGCGCTGGTGCCCGGCGGGCGCCTGTTTCTCGGCACCTCCGAATCGGTGGAGGACGGCAGCACGCTGTTCAACGTCATCGACAAGAAGCACCGCGTGTTCCAGCAGCGGCCCACGCCGCGCGGCGCGTTGCCGCTGCCCTCGGGGCCGGGCACTCTCGCACTGGCGATGGAAGCGCAGGCGTCCTCGCGCGACGGACCCGTGACGGCCGGTGCGGCCTTCCGCAACGCCGGCGCGCTGCCGAATGCGGCACCGCCCGAGGCCCGCACGACGTCGTGGAGCGAGCTGCACCTGCGCATGCTCGAGATGCTCGCGCCGCCGTCGATCCTGGTCGATGCCGAATACGACATCGTCCATCTCTCGCCGGGCGCGGGGCGCTTCCTGCAATTCTCCGGCGGGGAGCCCACGCGCAACCTGCTGCGCTCGGTGAACCCGAGCCTGCGCATCGAATTGCGCGCCGCGCTGTTCCAGGCGGCCCAGTCGCAAACCGTCGCCGAAGTCTCCGAGGTCCCGGTCGAAGTGGGCGGGCAGCCAGTGCTGCTGACCATCCGGGCGCTGCCGGCCAAGGACATGGGCGCGGACATGTTCCTCGTCGTGCTGCATGCGGTCACGCCCGAACAGGACACGGGCGCCAAGCCGCCCCTGGCCGGGGACAACGTGGTCGCGCTGCACCTCGACCACGAACTCGAGCGGCTCAAGACGCACCTGCGCGATACGGTGGAACAGTACGAGGCCTCGAACGAGGAACTCAAGGCCAGCAACGAGGAGTTGCAGGCGATGAACGAGGAATTGCGCTCGGCGACCGAAGAACTCGAGACCAGCCGCGAGGAGCTGCAGTCGATCAACGAGGAGCTCACGACCGTCAACCACGAACTGAAGAACAAGGTCGACGAACTTGCGCATGCCAACAGCGACATGCACAACCTGATGGACGCGACCGAGATCGCCACCGTGTTCCTCGACCGCGACCTGCGCATCACGCGCTTCACGCCGACGGCCGTGCAGCTGTTCAACCTGATCGGCACTGACGTCGGGCGGCCGCTGACGGACCTGAAGACGCGGCTGCAGTACCCGGATCTCGGCGTCGATGCCCTGCGCGTGCTGGACAAGCTGGTGCCCATCGAACGCGAGGTCGGCCAGGCCGACGGCAGCTGGTACCTCGCACGCCTGTTGCCGTACCGCACGATCGAAGACCGCATCGCCGGCGTCGTGCTGTCGTTCATCAACATCACCGAACGCAAGCAGGCCGAGGAGATGCGCCTGTGGCTGTCGGCCGTGGTCACTGCAACGTCGGACGCGATCATCAGCTTCGCACTCGACGGCACGATCCTGTCGTGGAACCAGGGTGCGGAGCGCATCTACGGCTACTCGATGGAAGAGGCCATCGGGTCGCACCTGTCGATCCTCGCCCCCGAGGGGAGTGCCGACCAGGCGGCGCTGATCGCGAAGATCGCCTCGGCGCAGGTCATCGAGGACTACGAAACGATGCGCCTGCGCAGGGACGGCAGCGAGCTGCACGTGTCGATCACCGTCTCGCCGATCCGCGACGAATCGGGCAAGGTCATGGCCGGCACGGCCATGGTCCGGGACATCACCGCCGCCAAGCTGGCGGACAAGGCCCTGCGCGCGGCCCTCGAGGAAAACGAAATCGCGCGCGCCCAGCTGGAGGCGGCCGACTCGGCCAAGGACCGGTTCCTCGCCGTGCTGTCGCACGAGCTGCGCAATCCGCTCGCATCGATCGACGGTGCGGCGGGCGTCATGCTCGCACCGGGTATCGGCGACGGCGACGCGAGCCGCGCCGCCGAAATCGTGCAACGGCAATCGCGCAGCATGAAAACCCTGCTCGATGACCTGCTGGACGTGTCGCGCCTGAAACTGGGCCGCCTCGAACTGCGGCGCGAGCCGACACGCGTTTCCTCGGTCGTCACCGCGGCACTGGAAACGACCCAGCCCCTGCTCGCCCAATCGGGCCACGGCTTGACCGTCGACATGCCGAAGGAAGATGTGGAACTGGACGCCGACCCGGTGCGGCTGGCGCAGGTCGTGTCGAACCTCCTTGTCAACGCGATCCGCTACACGCCCCGCGGCGGCAAGATCGAGTTGCAGGTGCGGCTCGACGGCGGGCAGCTGCACCTTGGCGTGAAGGACAACGGCGTGGGCATGAACCCGGAGCGCATCGCCGACATGTTCGACATGTACACGCAAGGCGATCCGACGGGGGACCGCGCCCTCGGCCTGGGCATCGGGCTCGCGCTGGTGAAGAACATCGTCGAATTGCATGGCGGCAAGGTCACCGCGCATTCGAAAGGCGCCGGCAAGGGCAGCGAATTCCACATCGCGCTGCCGGGCGCGCGCAGCGCGGGCAAGCCCGCCGCGGCGCCTTCGCGCCCGGCTTCGGCCGCCCCGAACAAGAAGCGCGGCACCGTTCTCGTCGCCGACGACAACGCGGACTGGGGCTGGGGCGTGGCGAAACTGCTCGACATGGCCGGCTTCGAAACGCTGCTGGTGCAGACCGGGCGCGAAGCGCTCGATGCCATCGAGCAGCAGAAACCGGACGCCGTCGTGCTTGACATCGGCCTGCCCGACATCGATGGCCGCGACGTCGCGCGGCGCGTGCGGGCCGCCGACTGGGGCAAGCAGACCGTGCTCGTCGCGGCCACGGGCTGGGGCCAGCAGGCGGATCACGACGAGGCGATCGCCGCGGGTTTCGATGCGCACATGACGAAGCCGGTCGATATCCGCAAGCTGTCCGCCCTGCTCGACGAAAAACTTTCGAAGGCGAAGAAGCGCTAGGCGCGCACCAGCGAAAGCTCGAAGGTCACGCCGCCCGCGACATTGCGCGCGCGCACGGTCCCGCCCATCTTCGCAAGGTAAGTGCGCACGACGAACAGGCCCTGGCCGCGCTGCGTGCCGGTGGTGCTGCCGGAAAATCCGTATTCGAAGATGCGTTCGATCAGCGCCTCGTCGATGCGATCGCCCTCGTCGTGGATCGCGACGATCGCGGTCTTGTCGCCGGTCGAAAGGGTGATCGTGATCGGCGTGCCGGGCGTGCGATGCCGCTGCGCGTTGCGCAGCACGTGCGTGACGATGTCTTCCAGCGCGAATTCCTCCGCGCGCACCGGGACGGCGGCCTGGGGCGATTGGTAGCGCACGTCCTCGATTCCCGCGAACGACGCGTTGTCGGCGACCTGGCGCAGGAAGGCGTCGAGGTCGAGCGTGGCGACATCGATCGCGGCCGACGCGAGGGCCTCGCTCGGCGAGGCCTGCCCGTACAGCACGCGCACCGCCTGCTGCATGCGCTGCACGTACCGATGGGCCGGGTCTTTCGCGTCGGGATGCAGGACCATCAGCGATTGCAGCGGCGACAGGATCTCGTGGCCGACCGCCTGCAGCATGTCGCGCTCCTGCTGCGAGCGCACCTGTTCGCGCTTCAGGAGGTCGTCCAGGCCCGCGGCGAGCACGCCCAGTTCGTCCTCGCCGCGCAAGTCCGCGACATCGAGGCGCGCGACGTTGCGGGACACATCCGCCGCACGCCTGGTGAGCACCGTGATCCGGCGGATCAATCCGACTTCGATCACCAGCCACGCCAGCACGATCGCCGCGAGCATGGCGCCCACATACCACGACATTCGCGTCGCGACGGCGGCAAGAGAGCGCTCGACGCCGCGAGAATTGCCGGACAGCAGCACTTCGTAGTTGCCGACCGGCGTCGTGATCACGTCGCGTGCCGGTGCGGGCAGGCCCGGGCCTTCGAGGGGCAGGCGGCGAACCAGGCGCGTGATGATCGGCGAAGGTCGCTGCGCGTCGTCTTCGATGCCCTTGAACACGATGGCGGGCTGCGTGGCGCCCAGGCGCTTGACCTGCAGCGTTTCGCCCGGCAGTAGCGCCTTGCGGATGTCGTTGAGCGACGCGGGCGCTTCGCCCCCGGGCGCTTGCGAATCGAACACGGGCGTGCCGCTGGGCGCGACCATGCGCATGCGCACGCGAAACTGGTTCAGGTCCGCGGGCGGCCACACCGGGCGCTGGCGCGACAACAGGGCTTCGCGAAAGGCTTCGACCGGCAGCCGGATCGAGAAGAAGGCGCGCTTCGCGCACTTCGCCGTGTCCTCGCTGCCGTCGGCGCAGACGCCGGTTTGCCACAGCAGCCCGCGGAAATCGCGCAACGGCTTCGCGTCGTCGGCCAGCGGCGTGTCGCCCGGATCGGCGAACGCGACAAGCCGTCCGCGGATGGAACCGTTTGCGTTGTCGGAGAGCAGCTCGAACGGCGCGATCCACTGCGCCGTCGCGCCGCGCATGGCAAGCGTGATCACCGCGCGGTGCGACGCAGCGAGGTCGAGCGAACCGGGATCGCGCGGCACCATCTCCGTCGCCGCAAAACTGCCGACCAGATAAATGAAGCCGCCCGTGTACGGATTGCTGCCGACGGCGGTGCACAGCGAACTGCCGTCGGGATAGCGCACCGAACAGCCCGCGAGTTCCACGGCCTGCTGCACCTTGTTCTGGTCGTCGAAATCCAGGCCCGCATACGGCAGCATGACCGGCGTGCCCGGCGGCTCATCGCCCATGCCCGGATTGAGCAGAGACAGCAGGCCCGCGGGATGCCGCAGGCGGGCCAGCGCTTCGGCGCGCGTCTTGCGAAAGCCTTCACGGTAGTCGCGCCAGCTGCGCTCTTTTTCTTCCTTCAGCAACACTACCGCGAGGGCGACAGTGGCGATCGCCAGCAACAGGAACACACCGCGAAAGAGGATGCGGCGCCGGAACGACGCGAGCCTGATCATCGCGACGTCCAGCGGAAACCGCGCATCGGCACGTTGTCGATGCCGTCGAATTGCGGATCGACTTCGCGGAACGCGTCGCGGATCGTGCTCACGTGCTTGCGCACGTTGTCGCGGTTTCGCCCGCTCTTGACCACATCGAACAGCTCGTCGTACGAAACCACTTCGCCCTTGCGCTTGTACAGCGTGGCCAGGATGCGCTGCGCCGTGAGCGGCAGGTTCACGCGCTGGCCGCGCCACGTCGGCGTGCGTTGCCACAGCGGATCGAGCGACAACTCCTCTTTCGCGGGCTGTGCCTGCACCGGCTGCGCAGCCTTCGCGACGCGCAGGATCTCGAGGAAGGTCTCGATGAAATCGGCTTCCTCGAACGTGGTCTTCTGCAGGTAGTCCCACGCATCGAGCGCCTTCATGATGCTGCGGTAGATGGCCGCCGGCATCGCGGACACGACGAGCACCGGTGTGCCCTGGCGCTGCTTGTTGATCGCGTTGATCAGCGCGACGCCCGCGTGCCGCTCGCGACCGAGCTCGATGTCGAGCACCACGACGTCGTAGTGCTCGCGCGCGAGCGCGGCCTCGGCCGCATCGCGGTCGAACCATTGGTGCACGGTGATGCCCGGACGCGCGGCGCGAATCCAGCCCGCGATGCGGTCGCTGGTGGGCGGGTCGTCCTCGATGACGGCTACGAGTGTCACGCGGCCGATTATCCCGGCGCGGCTTGGACGCGCGTGTGAAGGTTTCTTCCGGGGCCGGAGCGAAGTCGCCCCGCGAACGCATTGTTGCCTCCGTGCCGTCTTCGAAGAATGGGCCCATCGCAACCCCAACCCGAAGGAGAAGTCGATGAACCACCTCAAAACGATTTGCCAGCTCGCCGCCCTGTGGGGCGCCGCCACCCTCGCCGCGACCGTCTGGGCGGCCGGCATCACCGAGGAGGGCTACATCCTCGAGCCGCGGGACTGGCGAGGCGAAGTGGCTGGGGTGCCGTCGCCCGACTGGCCCGTGGACGGCTGGTACCGTGTCTCGCCCGGCCGCCAGGGCGTCGACGTCCGCGCGATGAAGCCCGCGACGGCGGAAGACGGCGACCCGGAAGGTGCGCTGTTCGTGCGGGTGCCGGGTGCGCGCATCGTCGAAGGAATGCGGCCGCGCGTGCGCTTCGCCGCCGGCGAGTTCAGGCCGCGCGTGCAGGCCGAATACAACTTCGCGCTGGGCAAGGTGCCGTTCACCTTCATCGTGCAAAGCGACCGCGACGGCACGCGTTACGACATCAGCTACGCCGGCGCGACGCACAGCTACATGCTGGGCTTGCCCGCGGCCGCAACCCGGATCAAGGCCATCGCCGACTTCGACGGCGACGCGCTGCCCGACTTCCTCGTCGAGGTCGGCGACGACACCTTCCTGCTGCTGTCCACGCAGGCCCGCCCCGGCGGCAACGTGCCGAGCGCGCAACTCTGGGCCATGGGGAACTGATCATGGTCCACCGCCTCCACGTCATCGCCCGCGCCGTGCGCCGCACGCTCGCCTCGAAGCTGCGCCGCCACGGCGGCGACACCGGCGCGCCGTTCAGCGCCGAGTCCACCATGGCGAACCTGTGCGCCGCGCGCAACTTGCTCATCGCCGGCGCGGTCTTCGCCGGCGCGGGTGGGTTCCTCTACAAGCATCCGCCGCTCGCGAACGTCGCGCGCGGCGAGATCGGCGTGCGCACCAACCAGCTCACCGGTGCGGTCACGCTGTGGCGCGAAGGCAGCGCGTTCGTCGTGCCCGGCCTGTTCGACATGCACGTCTATCCCTTGCGCGACCAGGTGTACCGGCCCGAGCAGGTGCGCAGCGCCAGCGGAGCGGCGCCGTTGCAATCGATCGAAGGCCTGTCGGTCGGCGTGGACCTCGCGGTGCGTTACGCATTGGACCCGGCGCGCATCGCCGCGAATTCACGCAACCTGCCCGATGACATCTCGCTCGAAATCGTCGAGCCCGCGGTGCAAGGCGTGATCTACAAGGTGTTCGCGCGCTACACGGTGCGCGAGATCTTCTCGGTCAAGCGCGTCGAGATCCAGCAGCAGGTCGAAAGCGACTTGCGCACGCGCCTCGCCGCAGACGGGGTGCTGCTGCGCTCGGTGCAGATGGGCAAGGTCGACCTGCCGGCCGACTACCGCCGCGGGATGGAGCGGCTGCTGGCCGAAGAACTCGAATCGCAGAAGATGCAGTACACGCTGGAGCTGAAGGAAAAGCGCGTGAAGGAGTCCGAGCTCGAAGCCAGCGCCGACAAGACGCGCCGCGAAGTGCAGGCCGAAGCCGCCGCGCGCGAGCAGGTGATCGCCGCCAGGGCGCAGGAAGAGGCGATGAAGCACGTGCTGCCGTTCAAGCAGCGCCAGATCGAGCAGCGCAAGCTCGAAGCGGAAGCGGAAAAGCAGTCGCGCATGAAGATGGCCGAGGGCAATGCGCAGGCGCGCCGCATCGAAGCGAGCGGTGAAGCCGACGCGCGGCGCAAGCTGGCGGACGCGGAAGCGTGGCGCCTCGAGCGCGTGGGCAAGGTCAACGCCGAGCAGATGGCGCGCGAAGGCGAGGTGATCTCGCAGCATCCGCTGCTGGTGCAAAAGACGCTCGCCGACAAGCTTTCCGACAAGGTGCAGGTGATCATCGCGCCGGCGCCGAAGGACGGCGGCTTCATCGGCGACGCGCTGATCGGCGGCGCGGTTCGCCAAGCCGCGGTGAAGGAGCAGTGACCCATGCGCGCACTCGCATTCATCGCAACGGCGCTCACCAGCGTCGCGTGCGCGGCGGGCAATGTGTTCGCGCCGGGCACTTCGCAGTCGAACGAGGCGGCGATCGTCGTCACCGAGCCGGCGCTGCTGCGGGCGGCGCCGCGCGATTCTGCGCAGCAGCAGGCGCAGCTGCACCAGGGGGACCTGCTGGAAGTTCGCGGCGAAAAACTCGATTACCTGCAGGTGTACGACCACCAGCGCGAGCGCACGGGTTATGTCCGCGCCTCGCAAGTGCGCCGCACGGCGATGCAGGCGGGCGATGCACCCGGCCTGCTCGCGGTCGTGCGCTTTGTCCGTGATGCGCCGGGCTCGGAGGCGCTGGGAATCGCCTTCGCCGCGGCCTACCTCCAGGCCGCGCCCGCGGAGACGCTGCGGGGTGCGGAAGGCGTCGAGGCGCTGGACGCGCTGGGCACGATGGCGGACCGCCTTGCCCATCGCGGATCGTCCGGAGCGGAGCTGACCCGCAATGCGCAAGCCACGCTGTCGGCGCACCTCGATGTCGCCGCGCACTACGGCATCGCGTTCCGTACGCAGGAGCAGGGCAACCGCATGCAGGTCTGCTACGAAGGCGATGCCTTCCGCCGCGTGCTCGCGATGGAGGCCACCCCGGTCCAGAAAGCGCGTGCGGCGCTCGCGCTCACGCGAGGCGAGTGCATTTTCGAGCCGATGCAGCCCGACAAGCGCAAGCCCGTCGATGAATGGCGCGCCGAAGTGCTCGATCGCGTGGATGTTGCCGGAGTGCCGGGCTACGTGCGGGCGCAAGTGCTCATGCGCCGCGCGCAGGTGTGGGCCGCGATCGCCTACGAGCGCACGCGGCTGGGGGGCAATGCCGAAGGTGCAGCACAGCGCTCGCTCGCGGAGTTCGCTTCCGTCAATCGAAACGACCTGGTCGAGGCGGACCAGGCCACGTACAACGACACGGCCATGCGCGTGAGCGCGTCGCGCTGGGCGGCGCAGCCGCGCACTGCGCCGATCGCAAGGCAGCCGTCCGTCGTCACCGTCGCCGGCGCGCCGGGAGAAACCTGTGTGCTGCTCGTCGACGCGAAGAACGACGAGCGACATCCCCTGGTGCGCCGCTGCACCTACGGGATCGTGTGGGCGCAGTCGGCGCGGCTCAATCGCGAAGGCAATGCCATCGCGCTTGCGGTGCAGCCGCTCGAAGCATGGCGCGAGCTGTGGGTGTTCCGCCGCCGCGGCAATGCCTGGACCGTCGCAGTGATGCCCCCGGGCAGCGTCGAACCGAATGTGGGCTACATCGAATTCGCGGGCTGGGTACCGGGCGGCCGCCAGATGCTTGTCGTGCGCGAAGTGCGCGGCGAAGGCAAATACCGGCGAAGCTTCGAAGTGGTCAGCCTCGATTCGATGGGCGCCACCCGCCAATCGGGCGACGCGGCCCAATTGGGCAGCTTCCGGCGCTGGCAGGATGCCGCGTGGAAAAGGATGACCGTGAGCATGCGCTAGCCGCGGCCAGCACCGACAATGCCTCATCGATTCGATGGGGCATCGCCATGGCGGATTTCGACTGCGACCTGTTGGTGATCGGCGCCGGAAGCGGGGGCGTGCGCGCGGCGCGCATGGCGGCGCAACGCGGCGCGCGCGTGATCGTGGTGGAAGCGGCGCAGCTGGGCGGCACGTGCGTCAACGTGGGGTGCGTTCCCAAGAAGCTGTACAGCTTTGCTGCGCACTTTGCCGACGACTTTCGCGACGCTGCGGGCTTTGGCTGGCAGGTCGGCCGGCCGCGGTTCGACTGGGCGACGCTCAAGCGCAACCGCGCGGCGGAGATCCTGCGGCTGAATGGGGTCTATGCGAACCTGCTTTCGAGTGTGGGCGTGCGGGTGATCAACGGGTGGGCCCGGCTCACGTCGTCGCATGGTGTCGAAGTGACGACGGCGACGGGCAAGGAAGCGCTTCGCGCCCGGCACATCCTGGTGGCCACCGGCGGGCGTCCGAGCGTGCCGACGGTTCCGGGCTGCGAATGGGTCGTCACGTCCGACGGCATGTTCGACATCGAGCCGTTCCCCAAGCGGTTGATGGTCGTCGGCGGCGGCTACATCGCGTGCGAGTTCGCGTCGATCTTCAACGGGCTCGGTGCGAACGTGGTGCAGCTGTATCGCGGCGAGCAGGTGCTGCGCGGATTTGACGACGACGTGCGCGCGCACGTGGCCGGGGAGATGCGCAAGCACGGCGTCGACCTGCATACGCAAGCGGATGTCGCGTCCATCACGCAAACCTCCGGCGGCCTCGAAGTCACGTTCGCCGATGGCCGGCGGATGCAGGCCGACGCCGTTCTGTACGCAACCGGACGCGTTCCGAACGTGAGCGGACTGGGGCTGGACATCGCCGGCGTTGCGCAAGGCAAGGACAACGCGATCGTCGTCGACCGGCACTACACGACGACCGTGCCGTCGATCCACGCGATCGGGGACGTCACTGCACGCGTGCAACTCACGCCGGTCGCCCTCGCGGAAGGCATGACCTTGGTGGACCACCTCTTCGGCGACGGCAAGCGCGAGATGTCGTATGAATTCGTGCCGACCGCCGTCTTTACGCATCCGAACATCGGCACCGTCGGGTACACAGAAGCGCGGGCGCGGCAGCACTTCGGCGAGGTGGCGGTCTACCGCAGCGAATTCAAGCCGCTGAAGCACACGTTGTCGGGCAGCAGCGAACGCACGTTGATGAAACTGGTCGTGGACAAGGCCACGGATCGCGTCGTCGGCCTGCACATGGTGGGCAGCGACGCCGGCGAAATCGTGCAGGGCTTCGCAGTGGCGATGAAAGCGGGCGCGACCAAGGCAGTGTTCGACGCAACGATCGGCATCCACCCCACAGCCGCCGAAGAGTTCGTGACGATGCGCGAGGCCGTGGCCGAGCCATGATTTGAAACGGGCCTTCTCCTACGCTGCACGGGGCGCGAGGTGCTTACCCTGCGCGTTCACCAAGAAGGAGCTACACCTATGCAGATCAACCAAGTCAAGCAAAGCATCGACGGCATCGAAGAAACCGCGGACGAAGCGAAGCGCGCGGCCGGCTCGGCCAGCGCCGACCTCAAGCAATCGGTCGAACAGCTCCACCAGCAGGCCAAGCAGGCGCAGCAAGCGTGCAGCGCCGGCGGCTCGCAGCAGCAAGGCGACGCCTCGCAGCTGAAGCAGCCCGTGATGCAACTGGAACAAGCGGCCGACCGCGCAATGCAGGCGTGCCGCCAGGCGGGCAGCGGCGTCGACCCGCAGCTGCAGCAGGCGATCCAGAAAGCGCACCAGCAGGCATCGCAGCTGAAAAAGCAGCTGCAACAAGGCTAGGCCAGCAAGGCGACGTTTCCGCCGGCGGCGGTCGTATTGATCGTGACCGTCTGCTCGGCGCAGAAGCGATACAGGTAGTGCGGGCCCCCGGCTTTCGGGCCGGTGCCCGACAAACCTTCACCCCCAAACGGCTGGACCCCGACGACCGCACCGATGATGTTGCGGTTGATGTAGACGTTGCCGCATTCCGCGCGGCCCGCCAGTGCCTTCGCGCGCGTGTCGATGCGCGTCTGGATGCCCAGCGTCAGTCCGTATCCGAGCGCATTGATTTCGTCGATCACGGTTTGCGGGTCGCCCTTCCAGCGCACGATGTGCAGCACCGGGCCGAAGATCTCCTGCTTCACATCGGCGATGCACTTCACTTCGAAGGCCTGCGGCGGGATGAGGCGCGTGCCGGGCTCCAACGCGGGCGGCGGCGTGAGGGCTCGCGCCTCCGAGTGCAGCCGCTTGATCTGGCGCATCAGGTTTTCGTAGGCTTCGCCATCGATCACCGGCCCCACGTCCGTGCGCAGGTCGGCCGCTTCGCCTGTCACAAGTTCCTGCGCGGCGCCTTCGATCATCTCGATCACACCGTCGGCGATGCTGTCGTGCACGCAAAGCAGCCGCAGCGCGGAGCAGCGTTGCCCCGCGGAACGGAAGGCGCTTTGCATCACGGCGTCGCAGACCTGCTCCGGTAGCGCGGTCGAGTCGACGAGCATCGCGTTGATGCCGCCCGTTTCCGCGATCAGTGGCACGATGGCGCCATCCTTCGCCGCGAGCGTGCGATTGATGATCTTCGCGACCTGCGTCGATCCGGTGAAGACGACGCCCGCGATCCCCGGATGCGAGACGAGCGCTGCGCCGACTGTTTCGCCGGGCCCGTGCAAAAGCTGCAGCGCGTCGCGCGGAACGCCCGCGCTGTGCAACAGCTTCACGGCTTCGAGCGCGATCGCCGGGGTCTGCTCGGCAGGCTTGGCCAGCACCGTGTTGCCCGTCGCGAGTGCGGCCACGACCTGGCCCGTGAAGATCGCGAGCGGAAAATTCCAGGGGCTGATGCACACCCACGCGCCGCGCGGCTTGAGTTGCAGCTCGTTCGATTCGCCCGTGGGGCCGGGCAGGGTGACCGGCTGCATCACGCGCTCGGCTTCATTCGCGTAGTAACGCAGGAAGTCGACGGCCTCGCGCACTTCCGAGACGGCATCGCCCCACGTCTTGAAGGCTTCCTTCACGATCACGGCGCACAGGTGCGGCAGCTTCGCGTCCATGGAATCCGCGGCGCTGCGCAAAATCGCGGCGCGCTGCTCGACCGGCGTGGCGGCCCACGAAGGGAATGCGGCGCGTGCACGGTGCACCGCGTCGCCCACGCGCGTTGCGTCGAACCCTTCGACGCGGGCAACTTGCGAATTCGCAGCTGCCTCGAGCAAGGGCGCGAGGGACTCCGTCACGGTGAGGTCGGCGCCGCAGCTGTTCGGCCGCCCGGCGCCATACAACTGCGGCGGCAGGGGCAGCGATTGCCGGGCATCGAAATGCAGCGGCGAATGAAGCAACTGGTCCATGCCGACCGACTCGTCGGCGAGCTGGTGCACGAACGACGAGTTCGCGCCGTTCTCCAGCAGGCGCCGCACGAGGTAGGCGAGCAAGTCGCGGTGCTGCCCGACCGGCGCATACACGCGGCATGCGATCGACGTGTCTTTCAGCACTTCGCGATAGATTCCTTCGCCCATGCCGTGCAGGCGCTGCAATTCGAACCTGGCGCCGTTCATGCGCGCCATCTGCAGGATCGCGGCGATCGTGCCCGCGTTGTGCGTGGCGAACTGCGGATAGATCACATCCTGCGCCGCGAGCATCGCCCGTGCGCACGCGAGGTACGAGATATCGGTGTGATGCTTGTGCGTGAACACCGGGTAGTGCGGCAGGCCCATCTCCTGCGCGCGCTTGATCTCGGCATCCCAGTACGCCCCCTTGACCAGGCGGCACATCAGTCGGATGCCGTGCTGGCGCGCGATCTGCGCCACGCAATCGATCAGCTCCAGCGCGCGCGTCTGGTACGACTGAAGCGCGAGGCCGAAGCCTTGCCAGCGCGGATGATGCTGCGCCACTTTCGCGGCGAGCGCATCGAACACTTCCAGCGAGATCTCGAGCCGGTCGACTTCCTCGGCGTCGATCGTGAGGTTGATGTTGGCGCGCGCGGCCTGGTCGCACAGCTGCCACACGCGCGGCACGAGTTCGTTCATCACGCGCTCGCGCTGCAAGGCTTCGTAGCGCGGGTGCAGCGCCGACAACTTGATGGAGATGCCGTCGTTCGCTTCGACCGCGCCCTTTGCGTTCGCGCGTGTCGCGATCGCGTCGATCGCATTGCGGTAGCTCGCGAGGTAGCGCTGCGCATCGCGCTCGGTGCGGGCCCCTTCGCCGAGCATGTCGTAGGAAAAGCGCAGGTTGGGCTGGCGCCCGCGCGCGCTGTCGGCTTCGCCCATCGCTTCGCCGATGTCCTGGCCCAGGACGAATTGCCTTCCGAGCAGTTGCACGGCGCGCAGTGTTGCCGCGACAACGGTGCGCGCCCCCAGGCGCCCGAACATTCCGGGCGAGTCCGATTGCCCTGAGCCGGTCGAAGTGGGCGGGAGCAATCGCTTCGACATCGTGATCGCCGCCTGCGACAGCCGCGCGAGCGCGCCGTCGGCCGAACCTTCGAAATCCGCGCGGCCGAGCTGGTCCGCCGTCAACGCGATGGCCGTCTCCGCATCGGGCACGCGCAGCAAGGCTTCGGCCAGGCGCATCAAGGCCAGGCCTTCCGCACTCGAGATCGGGTACTCCTTGAGCAGGCTCTCCATCGCCCAGAACGGCGGCGGATTCTTGCGCACGGCCGCGACCCAGGGCTTGGCGACTTCCGCTGCGGCGGGCCAGTCCAACGCGTTGTCCAGGGAAGCGAGCCGCATCTTCACGACGTCGGCTTCGGGTCGATAGGGGTGGGGCAGGCGTTGCGGCGGCAGCGGGTCGGTCGGCATGGCAAAGGGGCCTTGGCTTCGGAATGGCGTATGGTCCTCGCTTTGGTGGTGAGTTTCACGCTAAATTCCGCCCATCAGCCGCATCTTTCACTAGTCATGGACACCATCGCACCCGATCTGGACAGGATCGACCTCAAAATCCTGAACGTCCTGCAGCAGGACGGGCGCCTTTCGAACCTGAAGCTGGCCGAGGCGGTGTCGCTGTCGCCGACGGCCGTGCTCGCGCGGGTGCAGCGTCTCACGCGCGACAACTACATCCTCGGCTACGAAGCGCGGCTCAATCCCCTGAAGCTCGGCGCCGGGATGATGGTGTTCGTCGAGGTTCTCCTCGATCGCACGACACCGAACGTGTTCGAAGCGTTCAAGGCCGCGGTGCAAGTGCGCAGCGAGATCATGGAATGCCACATGGTCGCGGGCGGCTTCGACTACTTGCTGAAGACCCGCATGGCCGACATGCAGGCATACCGCGACTTCGCGGGCACCGTGCTGTGGCAGTTGCCCGGCGTGCGGGAGACGCGGACGTACGCGGTGATGGAAGAGGTCAAGAGCACCCATCGGCTCGCGCTCGGCGTGTGATCCCGCCAAAATGGCGCGCATGAATTTCCTCCTCGCACTCGACCAGGGCACCTCCAGTTCGCGCAGCATCGTGTTCGACGCGCAAGGGCGCATCGTCGCGATGGCGCAAGAGGAGCTGCCGCAGATCTATCCGCAGCCGGGGTGGGTCGAACACGACCCGATGGTCATCTGGCGCACGCAGCTGGCCACCGCGAAAGAAGCGATTGCGAAGGCGAAGATCGATGCAAGCCAGGTCAAAGCGATCGGCATCACGAACCAGCGCGAGACCACCGTCGTGTGGAATCGCAGGACCGGCCAGCCGGTCCACCATGCGATCGTGTGGCAGGACCGCCGGGGCGAGCCGATGTGCGCCCGCCTGCGCGAAGCGGGCCACGAGAAACTGATCCAGTCGCGCACGGGCCTGCTGATCGACTCGTATTTTTCCGCGACGAAGATCGCATGGCTGCTCGAGCACGTGGCCGGTGCACGCGAGCAGGCGCGCCGCGGCGAGCTCGCGTTCGGCACGATCGACAGCTGGTTGATGTGGCAACTCACCGGCGGCGCATTGCATGCGACGGACGTGACCAATGCCTCGCGCACGATGCTGTTCGACGTGCGCCAGAACCGCTGGGACGATGAGTTGTTGAAGCTCTTCGACATCCCCGTGGAGTTGATGCCGAAGGTGATGCCCTCGTCGGCGCAGTACGGCGGGACCGTCGATTCGCTGCTCGGGGCCAGCGTTCCCATCGGGGGCGTCGCGGGCGACCAGCAGGCGGCCCTGTTCGGGCAAGCCTGCTTCAAGCCGGGCATGGCGAAAAACACTTATGGGACGGGCTGCTTCCTGCTGATGAACACCGGCGGAAAGTTCGAGCTGTCGAAGAACGGGTTGCTCACCACGAGCGCCGCGCAACTGTCACGCGATCCGCAATTCGCGATGGAAGGGAGCGTTTTCGTCGGCGGCGCCGTCGTGCAGTGGTTGCGCGACGGATTGAAGGCGATCAGGAGCAGCCCCGAAGTGCAATCGCTTGCCGAGAGCGTGCCCGATTCCGGCGGCGTGATGATGGTGCCCGCGTTCACCGGCCTCGGCGCGCCGTACTGGAAGCCGGACGCGCGCGGCACGATCACGGGCCTCACGCGCGGCACGACCGTCGCGCACGTTGCGCGCGCCGCGCTCGAAAGCATCGCGTACCAGAGCGCCGCCCTGCTGCAGGCCATGAGCCGCGATGCGGTGGCGGCCGGCTCCGCGCCGGTCAGCGAGCTGCGCGTCGACGGCGGCGCGGCGGTGAACGACCTGTTGATGCAGTTCCAGTCGGACCTGCTAGGCATCCCGGTGATCCGCCCCGCCGTGACGGAGACCACTGCACTCGGCGCGGCCTATCTGGCGGGGCTGGCGCACGGCGTGTGGCGCAGCACCGACGAACTGGCGGCGTTGTGGCAGGCCGAGCGCCGCTTCACGCCCACGATGCCGCGCGAGCGCGCGGCCGCCTTGATGCAGCGCTGGGAACATGCGGTGCGGCAGGCCTCACTCGTGTAAATGCCCGTTGCCTGCGTGCCCCACGCGCAGCAGAATCCGGGCTTTGGACCGCAAGGAAGTCACCATGAAGCGCATCCTGCTGGCCGCCGTGCTCGGCGCCTCTTTCTCGATCGCATCGGCGCAATCGCTCAAGCCGGGGCTGTGGGAATCCACGCACAAGACGCAGTTCGCGGGCAACAGCCAGATGGCGCAGCAGATGGCCGAAGCGCAAAAGCAGATGGCGAACATGCCGCCCGAGCAGCGCAAGATGATGGAAGACATGATGAAGAGCCGCGGCGTGAGCATGAACGTCGGCTCCGGCGGCGTGACCGTGAAGTACTGCCTGACCAAGGAGATGGCGGAGCGCCGCGAGATCTCCGCGCAGCAGCGCGGCGATTGCAAGAACACGCACACGCCCGCGGGCGGCGGCACGATGAAGGTCGCGTTCACCTGCACCAACCCACCGTCGAGCGGCGAAGGCGAGGTGACATTTTCCGGCCCCGAGGCCTATAGCATGAAGATGGTCGTCAACACGACCGTGCAAGGCCGTCCGGAGAAAGTGAACATGGAAGGCTCCGGCCGCTGGTTGGGCTCGGACTGCGGCGACATCAAGCCGCTTGCGACGAAGTAGCTGTTTGATACGCGGCGCCCCGCGCGGCGCGCCGTTGTGGTGAACTGCCCGGATGGCGCGCAAACCGGGCATCTTCCCCACCTTTTTCCTGTCCGGTTTCGAGTGCTCCACTTTCCTGTGGCGCGACGGCCGGCGGCGCGACCTCGTCGCGGAAACGCGCCATCGCGAACACGTGCTCGAGGACTACGCGATGCTGCAGCAACTGGGCATCGCGGTGGCGCGCGAAGGCATTCCGTGGCCGATGGTCGACCGCGGGGATGGCTACGACTTCAGCCTCGTCGACCCGGTGATCGAAGCCATGCGCGCTGCACGCGTCACCCCAATCTGGGACCTGTGCCACTACGGCTATCCCGACGGCGTTGACCCCTTCAGCGACGCATTCACGGTGCGCTTCGCGAACTACTGCCGCGCGGCCGCGGCGCACGTGTGCGGCAAGTTGCCAGGCCCGGGTTTCTTCACGCCCATCAACGAGATCACGTTCTTCTCGTTCGCGGCGGGTGAATGGGGCTGGATCGCGCCGTATCGCAAGACGAAGGAGGACCGCTTCGCCCTGCGCGTCGCGTTGTGCAAGGCGGCGATCGCGGGCGTCAACGCGATCCGCGAGGTGCAACCCGAAGCGCGCATGGTGCATGTCGACCCGCTGGTGCAGGTCGTCGCTCCCCCGGACCGCCCCGACCTGAAAGCAGCCGCGGACCACGAGACCTTCGTCGACACCTTCGTCGCGTGGGACATCCTGGCCGGCCGCAAGCATCCGGAACTCGGGGGCTGCCCCGAAGTGCTCGACATCGTCGGGGCCAACAACTACTCGTTCGGGCAGATGGAATACCGCGAGCACGGCCCGCACCAGGCGCTCGAGCCGGGCACGCCCGGCATCCTTCCGCTGTGCGAGTTGCTGGGCCGCTTGTGGGAGCGCTATCGGCGTCCGATCGTCATCGCGGAGACCAGCGGCATGAACCAGGGCCGGGTCGACTGGCTGCGCGACGTGATGAACGAGGCGATGGCCGCGGTCAACCAGGGCATGGACCTGCATGGCATCTGCCTCTTTCCCGCCGTCGACATGCCCGACTGGCACACCGGCCAATGGCTGCACAACGGCATCTGCGACCTCGTCGAAGACAACGGCGATTTGCGCCGCGTCCCCGCGCAGGCCTATGTGGACGAGTTGCGCCGCTGGCAAAAGGAGCTCAATCGCGTGACGACGGTGGACGAGGATCCGTACAGCGACCCCGTCGAACTGCAAGACGTGATCGACGCGGCCCGGCGGCTGCGGCCCCAGCCCGACGCGAACTGGACCTAGCCTGCGCGCGCGCGGCCGCCGAAGATCGCGGTGCCGACGCGCACCATCGTGCTGCCCGCCGCGATCGCCGCTTCGATGTCGGCCGTCATCCCCATCGACAGCGTGTCCAGCTCCAGCCCATTCGCGCGCAACTCGTCATAGAGGGCACGCGCCTTCTGGTGCACGGCCTTCTGCGATTCGAAGTCGCCGACGGGTTCCGGGATCGTCATCAGGCCGCGCAGTTTGAGGCGCGGCAAAGCCGCGATGTCACGGCCGAGCGCGAGCGCATCGGCCGGTAACACGCCCGACTTGGTCGGACCGCCGTCGATATTGACCTGGATGCACACATTGAGTGGCGGCTGCGAGGCGTCGCGCTGCTCCGACAGCCGCTGCGCAATCTTGAGGCGATCGACCGACTGGGCCCAATGGAAGTGCGCCGCCACCCAGCGCGTCTTGTTGCTCTGGATCGGGCCGATGCAATGCCACTCGACGGGAATCTCGCGTAACAACTCGATCTTCTCCACCGCTTCCTGGATGTAGTTCTCCCCGAACGCTCGCTGGCCGGCATCGAATGCCTGCCGGACGGCTTCGGGGCCGAAGGTCTTGGAGACAGCCAGCAGCGTGACTTCTTCCACGCCGCGATGCGCCTCCCGGCAGGCGCGGACGATCCGCTCGCGAACACTCTGGAGGTTATCGGCAATCATGGCCATAATGGTCCAGCCAGGGTCGGCCCGTTGGGCCGCGCCCCGGTGGATTACGTGTAGAGGGACTCGTGGATATTACCCAGCTGTTGGCGTTCAGCGTCAAGAACAAGGCATCGGACCTGCACCTGTCGGCCGGCCTGCCTCCCATGATCCGCGTGCACGGCGACGTGCGGCGCATCAACGTCGACGCGCTCGACCACAAGGCCGTGCACGCGATGGTGTACGACATCATGAACGACACGCAGCGAAAGAACTACGAAGAGTTCCTCGAGTGCGACTTCTCGTTCGAGATCGACGGCCTCGCGCGCTTCCGCGTCAACGCCTTCAACCAGAACCGCGGCGCCGGCGCCGTGTTCCGGACGATTCCTTCCAAGATCCTGTCGCTCGAGCAGCTCAACGCGCCGAAGATCTTCGGCGAGCTCGCGCTCAAGCCGCGCGGCATGGTGCTGGTCACGGGCCCCACGGGCTCGGGCAAGTCCACCACGCTGGCGGCGATGGTCAACTACCTGAACGAAAACGAGTACGGCCACATCCTCACGGTGGAAGACCCGATCGAATTCGTGCACGAATCCAAGAAGTGCCTGGTGAACCAGCGCGAAGTCGGGCCGATGACGCTGTCGTTCCAGGCTGCGCTGAAGTCCGCTCTGCGTGAAGACCCGGACTGCATCCTGGTGGGCGAAATGCGCGACCTGGAGACGATCCGCCTGGCCATGTCGGCGGCGGAAACGGGCCACCTCGTGTTCGGCACGCTGCACACGTCCAGCGCCGCGAAAACCATCGACCGGATCATCGACGTGTTCCCGGCCGACGAAAAGGAAATGATCCGCGCCATGCTGTCCGAATCGCTGCAGGCGGTGATCTCGCAGACGCTGTGCAAGACCAAGGACGGCAACGGCCGCGCGGCGGCGCACGAAATCATGATCGCGACGTCGGCCATCCGCAACCTGATCCGCGAGGCGAAGGTGGCGCAGATGTATTCGGCCATCCAGACCGGCAACAGTTTCGGCATGCAGACGCTGGATCAGAATTTGTCCGACCTCGTCAAGCGCAACGTGATCAGCCCCGCGGAAGCCCGCGGCAAGGCGAAGATTCCCGACAACTTCCCCGGCTGATTTTTCTTCCAGAAGGACCGTCATGGAACGCGACCAGGCAACGAAATTCATCAACGACCTGCTCAAGCTGATGGTCAGCCGCAATGGCTCGGACCTGTTCATCACGGGCGATTTCCCCCCGGCCATCAAGGTCGACGGCAAGGTCACGAAGGTGTCGCCGCAGCCGCTGACCTCGGCGCACACGCTGGCGCTGGCGCGTTCGATCATGAACGACAAGCAGGCCGCGGAGTTCGAGCGCACGAAGGAGTGCAACTTCGCCATTTCTCCCCCCAACGTCGGCCGCTTCCGCGTCAATGCATTCGTGCAGCAGGGCAAGGTCGGCATGGTGCTGCGCGTGATCCCGCAGATCCTGCCGACGATCGACAAGCTCGGCGTGCCGCAAGTGCTCAAGGACGTGGTGATGTCCAAGCGCGGCCTGGTGATCCTCGTCGGGTCCACCGGCTCGGGCAAGTCGACCACGCTCGCCGCGATGATCGACTGGCGCAACGAGAACAGCTACGGCCACATCATCACGATCGAGGACCCGGTGGAATTCGTCCACCCGCACAAGAATTGCGTGGTCACGCAGCGCGAAGTGGGCCTCGACACCGACAACTGGGAATCGGCGCTGAAGAACACGCTGCGCCAGGCACCCGATGTGATCCTGATGGGCGAGGTGCGCGACCGCGAGACCATGGAACACTCGATCGCGTTCGCCGAGACCGGTCACCTTTGCATGGCCACACTGCACGCCAACAGCGCGAACCAGGCGCTCGACCGCGTGATCAACTTCTTTCCCGAAGAGCGCCGCGCGCAGCTGCTGATGGACCTGTCGCTGAACCTGAAGGCCTTCATCTCGCAGCGCCTCGTGCCCAAGCAGGACGGCAAAGGCCGCCAAGCTGCGGTGGAGATCATGCTGAACTCGCCGCTCATCTCCGACCTGATCTTCAAGGGCGAAGTCTCCGAGATCAAGGAGATCATGAAGAAAAGCCGCAACCTCGGCATGCAGACCTTCGACCAGGCGCTGTTCGACCTGTACGAGAACAACGTCGTCTCTTATGAAGATGCGCTGCGCAACGCGGATTCCGTGAACGACCTGCGGCTGCAGATCAAGCTGAACTCGCAGCGCGCGAAGACGCAGGACCTCTCCGCCGGGACGGAGAACTTCGCGATCGTCTGAGCGTTCGGGGGCGCCCGCCTACTGGCGGACCTTGCCCTTGCCGCCGAGGATCGTCAGCTCCACGAACTTCGAACCGGCGCGGATCTCGGGCCGGTACGACACGGTGTAGCCACCGAGGTCGTAGTACTCCATGCGGCCGAGCGTTTCGATCGTGCCTTCGCGCGTGGGGCTCTTGCCCTGGCGGCGGAGTGCTTCGACGATCACCTTGCCCGCGATGTAGCCTTCCATCATCGCGTAGCTCACCGGCACTTCGAGCGTGCCGGCTTTCGCGGCCGCATCGGCGAATTCCTTCGAGATGCGGCTTTGCATCTTGTAGGGACTGGGCACCGCCTGTGCGATCGAGAGGCCCTGCATCTGCATGTCGTTGAGCTTGGAGCCGAGTTGCTCCATGTCGACGCCGTCGTTGGCGATGAGTTGCGCCTTGCCCCCGCCCGCGCGGTATTGCTCGATGAAGGCCGCGGCCGCAGCGCCCGAAGCCACCATCATGATGGCCTGCGGCTGCACCTTGACCATCGCTTCGACGGCCTGCTTCACGTTCGCCGTGCCGGCGGGGTAGCCCGCCATCGCGACGATCTGCACCCTGGCCTTTTGCGCCGCTTCGCCCGCCGACGTCATCAGCGCGACGCCGCCGGGACCTTGCTCATACATGATGCCCAGCTTGCTGATGCCCAGCGTGCCGAGGTGGTCCGCGACCTTGAAGAATTCGTCGCGCAGGCTCGCACGCACGTTGAACAGGTTCTGCGTTTCGGGGCGGATCTGGGCGGCGCGCCAGCCGACCAGCGCGATGCGGTTCTTGTCGAGGACACCGGAGCGCGCAATGGCCTCGATGCTGCCGATGCCGAAGTAGCCGCCGAGCACGACCGCCTTGTCCTGGTCGATCAGTTCCTGCGTGAGCTTGAGCGTGTTCTCGGGCTTGCCCGCGTCGTCCTTGCGCACCAGCGTGATCTGGTTGCCGCTGACGCCGCCGCCCTTGTTCGCGGCGTTGAATGCGAGTTGCATGCCCGCGCCGTACGCCTTGCCCTGGTTCGCATCCAGCCCCGACAGCGGCGCGACTTGTCCCACCACCACCGTGGCCGCATGTGCCGCGCCCACGGCTAGCGCCAGCGCAAGGCCGGCAGCTGTACTTCTCATTGATGTTCTCCTCGTGAGAGCCCCCAAAACTGGAGCGACCATACGCCAAGCGGGAACGGCGCCCCCTAGGGGGCTTCCCTAGAATGTTCGGATTCCTTCCTAGGAGAAGTTGCATGGCATCGACGAACGCGAAGACTTACGAACCCACGCCTGCCCGCCAGGTCGCCTTTCTCGGCCTCGGCGTGATGGGATTCCCGATGGCGGGCCACCTTGCGCTCGCGGGGCACGATGTGCGTGTCTACAACCGCAGTGCGGAAAAATCACGCATGTGGACCGGCGAGTTCAAGGGCTCGTCGGCGCCGACACCGCGCGAAGCCGCGGCGGGACGCGACATCGTGTTCTGCTGCGTCGGCAATGACGACGACCTGCGTTCGGTCGTGCTCGGTGACGACGGTGCACTCGCGGGCATGAAGCCGGGTGCCGTGCTCGTCGACCACACGACGGCATCGGCCAACGTGGCGCGCGAGCTGCATGCCGAAGCGAAGAAGCGCGGCGTCAAGTTCGTCGATGCCCCCGTGTCGGGCGGGCAGGCCGGCGCGCAGAACGGCTTGCTCACGGTGATGTGCGGCGGCGATGCGGATGCATTCGACGTGGCAAAGCCGGCAGCGATGGCGTTCGCTCGCGCGTTCACGCTGCTGGGCGCGAGTGGGTCGGGGCAGCTCGCGAAGATGGTGAACCAGATCGCCATCGCCGGGTTGGTGCAAGGCTTGTCGGAAGCGATCGCATTCGGGCAAAAGGCCGGCCTCGACATGAAGCAGGTGCTCGAAGTGATCGGAAAAGGCGCCGCGCAAAGCTGGCAGATGGACAACCGCGGCAAGACCATGATCGAGGACAAGTTCGATTTCGGTTTCGCGGTCGACTGGATGCGCAAGGACCTCGGCATCGCGCTCGAGGAGGCCAAGCGCAACGGCGCCCGCCTGCCCGCGACGGCGCTGGTCGACCAGTTCTACGCCGACGTGCAGCAGATGGGCGGCAAGCGCTGGGACACGTCCAGCCTGATCAAGCGCCTGCGCTGATCAGCGCGTTGCCGGCGGCAGCGGCGTCACGGAAGGCGCCGGCGCGGGCGCGACCGGAGCTGTCTGCACGGACGGCGCAGGCGCAGGCGTGGGCGCAGGCGCGGGCGCCGCGGCAGGAGCCGTGGCCGCGGGTGCGGCGTTGGTCACCGGCGCCGGATTGGGGTTCAGCGTCGAGATGCGGCGCAATTCGTCGCTCGAAATGATCTCGAAGATGCGAACGACCCGCTGCACGCCGCTCACCGTGCGCGCGAGCTGGGTGGCCTTGTCGGCCTCGTGCTGCGTCACGCGCCCCTGCAGGTAGACCACGCCGCGCTCGGTGACGATCTTGAAGGCGCCGACATACAGGTCCTTCTCGTCGATGAACGACGCCTTGATCTTCGCGGTGATGAGCGTGTCCGAGGAGCGTTGCCCCAGCGTCGACGGCGGCAGCACCGCCAGCTCATTGACGGTGCCCTTGACGTTGTCGATGCGGGTGACGACCTGCTCGGCCTGCAGCCTGGCCTGCTCGCTCGGCACTTCGCCCGTGAGCAGCACCTGGCGGTTGTAGCTGGTGACGTTGACGTGGGCACGGTCGCCCAGGTCGCGCAGGCGCGTGGCGCCCTTCAATTCGATCGTCTCGTCCTCGATCTGCGCGCCGGAACTGCGGCGGTCCACCGCGACCATCGCGCCGACGGCAGCGCCGCCGATGATCAGGGGCGCGCATGCGGACAATGCGCCCGCGAGCGATGCGGCAGCCAGGGCGATGGCGAGGGGATGGCGTTTCATTCGAATCATGTCGGGTTGTCCTGTTCTCCCAGCAGTTGCGCGTCGACACCGTCGCAAATGCAGTGGATCGCAAGGATGTGAACTTCCTGGATGCGCGCCGTGCGTTCATGCGGCACGCAGATATGGACATCGGTTTCCTTCAGGAGGTTCCCGATCTTGCCGCCGCCGCGCCCGGTGAGCGCCACCACGGTCATCTCGCGCTCGTGCGCGGCTTCGATGGCGGCGATCACGTTCGCCGAATTGCCGCTGGTCGAAAGGGCCAGCAGCACGTCGCCCGACTGGCCGAGGGCGCGCACCTGCTTGGAAAAGATGCTGTTGTAGTCGTAGTCGTTGGCGATGGCCGTGAGGATGGAGGTGTCCGTGGTCAGCGCGATGGCGCCAAGCTCCGGCCGTTCACGCTCGAAGCGGCCGACGAATTCCGCCGAGAAATGCTGCGCGTCGGCGGCCGAGCCGCCGTTGCCGCAGGCCAGCACCTTGCCGCCGCTCGTCACGCACGCCAGCATGGCCTGGACCGCCGCCACGATCGGCTTGGACAGCGCGTCGGCCGACTGGTACTTCAGGTCGGCGCTGTCGATGAAATGCTGCTGGATGCGCGCTTCGAGCATGGCATTCGATGATACCTAACCCGCGTCGAAGGCCGCCTTGAGCCACTCGATGCGCGCGCCCTCGACGCCGATGACATCGAAGCGGCAAGGCGGCGGCGCGTCGTAGCGCATCAGGAAGTGGCGGGCGGCAAAGACGATCCGCCGCTGCTTGGGGCCAATGACGCTGGCGGCCGCGCCCCCGAAGCTGCGGCTGGCGCGCTTTCGCACTTCGATGAACACCAGCGTGTCGGCATCGCGCATCACCAGATCGATTTCTCCACCGCCCCGGTGCGGCGTCCGATAATTGCGCGCGACCAGCTTCAGGCCGCGGCCGAGCAGATGCGCCAGTGCGCGATCCTCGGCCGCATCGCCTGCTTGCTTGGTAGTCCTCGATTGCTCCATGGCCAATTCTTTTGCCTCCGCCCTTGCGGCCGCACGCGACGCGGCCGGTGCGCAGCATTATCCGCAGGGCGCGCTCTATGTCGTGGCGACACCCATCGGCAACCTTGCGGACATCAGTTTGCGCGCCTTGCATGTGCTGCAGCTCGTCGACCTTGTCGCGTGCGAGGACACGCGGCACACGCAGGCGCTGCTGCGCGCCTACGGCATCGACAAGAAGGCAATCGCGGTGCACCAGCACAACGAGACCGAGGCGGCGCAGCAGGTGATTGCGCGCTTGCAGGCCGGCGAGCGCGTGGCGTACGCCAGCGATGCCGGCACGCCCGCGGTGAGCGACCCGGGTGCGCGCTTGGTCGCGGCCGTGCGGGATGCGGCATGCCGCGTCATCCCCGTCGCCGGTGCGAGCAGCGTGACAGCGGCGCTCAGCGTGGCCGGTGCGGTGGACGAGCATGGCGCATTCGTGTTCGCCGGGTTCCTGCCGGTGAGGGCGGCGGAGCGGGACGCGTTCGTCGCGTCGATTGCCTGCGAAGCGCGGGCGGTGGTGTTGCTCGAGGCGCCCCACCGCATCCAGGCGCTTGCCGGCGCGCTGGCGCCGCTTGCCAACAGGAAGGTGACGATTGCGCGCGAGCTGACCAAGCAGTTCGAGCAGGTCGAGACGCTCCTTTGCGATTCGCTTTCTTCGTGGCTGGCCGCCGACGAACAACGCACGCGCGGCGAATTCGTCGTGGTGTTGCATCCCCAGGTCGAGGTTCGTTCGCCCGATGAAGGACTGCGTGTGCTCGGCCTCCTGCTGGCCGAACTGCCCGTCAAGAGCGCCGTCAAGCTCGCCGCCGAGATCACCGGCGCGCCGCGCAACGAGCTGTACGACGCGGCGCTGAAAATGAAAAAGGCCCCGGGCGGCTAGATCGCGAGCGGGTCGACGTCGATCGCCCAGCGTATCAGTCCTTTTTCGCGCAGGCCGTGCAGCGCCGGGCGCCATTGCGCGAGGAAATTTTGCAGTGCGGGCCGCGAGCTGCTCTCGACGAGCATCTGCGCGCGCTCGACGTTCGCGACGCGCTGGATGCCCATCGGCACGGGCGAGTAGATTGCAACATGCTGCGATTGCGGCATCTCGCTCGCGGCGACCGCCGCATTGCGCAGGAAGGCCTGCGCGGCCTCCTGCGTGCGTGCTTCGGCGCGCACCAGCGCCTGGAAGCCGAACGGCGGCATGCCGGCCTGTTCACGTTCGGCCAACTGCTGCCCGGCGAAGGCGGGATAGTCGTGGCGCTTCAGCGCAGCGAACAGCGCGTGCTTGGGGTGCCACGTCTGCACCCACATCTCGCTCGCATTCGCGTGCTGCGCATCGCGCCCGGCCCGGCCCGCCGCCTGCATCAACAGCGCGAACAGCCGCTCCGGTGCGCGAAAGTCGCTCGAGAACAGCGCCGAGTCCGCATTGAGCGCGGCCACCAAGGTGATGCGGCGAAAGTCATGGCCCTTGGTGACCATCTGCGTTCCCACCAGCACATCGACGTCGCCCGCGTGCATGCGTGCAAGCTGCGCTTCGAGCTGTCCCTTGCCCCGGGTGCTGTCCGCGTCCATGCGGGCGATGCGCACGGCGTCACCATTGGCTTGCTTCACGCCGGCGAGAAGTTCGCCCAGGTGTTCTTCGAGCCGCTCGGTGCCGCGCCCCAGCGGTGCGATGTCGACGTTGCCGCATACGGGGCAGGCGCGCGGCACGCGCTCGGCAAAGCCGCAGTGGTGGCAGCGCAGCGTGCGGTCGATCTTGTGGAAGACGCGGAAGGCGCTGCAGTTCGGGCATTCGCTCTTCCAGTCGCAGGCTCCGCACGACAGCACCGGGGCGTAGCCACGGCGATTGAGGAAGACCAGGCTTTGTTCGCCGCGCGTGACGCGCTGCTGGATCGCATCGACCAGCGCCGGGGCCAGCACCGTGTTCTTGGGCTGCAAATTCATGTCGACCAGCCGCACGGCGGGCAGCGGTCCTTCGCCGATGCGCGATGCCATGAAGAGGCGCTCGTAGCGCCCCTTGTTCGCGGCGTGCCAGCTCTCGAACGACGGCGTGGCCGAACCGAGGATCACCGGCGCCTTTTCCAGATGGCCGCGGTACACCGCGAGGTCGCGCGCCGAATACCGCGCGCCTTCCTGCTGCTTGTAGCTGGGGTCGTGTTCCTCGTCGACGATCACGATGCGCAGCCGCGGGATCGATGCGAACACGGCCATGCGCGTGCCCAGAACGATGCGCGCGCTGCCGGTGTGCGCCGCGAGCCAGCTGCGAAGGCGCTGCGGCGGCGTCATTGCGCTGTTCATGACGACGATCGCGCTTTCGCCGAAGCGCTCGACGAAGCGCGCCTGCAATTGCGGCGTGAGGTTGATCTCGGGCACGAGCACGAGCGCCTGTGCACCGGGCTCGCGTTCGAGCAGGCGCTGCACCGCCTGCAGGTAGACCTCGGTCTTGCCGCTGCCCGTGACGCCGAAAAGCAGGAAGGACTGCTCGTTTTCGGCGAGCTTGTCGAGCACTTCGCGCTGTTCTTGCGTCAATTCGAGCGATGCGCCGGTGGCCGCAGAGGGTGCGTCCCCGGGCGCGGCGCGCTTCCTGCGCCGCGCCCACTGTGTTGCGTCGAGGTCACGAAGCTGGGGCGGCAGCGCGGCCAGGGCGATCTCGCCGATGCTGCGTTGGTAGTACGACGCTGCGACATTCACGAGTTGGCGCCAATCCGGCGACAAGGGCGCAATTCCGCCGAGCGCGGACGCGACCGGCTTCGCCTCGACGTCGGCGCGGTCTTCGGGCTCGGTGTCCCAGACGATGCCGAGCACTTCGCGCCTGCCCAAGGGCACGCGTACCAATGCGCCCGGCACAAGTGCCTGCTCACTCGTGTAAGTGAGCGGCCCGGCGATCGTGCTGTGGGCGGGCGTGGGGACGATGACGTCGACGCGGTGCGGCATTTTCGGGGCCTCAAACGGGTCGAAGTTGCAGCCGTCCTTCAGGAAAGGCGGCTAAGTACTTGATTTGGAACTTGTTTGCGGTACAGCCCCAAAGAGTGTGGATAACTTTGTTGAAATCCATCCCCCGCAAGCCCATCCGGCCTGAAAAATCAAGGGCTTGGGCGTCGCCAGCCCAAAAACCGCAGGAAGAGAAATCTTTGCGAATCAACCACTTACGGGCGCTAGCGGTTTTGTAGCAGCGGACACTCGCGGCGGCGTGCCGTCGACGCGTTTTTGTGCATAAGTCAAGTCCCGCGGACCGATTTGGCGGGTTGTCTCCTAGGGAACACCCTGATGACTGCGACCGGCTCAAGCGCTTGCCGTCGGTCGCATGCGCTTCGAATGTGAATGAACCGCATCGACCAGTGTCTTCACATGCTCAGCCGGTGTGAACTGGCTGATGCCGTGACCGAGGTTGAAGATGTGCGAGGGCCCCTCGCCGCTGCCGGTGTGCGGGGGACCGAAGTCATCGAGCACGCGCCGCGCTTCGCGCTCGACGACATCCGGCGCTGCGAACAGCACCGCCGGGTCCAGGTTGCCCTGCAGGGCTTTTGCTGCGCCGAGCACTTCGCGCGCCCGGCGCAGGTTCACCGTCCAGTCGACACCGAGCACGTCGCAGTCGAGCGATTTCATTTCCGCCAGCCACGCACCGCCGCCTTTCGTGAATACGATGCGCGGGATCGACTCGCCTTCATGATCGCGGGCCAGCCGGGACAGCACGCGCGCGGTGTACGCCAGGCTGAATTGCTGGAACGCGCCGTCGGCAAGCACGCCGCCCCAGCTGTCGAAGATCATCACGGCCTGCGCGCCGGCCCGGATCTGCGCGTTGAGGTAGGCGGCCACGGCCTCGGCGTTCACATCGAGGATGCGGTGCATCAGGTCCGGGCGGCTGTACAGCATCGACTTGACGAGCCGGTAGTCGTCCGAGCCCGAACCTTCGACCATGTAGCAGGCAAGAGTCCAAGGACTCCCCGAGAAACCGATCAGCGGGACCCGCCCGTTCAGCGCATGCCGGATCGACGTGACCGCATCGAACACGTAGCGCAACTTGTCGAGATCGGGCACCTGCAGGCGCGCGACCGACGCTTCGTCGCGCACCCGCTGCGCAAACCGCGGACCTTCGCCCGCTTCGAAGGTCAGGCCCAGGCCCATCGCGTCGGGAACGGTCAGGATGTCCGAAAACAGGATCGCGGCATCGAGCTCATAGCGCTCCAGCGGCTGCAAGGTCACTTCGGTGGCGAAGTCCACATTGGTGGCCAGCCCCATGAAGCTGCCGGCACGCGCGCGTGTCTCGCGATACTCTTCGAGGTAGCGGCCGGCCTGTCGCATCAGCCAGACGGGCGTGTAGGGCGTTGCCAGGCGGCGGCAGGCTCGCAGGAAAGTGTCGTTCTCGAGCGGCGCAAAACTCATCCGCGCATTGTCGCAGGCGCCGCGCCGCCTATCATGCGGCGCGATGGACACGACCTTCGAACAGGCGAAGCAGTTCTTCCTGCAGGGCCTGCGACATTACGAAGCCGGCCGCTTCGCGCAAGCGCAGGCGCAGTTCGAAGCGTCGCTCGCGCTGGTCCCGCAACGGGCATCGACGCTGACCAACCTGGGCGCGACGCAAATCAAGCTGGGCAAATTCGCCGACGCAGCGGCCGTGCTGGACGAAGCCGTGCGCATCGATGCTGGAGACGCGCAGGCGTGGGGACACCTCGGCACTGCGCTGGCGGAACTCGGCCAACACGCACGCGCGCTCGCCTGCTGCGACGAAGCACTGCACCGCAACGACAAGCTCGCGCCGGCGTGGACGCTCAAGGGCACGTTGTTGCGGGACCTCCAGCGCGACGCGGAAGCGGTGCCGTGCTTTCGCAAGGCAATCGACCTGGGCGGCGATCCGCAACTCAACGGCTTCCTGCTGGCGGGGGTGGGCGGAGGCGAGGCGCCCCGCTCGGCACCGCGGCCTTATGTGCAGGCCTTGTTCGATGGCTATGCGCCGGGCTTCGACCAGCACGCCGTGCAGGTGCTCCAGTACCGCGCCCCCGAAATCCTGGCGCAAGGACTGGCCGCGCGCCGGTTCGACGCCGTGCTCGATCTCGGGTGCGGCACGGGTCTGATGGCGGAGCAGCTCAAAGGCCGAGCCACGCGAATCGTCGGCGTCGACCTCTCGCACAACATGGTCGAACAGGCACGCCGTCGAAGCGCGTACGCGGAAGTGGTGCAAGCCGATGGGCTTGACTACCTCACCTCAACTACGGAACGCTTCGACCTTGTCGTGGCTGCCGACGTTTTCATCTATGTCGGTGAACTCGATGCGACGTTCGCGGCAGTAAGGAACGTGCTCGGGCCGGACGGCGTGTTCGCATTCACCGTCGAGCTTGCCGAGGAAAGCGATCGCGTCGTGTTGCGGCCGAGCTTGCGCTTTGCGCATTCGCGGCGTTACATCCTCTCGCTGGCGGCCGAACACGGTTTCGAAGTCATGCACACAGCGCGGCACACGATCCGTCACGATCAAGGCAAGGCCATCACCGGCCTGTTTGCCTGGCTCGTCCCTTCGCGTCCCTGATCCACGGCACTGTCCTACACGGGCGGGGTGCGCCCCCAAGGCAGGCTGTTGCCTGAGAACAAGAAGGAGTGCTCCCTTTGGATTTTGGTTATCCCCGGCCGCAATTGCAGCGGTCGAACTGGACTTCGCTCAACGGTCCGTGGCGGTTCTGTTTCGACGATGAGAAACGTTTCTCGGGGCCGGCCGACGTGGACGGCTGGCCGCTCACGATCACCGTGCCGTATCCGCCCGAGTCGAAGGCCAGCGGCGTCAATGACCGCGGCTTTCATCCCGCATGCTGGTACGAACGCGATTTCGAGCTGCGGCCGGGCAGCGATCGCGTGATCCTGCGTTTCGGCGCAGCCGACTATTCGGCGCGCGTGTGGGTCAACGGACAGCTCGCCATTTCGCATGAAGGCGGCCATACGCCGTTTTCCGCCGACATCACGCGCATGCTCGATCCCTCGGGCAAGCAGACGGTCGCCGTGCACGTCGAGGACGATCCGTCCGACCTGGAAAAGCCGCGTGGCAAGCAGGACTGGCAGCTCGAGCCGCATTCGATCTGGTATCCGCGCACCACGGGCATCTGGCAGACGGTGTGGATCGAACGCGTGCCGACCACATATGTCGACAAGCTGCGCTGGACGCCGCAGGTCGAAGGGTATGCGATCGGGATCGAGGCGCGCGTTGCCGGCGAGCCGCGCGACGACCTCGCGATGGAAATCACGTTGCGCCACGGCGAACGGCTGCTCGCGCGCGATCGCTACCAGGTCGTCGACGGCGAAGTCGACCGGTTCATCGTGCTGTCCGATCCGGGCATCGACGACTTCCGCAACGAGCTGCTGTGGAGCCCCGAGCGGCCGACGCTGCTGGATGCAAAGGTGCGCCTGCTGCGCGGGGAGGAGGTCATCGATGAAATCACCTCGTACACCGCGCTGCGGTCGGTGCACATCCTGCGCGACCGCTTCATGCTCAATGGCCGGCCTTACCTGCTGCGGCTCGTGCTCGACCAGGGCTACTGGCCCGATACGCTGTTGGCCGCGCCCGGTGACGACGCGTTGCGCCGCGATGTCGAACTGGCGAAGGCCATGGGTTTCAACGGCGTGCGCAAGCACCAGAAAATCGAGGACCCGCGCTATTTGTATTGGGCCGACAAGCTCGGGTTGCTGGTGTGGGAAGAGATGCCTTCGGCCTATCGCTTCACGCGCACATCGATCAAGCGCATCGTGAAGGAATGGACCGAGGCGCTCGACCGCGACTACAGCCATCCGTGCGTGATCGTGTGGGTGCCGTTCAACGAGTCCTGGGGCGTGCCCGAACTCACCGCGGTGCGCGAGCAGCGCCACGCCGTCGAAGCGCTCTATCACCTGACGAAGACGCTCGACCCGACGCGGCCGGTGATCGGCAACGACGGGTGGGAATCGAGCGCGACCGACATCATCGGCATCCACGACTACGACGCCAACACGGAACACATCCGCCAGCGCTACGGCGAGGAGATCGCACCGGAACAGCTGTTCGACCGGCGGCGCCCGGGCGGGCGCATCCTCACGCTCGACGGATTCCCGCACCGCGGCCAGCCGATCATGCTCACGGAGTTCGGCGGCATCGCCTACCAGAGCAAGCCGGAGCCGGGGGTCAAGAAGATCTGGGG
>DATLBJ010000021.1:0-29099 GCA_035526975.1 Ramlibacter sp.
AGCTGCGGCACCTGCTCCTGCAGTTCATGGAGCCGCGCATCGGCAGCCTCGGCGGACTCTTGCGCCGTCGCGTGCTGCTGCTGGAGATTCGCCAGCCGGGTCTCATCCGGTGCATCCAGCGCGTTCTTGTCGGCAACGAGCCGTTCGCGGCGCATCGTCAGCTGCCGCGTCTGCTCCTCGATGTTGCGCTGGTCCGCGGCCAGCACCTGTATCTGCTGCTGCACCTGCGCGACGTTGCCCCGCTGCTCCATCGACTTGGCCTGCGCCTGGCGCAGCTGGTCTTCGAGCTCGGGCAGGTGCGTGTCGTGCTCTTCGAGTTGCGCGGCGAGCAATGTGGCCTTCTCCTCCGCCTCGATTTGCTGCGCGGCGAGCGTTTCGATCTCGCCCAGGGCTTCGTCCTTGCGCGCGTGCCACTGCGCCGTCTGTTCCTTCAGCTGCACAAGGCGTTGTTCGACACGCTGGCGGCCTTCAACGACGAAACGGATCTCGGCTTCGAGCCGGCCGACTTCGGCACTGGCTTCGTACAACGCCCCCTGCGATTTGTTGACCTCATCGCCCGCGGCGTAGTGCGCCTGGCGGATCGTTTCAAGATCGCTTTCCACCCGGCGCAGGTCCGCCACACGCGAATCGAGCTCCGTCACCGCCTTTTCGGCGTCGGCCTTGATCTTCGACTGGTCGGCCTCGCTTTCAGCGCGCTTGAGGAACCACAGCTGCTGCTGCTTCAGCGTGGCATCCGCATTGAGCGCGTGATACTGCTGCGCAACCTGCGCTTGCGATTCGAGCTTGTCGAGATTGGTATTGAGTTCGCGCAGGATGTCCTCGACGCGCGTGAGGTTCTCGCGCGTGTCCTGGAGGCGGTTTTCCGTCTCGCGGCGGCGCTCCTTGTATTTCGAGACGCCGGCAGCTTCCTCGAGGAACAGGCGTAGCTCCTCCGGCTTCGATTCGATGATCCGGCTGATCGTGCCCTGGCCGATGATGGCGTACGCGCGCGGGCCGAGGCCGGTGCCCAGGAACACGTCCTGCACGTCGCGGCGGCGAACCGGCTGGTTGTTGATGTAGTAGCTGGACGTGCCGTCACGCGTCAGCACGCGCTTGACGGCGATCTCGGTGAACGTCGCCCACTGGCCCCCCGCACGATGGTCCGCATTGTCAAAGACGAGTTCCACCGACGAGCGCGACGCCGGCTTGCGCGTCGTCGTGCCGTTGAAGATCACGTCCTGCATCGATTCGCCGCGCAACTCGGACGCGCGCGATTCGCCGAGCACCCAGCGCACCGCGTCCATGATGTTCGACTTGCCGCAACCGTTGGGCCCCACCACGCCGACGAGCTGGCCGGGCAACAGGAAGTTGGTGGGTTCGGCGAAGGACTTGAATCCGGAAAGTTTGATGGAGGTTAGACGCACGGGCCCCGCTTCTTGGAATGCAAACGGGCCCCCTCGGCCCGGTCGCGGGTGATGATACCGCCCGGAAGCAGGCCCCCCGCCTACAGAAACGTTCAAAAATGTCCCCGTGGCCGCTCGATTTCCGCAGCGAAACTGCGCAGATGCCCGGGCAAATACGGATTGGCGTTTCCGGATGGCGCTACACGCCTTGGCGCGGCAATTTCTACCCGAAAGGGCTTGCGCAAAGCCGCGAGTTGCATTACGCGTCGCGCGTGTTCAATTCGATCGAGCTCAATGGCTCGTTTTATTCCCTGCAATGGCCCACCAGCTACGCGCAGTGGGCGGAGCAGACGCCCGAGGGCTTCGTCTTTGCGATCAAGGGCAGCCGCTACATGACGCACATGCTCAAGCTGCGCAAGATCGAAATGGCGCTGGCGAACTTCTTCGCCTCGGGCCTGTTCGAGCTGGGCGACAAGCTCGGGCCGATCCTGTGGCAGTTCCCCGCGGCGATGCGCTTTCACCCCGGGGTGTTCGAGGAGTTCTTCTCGCTCTTGCCGCGCAGCACCGCCGAAGCAATGTGGATCGCCTGCGCGCATGACGAAAGGCCCAAGGGCCGCGTGTGCCTCGAGCCCCTCGACGATTTTCCATTGCGTCACTGCATCGAAGTGCGGCACTCCAGTTTCGAGACGCCGCAGTTCATCGAGATGATGGAGCGGCATGGGTTTTCGTTCGTCGTGGCGGACACGCCGAACCCATGGCCGCGCTTCGAGGGAGCGACCGCCGATTTCGTCTACATGCGCCTGCACGGTGCAACCGAGCTCTATCACAGCCGCTACACGACGGAAGAGCTCACCCGCTGGGCTTCGCTCATCCGGGGTTGGGTGGCCGAAGGCCGCGACGTGTATTGCTACTTCGACAACACCGACAAGCTGCATGCGCCCGACAACGCGCAGGAGCTCATGGAGATGCTGGGATTGCCCGTGCCGTTCTATCGAGACGAGCGTGCATCACCCGGAACCAAAGCGGCGGAATCGCCGCAAGCAGCAGGCATCCTGCATACCCCGTAGGCAGTTGCGGCCCCGGCAGCGCTTCGAGCTGCGCATACGGCTTCCATGCGTGCATGTGGTGGTCCGAATGCCGCTGCAGGTTCGCGAGAAGCGAGTTGGAAAAGATGTGGTCCGCGTTCCACGCGTGCGACACGCCAAAGGGTTCGCGCTGGCCATTCGCCAGCTTGCTGCGCGACAGGCCGTAGTGCTCGATGTAGTTCACCGTCTCGAGCAGCCACACCGCGAACGCCGACTGGCCGATCCAGAACACGAGCGCCTTCCATTGCCCCAACAGCACCAGGACAGCGATGACCGCGACGTTGAACGCCCACGCCCAGGGCAACGCGCTGGGCCTCTCGCGATGCAGTTGCCACGCGTGAACCGTGCTGCCGATGACCGTGCGCGGCAGGAATCGCCACAACCCTTCGCCCAGCCTCGCACTCGCCGGGTCGTCCTTCGTGGCGACCCTCACGTGATGGCCGCGATAGTGTTCGACCATGAACTGCGGGTAGTTCACGCTCGTCATCAGGATCCATCCGAGAGCCCGGTCGGACTTGCGCTTGCTGTGGCCGAGTTCATGGGCGAACGTGATGCCCTGCGCGCCGGTGAGGAAGCCCGCGCCATACGCCACGCCGAGCACGACAGGCCAATCCGCATTCGCGGTGACGACGAGCCCCACTGCAAGCAGCGCGACCTGCACCGGCACATACAGGCGCAGGATCCACAGCAGCGATTCTTGCGGCCCACCGGGGCCGGGCGAACGCGGCCAAATGAGGTCGGCGAGCGCGACCGTCACCCAGACCGCAAGCGCGCCCCACCCTGCCTGTCCGGGGTGGACGAGCATGTTGGAAAGCAACCCGAGCGGCAACGCGAGGCCGGCGAGAAATCGAAGGTCGGATGCGCGCAATCCCTGCATCACTCAGCGAGCCGCTTTCGACGCCGTCCAGCGATCGAGTTTTTCCCGCGCCTCGTTCTTTGCAGGGTCCATCATCGCGTCGTGGGTTTCGCGCTTGGTGCAAAGCTCAATCACGTACCCGTTCGGGTCGCGAAAGTAGATCGAGTCGATGAAGCCGTGGTTCGACACGCCTCGGGTCTCGATACCTTCCGCCTTGCCCTTGGCGAGCATCTTCTCCAGCGTGCCGCGCTCGACTTCGAAGGCGATGTGCAGGTCGAAGTCGTGCTGCTTCTTGAACTCGAACGGCATGTCGTTCGCCTCGAAGAAAGCCAGGTGCGAGCCGTCGTCGAGGCGGAAGAACGAATGCAGCGTCTCGGTCGCGCGGCCGCTTTTCGTCTCCTTGATCTCGAGCACGCCCGACAGCGGCAGGCCGAGGAAGTCCTCGTAGAAGCGGCGGGTCTGCTCGGTATCGCGGCAACGATACGCCGCGTGGTGCAGTTTGCGAATCGCCATCGCGTTACAGGGTGACGAATTGCGCGTCCTTCAGGCTGGACGCGTAGCCGTTGATCGCTTCATGCGCCTTGTTCCAGCTGGGCAGCGCCTTCATGCGCGCGAGCCAGGCACACACGTTCGGGTACTGCGCGAAGCGGCAGCCGGCGACCTCGCCCACGGCGACCATCACGGCGCCCTGGTAGTCGGCGATCGTCAGCTGGTCACCGCACACGTAGTTGTTGCCCGGGGAGAGGATGTTGTCGTTGAGCACCTTCAGCCACCCCGAGGCGCGCTCCTTGCCCCACTGCACCTGCACCTTCTGCGATTCATCCGTGGGCCGCTTCATGAACCCGAAGATCTGCGGATAGACGAAGCCGTAGTTGAACTCGCGATTGAGCTGGGTGTTGAACCAGTCCATCCGCTCGTTCACACGCGCGCGCTGCCGCAGGTCCTTCGGGTATTGGCCGGAACCGCTCTTGTCGGCCATGTACTTCAGGATGGCGGCGCTTTCGGTCAGCCTGAATCCGCCGTCGTCCAGGACCGGCACGAGGTGATTGGGATTGATCTGCTCGAAGGGCTGCTTGTAATTTTGGCCCGTGAAGATGTCGACGAGCTCGAAATCGAGCGGGATCTTCGCCTCTTCCGCAAACAGCATGATCGGGCGGCAGCTCGTGGACGCGGGGTGGTAATAGAGCTTCATGGCGTCTCCTCGTGTGGGGAGGGCCATGCTACTGCGCTGGGCGCACGGGCGCCAGTCCGGGATTCAGGCCTTCGAGTGGTTCAGGTGGGGCACCAGGCTCGCCGATCCCTCGCCCGTGAGGCCTTGGCGGTTCTGGGCTTGTGCCAGCCCCGCATCCTTGAGCAAGTCCTTCACCGCGTCGAGGTCATCGGCCGCGTCCTGGACCTTCGTTTCCACGGTCCTGTTCTGTTCGACCGCGCCGGCAATCGCGGCGATCGCCTGTGCGCGCGACATCGCACCCGAGAGCGCGTCATTCGTTTCGCCCAGCTCGGTGGCAGCGACGCCGAGGTCCTGCTGGACCTGCTCGGTCTTCTTCAGTGCGCGATTGAGGATCTTTGCGCTGGCTTTGTTGGCGAGGTTTATTTTCATGCGGGTGCGTGGGCCTTCGATGGTGCGCCGATTTCGCAGTGCGTGCGAACTCAATGGTGACCAAATGAACCGCCCCGATAATCACGCCATGAATCCCCTGCTGGACAAGCTGCAGCCCTACCCTTTCGAGCGGCTGCGGCAGCTTTTCTCGGGCATCACGCCCAACGCGCAGTACCGCCCCATTTCGCTCGGCATTGGCGAGCCCAAGCACGCGACGCCGCAATTGATCAAGGACGCCCTGACGTCCGCACTGGACGGCCTCGCGACCTACCCCCTTACCGCCGGCGAGCCGCACCTGCGCGACGCCTTCCGCCGCTGGCTGATGACGCGCTATGGGATCGTCGTCGACGCCAATACGCAGTTGCTGCCGGTGAACGGCTCGCGCGAGGCGTTGTTCGCGTTCGCGCAGACGGTGCTCGACGCGAGTTCGAAACCGGTGGTGGTGTTCGCGAACCCGTTCTATCAAATCTACGAGGGCGCGGCCCTGCTGGGCGGCGCGCAGCCCTACTACGCGCCGTGCGACCCGGCGCGCAACTACGCCGTCGATTGGGATGCGGTGCCGGCCGAGATCTGGGTGCGCACACAATTGCTCTACGTGTGCTCACCCGGTAACCCCACGGGCGCGGTGATGCCGCTGTCCGAGTGGAAGAAGCTGTTCGAGCTGTCGGACAGGTACGGCTTCGTGATCGCATCGGACGAGTGTTACAGCGAGATCTACTTCGGCGACGAACCGCCGCTCGGGGGCCTGCAAGCCGCCAACAAGCTCGGCCGCAGCGACTTCCGCCGCCTCGTGTCGTTCACCAGCCTTTCCAAGCGCAGCAACGTCCCCGGCATGCGCAGCGGGTTTGCGTTCGGCGACTCCGCGCTGGTCAGGAAATTCCTGCTCTATCGCACTTATCACGGCAGCGCGATGAGCCCGGTGATCCAGCGCGCAAGCATCGCAGCGTGGGAAGACGAGAAACACGTGGCCGAGAACCGCCAGCTTTATCGCTCGAAGTTCGCGCAGGTCACGCCGGTGCTCGCGGAAGTGCTCGACGTCAAGTTGCCGGACGCCGGCTTCTACCTGTGGGCCGGTGTCCCCGGAAGCGACACCGATTTCGCCCGCGAGCTGTATGCCCAATACAATGTGACGGTCCTGCCGGGCAGCTACATTGCCCGCGAAACGGGCGGCGCGAACCCCGGCGCCGGCCGCGTCCGCATGGCCCTCGTCGCCGACACGGCCGAGTGCATGGAAGCCGCGCAACGCATCGCCGAATTCACCCGCAAATCCAGGAAATGACCCAGCAGCTCCAGACCCTCATCGACACCGCGTGGGAAAACCGCACGCAGCTCTCGGCCGCTTCGGCGCCCAGGGAAGTCACCGAAGCCGTCGAGCACGTGATCTCGGAGTTGAACAAGGGCCGCCTGCGCGTGGCCACGCGGGAGAGCGTCGGCAAATGGACGGTGCACCAGTGGATCAAGAAGGCGGTGTTGCTGTCGTTCCGCCTGCGCGACAACGAGGTGATCCACTCGGGCGATCTCGCTTTCTACGACAAGGTGCCCACCAAGTTCTCGCACCTTTCCCCGGAGCAGCTTGCGGCCACAGGCGTGCGCGTGGTGCCACCGGCGGTGGCCCGGCGCGGCAGTTACATCGCCAAGGGCGCCATCCTGATGCCCTCGTACGTCAACATCGGCGCCTATGTCGACGAGGGCACGATGGTCGACACGTGGGCCACCGTGGGCTCCTGCGCGCAGATCGGCAAGGGCGTGCACCTGTCGGGCGGCGTCGGCATCGGCGGCGTGCTGGAGCCGGTACAGGCCAGCCCGACGATCATCGAGGACAACTGCTTCATCGGCGCCCGCTCCGAGGTGGTCGAGGGCGTCGTCGTCGAGGAGAATTCCGTGATCTCGATGGGCGTGTACATCGGCCAGAGCACGAAGATTTACGATCGCGCAACAGGCACCGTGACTTATGGCCGCGTTCCGGCGGGTTCGGTGGTAGTTTCGGGGAACCTGCCGAGTGACGACGGCAAGTACAGCCTGTACTGTGCGGTGATCGTCAAGCGGGTCGATGCGCAAACGCGCGCCAAGACCAGCCTGAACGACCTGCTACGCGACTGAAGACCTGGTGTATTGGAGGGCAGCATGAGCGGCACGATGGAGAAGATCCTCCGGCTGATGGGGGAAAAGAAGGCGTCGGACGTCTATTTGTCCGCGCATTCGCCTGCGCTGATCAAGATCAATGGCCAGTGCGTGCCGATCAACAACCAGCTGCTGCCGCCCGATGCGCCCAAGGCGCTCCTGAGCGAAGTGCTTCCGGAAAAGCGCATCAAGGAACTCGAGGAAACCGGCGAACTGAACATGGCCCATGCGATCGAAGGCGTGGGGAATTTCCGTTTTTCCGCAATGCGCCAGCGCGGCACGTACGCCGCGGTGATCCGCTACATCACCACCGAGATCCCGGCGCTGGAAAGCCTCGCCGTGCCGATGATCCTCGGCGAGCTGATCCAGGAAAAGCGCGGCTTGCTGCTGATGGTGGGTTCCACCGGCGCCGGCAAGAGCACCACGCTCGCGTCGATGATGGATTACCGGAACGAGAACATGTCCGGCCACATCCTCACGATCGAAGACCCGGTCGAGTTCCTGTTCAAGAACAAGAAGTCGGTGGTGAACCAGCGCGAGGTCGGCACCGACACGGTATCGATGGCGACCGCCTTGAAGAACGCGCTGCGCCAGGCGCCGGACGTGATCCTCGTCGGCGAAATTCGCGACCGCGAGACGATGTCCGCGGCGATTGCGTATGCGCAGTCGGGCCACCTGTGCCTGGCCACCATGCACGCGAACAACAGCTACCAGGCGCTGAACCGCATCCTGTCGTTCTACCCTGTCGAAGTGCGGCCGACGATGCTCGGCGACCTCGCCGCGGCATTGAAGGCCGTCGTGTCGCAGCGGCTGCTTCGCACGATCCACGGTGGCCGCGCACCGGCGGTGGAGATCATGCTCAACTCGAAGCTCGTTTCCGAGCTGATCGAAAAGGGCGACTTCTCCGGCGTGAAGGAAGCGATGGAAAAGTCGATGGCGGAAGGCTCGCAAACCTTCGAAGCCGCGATTGCCAAGCTGATCATCGACGGCGTCGTCGACAAGAAGGAAGGCATCGCGTACGCCGATTCGCCGACCAACCTGCAATGGCGCCTGCAGAACGACTTTGCCGGCAAGGACGCCGAGCGCCCCGAAGAAGGCGCGTCGGAAGAAGACCTGCAGGACGAACCGTCCTTCACCGAGATCACGCTGGACGTGAAACATTGAAGTGTCCCGTGCGCTGCACCTCACCGAACAACTCATCTCGCGGCGGTCCGTCACGCCGGACGATGACGGCTGCCAGCGCATCATTGCGGATCGCCTGAAGCCGCTGGGCTTCGGCTGCGAAACCATCACCAGCGGCCCGGACAATTTCCGGGTGACCAACCTGTGGGCGAAACGCGCGGGCAAATCCGCGCGTACGCTGGTGTTCGCGGGCCACACGGACGTCGTGCCTACAGGGCCGCTCGGGCAGTGGACCACCGACCCGTTCACGCCCATGCATCGCGACGGATTGCTTTTCGGCCGGGGCGCCGCTGACATGAAGACGTCGCTTGCCGCGTTCGTCGTTGCGGTCGAGGAGTTTCTCGCGGCGCATCCCGAGCCGGAATTGTCGATCGCGCTGCTGGTCACCAGCGACGAGGAAGGGCCGAGCGTCGACGGGACTGTCGTCGTGTGCAACCAGCTGAAGGAGCGCGGCGAGCGCCTTGACTATTGCATCGTCGGCGAGCCCACTTCGGTCGAGCGTCTCGGCGACATGATCAAGAACGGCCGGCGCGGCTCGCTGTCGGCCAAGCTCACGGTCAAGGGCGTGCAAGGCCACATCGCGTATCCGCAGCTGGCGAAGAACCCGATCCACATGGCCATGCCCGCGCTCGCGGAACTGGCGTCGATCGAATGGGATCGCGGCAATGAGTTCTTCCCGCCCACCAGCTTCCAGGCGAGCAACATCCATGGCGGCACCGGCGCGACCAATGTGATCCCGGGCAATGTGGTGATCGACTTCAACTTCCGCTACTCGACGGAATCGACGCCCGAGGGATTGCAGAAGCGCGTCGCAGACGTGCTGCGCAATCACGGGCTCGACTATGAAATCGCGTGGGTCGTCGGCGGCCTGCCCTTCCTGACGAAACCGGCCGAACTCGTCGACGCGGTCCAGCAAGCGATCCGCGGCGAGGCCGGCTTGGAAACCCAGCTGTCGACAACGGGCGGCACCAGCGACGGCCGCTTCATCTCGCGCATCTGCGCGCAGGTGATCGAGTTCGGCCCGGTCAACGCCAGCATCCACAAGATCGACGAGCACGTGTGCGTGGCCGACATCGAGCCGCTGAAGAACATCTACCGCCGCACGATCGAAAACCTCGACAGGCTGACATGAAGCTGATCGACCTGGTCGAAGCGAGCGCGGCACGGCTCGCGGGTGCGGGCGTGGCGTTCGGCCACGGCACGACGAACGCCTTCGACGAAGCCGCGTGGCTCGTGATGTGGCAGCTCGGCTTGCCGCTGGACGATCTCGATTCGGTTGCGGAAATGGCTGTGGCGCCGCAACAGCGCGACACGGTGGACGAGCTCATCACCGAACGCATCCAGTCGCGCAAGCCCGCGGCGTACCTCACGCGCGAGGCGTGGCTGCAAGGCGTGCCGTTCTACGTCGACGAGCGCTCGATCGTGCCGCGCAGCTTCATCGCGGAGCTGCTCGCCGAAGGCACGATCGACCCGTGGCTTTCGGACGCGACCCGGCGTGTGCTCGACCTGTGCACCGGCAACGGCAGCCTCGCCGTGCTCGCAGCCATGGCGTACCCCGACGTGCAAGTCGATGCCGCGGACATCTCGCCCGCAGCACTCGAAGTCGCGCGCATCAACGTCGACAAGCATGCACTCGCCCACCGGATTCGCCTGATCGAGTCGGATGGACTCGCGCAGCTCGAAGGTCCGTATGACTTGGTCGTGTGCAACCCCCCCTATGTGAATACGCGAAGCATGGAGCGGCTGCCCGATGAATACCGTGCCGAGCCGCAACTGGCGCTCGCCGGCGGCGACGACGGGATGGACTTCGTTCGCAAGCTCCTGGCCGATGCGCCCGCAAAGATGAGCGACATCGGCGTGCTCGTCCTGGAGATCGGCAACGAGCGGGAGAACTTCGAGCGCGCATTCCCGAAGCTGGAGTGCGTGTGGCTGGAGACGAACGCCGGGGTCGACCAGGTGCTGCTGCTGACGCGCACCGGCCTTACCGGCGCGTAGTCCGCGTCCGACGTCGACATTCCGACACCACAATGCGCCGCGCGACTATGCGCGAGCGCGGCAGGCTTGGCGAAACTCAGGGGACGCATGCAGCCCAACCCCACATCCACTCCGAAGATCGAGCGGCTCCAGCGCTGGAAGAAGATTGCCGGCCTGGCCTGGAAATACCACGGCTCGCCGGCGCAGAACGATGAGACGTCGTCGGCGGAGCAGCTCGCCAACGACCTGGAGGCGATGGGGCCCGCATACGTGAAGCTCGGACAGGTGCTGTCCAGCCGCCCCGACCTCCTGCCGCCCGCGTACACCAAATCGCTGGCGCGGCTGCAGGATGACGTCAAGCCATTTTCCTTCGAGGAAGTCAGCGTGATCGTCGAGGCGGAGCTTGGCGTGCGCCTGTCGAAAGCATTCGGCACGTTCGACCCGCAGCCGCTCGCAGCGGCGTCGCTCGGCCAGGTGCACGCGGCGACATTGCGCGACGGCACTCCGGTGGTGGTGAAGGTGCAGCGCCCCGAGGTGGCGAGGCAAGTCGCCGAGGAATTCGAGGTGCTCACGCAAATCGCGGAGTTCCTCGACGCGCATACGGAGATCGGGCGGCGGCACCGGCTGCGCAGGGTCCTGGAAGAGTTCCGCGCGTCGATCCATGAAGAGCTGAACTACGAGCGCGAGGCCGAGAACCTCGTGGCCGTCGGGCGCAATCTCGCGGAATTCGAGCGCATCACCGTTCCGCAACCCATCCCCGACTATTGCACCGACCATGTCCTGACGATGGAGCGCGTGCGCGGCGCCAAGATCACCAAGGTCTCGGCCTTCGCCCGCCTGGACATCGACGGCACCGCATTGATCGACGACCTGTTCCATGCCTACCTGAAGCAGGTGCTGGTCGATGGGCTGTTCCACGCGGACCCGCATCCGGGCAACGTGTTCATCACCGAAGACGGGCGACTCGCGCTCCTGGACCTCGGAATGGTCGGCCGCACGTCACCGGACATGCAGGAGAGCTTGCTGAAGATCCTGATCGCGGTGAGCGACGGACGCAGCGAGCAGGCCGCCGACGCGATCATCCAGTTCAGCGAGCGCGGCGAGGAGACGGATGCCGCGGAATTCCGCCGCCGGATGGGAGCGTTGGTCGCGGCGCAGCAGGGCCGCGGCCTCAAGCACGTCAATGTGGGCGAGACGCTGTTGGAAGTGACCCGCCTCGCGGCCGATTGCGGCTACTTCGTGCCGAGCGAGCTCACGCTGCTGGCTAAGACGCTGCTGCAGCTCGACGAGATCGGCAAGGTCCTCGACCCGGAATTCGACCCGAACGCCGCGATCCGGCGCCATGCGGGGACGCTCACGTCGAAGCGCATGAAGCGCGAAGCGACGGAAGGAAGCCTTCTCACCGCCGCGATGGAGCTCAAGAACTTCGCGGCAGGGCTGCCCAATCGCGTGAACCGCATCCTCGATGCAGTGGTGAACCGCGAGCTGGAAATCAAGGTCCGCGCCGTGGACGCCGGCGATGTGATCCAGGGGTTGCAGAAGATCGCGAACCGCGTGACGTCGGGGCTGATCCTCGCGGCCCTGATCATTGGCGCGGCGCTGCTGATGCGCGTCCAGACGGACTTCGAGCTCATGGGCTATCCGGGCTTCGCGATCATGTGCTTCATCGCCGCAGCGCTCGGCGGCGTCTTCCTGCTGGTGAACATCTACCTGCAGGACCGCGCTTCCTCACGCAAGCCCCGGCGCTAGGGCTCGGCGACAATACGCCACCCCGGCACTTCGCCGGGGTCGTCGTTTTTCATGATTACCCTCAAGAACCTCATTCTTCGCCGGGCGGCGAAGGTCCTGCTCGATCGCGTCTCGCTCGTCATCAATCCGGGCGAGAAGGTCGGCCTCGTCGGCCGCAACGGCGCCGGCAAGTCGAGCCTGTTTCGCCTGGTCGATGGGTCGTTGCACGAAGACAGCGGCGACTTCTCCATGCCGCCGCAGTGGCGCATCGCGCAGGTCGAGCAGAACATGCCCGAGACGAGCGAAAGTGCGACCGGTTTCGTCCTCGGCGGTGACACCCGCCTGATGGAACTGCGCGCGGAACTCGCACGCGCCGAGCACGATGGCGACGGCATGGCCATCGCGCACGCGCATACGGACCTGGCAGATGCAGGCGAGCACGACGCCGTGCCGCGCGCGCAATCGCTGATCCTCGGCCTCGGCTTCAAGCCCGGCGAGCTCGACCACCCGGTCAACAGCTTCTCCGGCGGCTGGCGCATGCGCTTGCAACTGGCGCGGGCGCTGATGTGTCCCTCGGACCTGCTGCTGCTCGACGAGCCGACGAACCACCTGGACCTCGACGCCCTGGTCTGGCTGGAATCGTGGTTGAAGAAGTACGCCGGCACGCTGGTCGTCATCAGCCACGACCGCGAGTTCCTCGATTCGGTCACCCAGGTCACGGTGCACATCGAGCGGCAGCAGCTCACGCGCTACGGAGGGAACTACAGCAGCTTCGAAACGCTGCGCGCGCAACAGCTTTCACTGCAGCAGTCGTCGTTCGAGAAGCAGCAGGAAAAGATTGCGCACCTGCAGAAATTCATCGACCGCTTCAAGGCCAAGGCGACGAAGGCAAAGCAGGCGCAAAGCCGGGTGAAAGCGCTCGAGCGGATGGAAAAGATTGCACCGGTGCTGGCCGATGCCGAGTTCACCTTCGAGTTCAAGGAGCCCGCGAACCTGCCCAACCCCATGATCGCGATCAGCGATGGCGTCTTCGGCTATGGCGAGAAAACCATCGTGCGCGGCGTCGACCGCACCGTGCTGGCGGGGCAGCGCATCGGCATCCTGGGCGCGAATGGGCAAGGCAAGTCGACGCTGGTGAAATCGATCGCGCGCGACATCCCCGCGCTCGGCGGCACGATCACCGAAGGCAAGGGGCTGAACATCGGCTACTTCGCGCAGCAGGAGCTCGACGTGCTGCGCCCGCAGGACTCGCCGCTGGAGCACATGGTGCGCCTGTCGCGCGATCTTTCTTCGGAGGGCCGGCCCGCGCGCGAGCAGGAGCTGCGCAATTTCCTGGGCAGCTTCAACTTTTCGGGTGACATGGTGGCGCAGACCGTCGGCACGATGAGCGGCGGCGAAAAGGCGCGGCTGGTGCTGGCGATGATCGTGTGGCAGCGCCCCAATCTCTTGCTGCTCGACGAGCCGACCAACCACCTCGACCTGAACACGCGCGAGGCGCTGTCGGTCGCGTTGAACGAATTCGAAGGCACCGTGATGCTGGTCAGCCATGACCGCGCGTTGCTGCGCTCGGTGTGCGACGAGTTCTGGCTGGTCACGCGCGGCGGCTTGCAGCCTTTCGACGGCGACCTGGACGATTACCAGAAATACCTCTTGGACGAAGCGAAGCGCCAGCGCGATGCAGCGAAATCCGCCGCCCCGACGCCGCCGCCGACCCCTGCCCCGCAACGCAAGCCGGATTTCGCGCGCACCAAACCGCTCAAGAAAGAGCTGGACCACTGCGACAAGCGGATGGCCGAGCTGAACGTCGAACGCCAGAACCTCGAAGTGCTGCTTTCGTCGCCGGCCGCTCCCGCTGAGCTCGCGCAAGCCGGCCGGCGCATCAAGACCGTGAACGAGGAGTTGCATCAACTCGAGGAGCGCTGGCTCCAACTGTCCGAGCAACTCGATAACATGGCCTGATGGCCAATTCGCTGGACATCCTCACGCAGGGCGACCCTGCATTGCAGGAAGCAGTCCGGCGTTGCCGCAAGCTGCTCAAGCGCCGTGCGCTCGTCGCCGCCGCAGCGAGCACGATTCCGGTCCCCGGCCTCGATTGGGCCGTCGATGCGGCGTTGATGTCCAAGCTGGTCCCCGACATCAACGAAGAGTTCGGCCTGACGCCCAGGCAGATCGATGCGCTGCCGGATGCCAAGCGCGAACAGGTCCAGAAGGCCCTGACCGTCGTCGGCTCACTGGTGGTCGGCCGCTTCGTCACGCGCGACCTGATCCTGCGCATGGCGCAGGCAGTGGGCAAGCGGCTCACTGTGCAGCAGGCTTCGAAGTACGTTCCCATCGCCGGCCAGGCGGTCTCGGCCATGCTCGGCTACAGCGCCCTGCGCTACCTGGGCGAAGAACACATCAAGGATTGCGTGCGGGTGGTGCAGGAGGCGCAGCTTGCGCTGCCTGCGCCTACACCACGGAAGGTTGCTCGGTCTTCGCGGCGTTCGCGAGCTGCGTGAGCTCTTCGGGATAGAACATCTGCGCGTCGGCGGACATGAAAGCCTGCAGCACGCATGCATGCGCGCCGTTGGCCGAGGGCAATTGCCCGACACGCAACCAGCGGCGCACTTGCCATGCGGGCACGCGCGCCTGCGTGCGCGTGAGCAGCGTGCGCCTGCCGCCCGGCTCAATGAGCTCGATCACCGCATCCGAGTCTTGCCACGAGCGCCGGTCGACGAATGCCTCGCGCGGATCGGTTTTCTTCACAGTCATGCCGCCATGATTCCATCCGGCCCCGCGCGCGTTGCGCAGTGCCGTTCGACATTCGTTGTGAGGGCGGCGCTAATGCGAAAGTCAGATTGGGCGCACCCGCCCCTAGCCCTTTCGACCCCGCGTCCTACAGGACGCTAGAAGTGCAGCCAGCTGTCCTCGGGGAGCTTCTCGAGGAAAGTGAAGACGGCCTCGACCAGGTTGTAGCGGTCCGCCCACTCGAGTTGCTCGCGAAGGCGCATGCGTTTTTGCATCGCGGGCACGATGTTCCACGCTTCGCCGTCGATCGGGAAAGGAGCCACGGTGCCTTGCGGCGCCGCTTGCTGCAGCAACTCCGAAAGCTCCTTCCACTGGTCGGGCATGGGGCAGACGCGATTGCCTTTGCGCGACAAGGCCAGGGCCGCATCGAGGGTGACCTTTGGTTTGGCGGCGGCCGGCTTTTCGGATGCCGAAGAAGGTTGCAGGGGCGCCACGTCGCTGGAGGGCCGGGTGGCCTCGAATTGCCGCTGGCCGGCCTTCTGCAAGGCCTGGAAATCAGCCCATGCCTGCTCGGTCATGTCCTCGAGCGCTGCGGGCGCAGTCGCGCGCAGGTCGGTGAGCTTGCTCTTGTCCGCGGTCATGCCGCCAGCTTACGCCACTGGCGAAAAAACCGCGAATCCCAAAGAAAACCGGCCCTCGGGGGCCGGTGAATTTGGAAGGGTGCGCCGGGGCGGCTCGGGCCGGTCCAGCGCAATTCGGATTCTCGCGCCCTCCGGCTGAGCAGGACCTGACCTGTTCGAACTTTCATTGAGGGTGGTAGGACGTACAAGATTCGAACTTGTGACCAACGGATTAAAAGTCCGCTGCTCTACCAACTGAGCTAACGTCCCACTGCGGCAAAGCCCGCGATTATAGCTTCGGCCCCGGTGGCTTCCGGCGTGCAAGACGGTCCAACACCCATCCCGCCGCGCACTGGCCGAAGGTGGCGGTCACGGTGACCACCGACCCGTAGCCGTGGCAGTTGAGCGAACCGTCGCCACCTTCACCGATGTTGCAGGAAGGATCCGGCGGCGCCACCGCTTCGCGGCTGAAGACGCACGGCAGGCCGATCGCCTTGCCTTCCTTCGGCGCGCCGTGGAACTTGCGCAGGCGGTAGCGCACCTGCGCGAGGAGCGGATCGTGCGTGGTCGCAGCCAGGTCACCGACGTCGACGTTGTGCGCGAGCCGCTTGCCGCCCGCCGCGCCGCACGCGATGAACAGCGTCTTGGTACGCAGTGCCCACGCGGCTATCGCGACCTTGGTCTTCACTTCATCGCACGCATCGATCACCGCCGTGACGCCAGCCGGCAGGATCGCGGGCCAGTTGTCGGGCGTCGCAAAGTCGTCGATCGCATGCACGACACACCCCGGGTTGATCTGCGCAATGCGCTCGCGCATCGCAGCCACCTTGGCTTGCCCGAGCGTCGAGTCGAGTGCTTGCACCTGGCGGTTGATGTTGGATTCGGCGACGTGATCGAGGTCGACCAGCGTGATCTCTCCGACGGCACTGCGCGCGAGTGCCTCCGCCGCCCACGAGCCCACGCCACCGATGCCGATGACGGCGACGTGCGCTGCGCGAATGTTCGCGGCGCCATCGATGCCGTAGAGGCGCTCGAGGCCGCCGAAGCGGCGTTTCAGGTCGGCGGATTCGTCGAGGTGCGTCACACCCCGATTGTCACCGCAGGCGCGACAGCCTTTCCTTCGCAGCCACGGAGGCTTCCGACTGCGGATACGACTTGACCAACTGGTCGAGCGTGCGCTTCGCGCCGGGGTTGTCCTTCAGCTCGATCTGGCAGTTGGCAATGGACAGCAAGGATTCCGGTGCGCGCGGATGGTCCGGCGCGGTCGCAAGCAGTTCGCGGAAATTGGCGATGGCCCCGCGGTAGTCGCGATTGGCGTATTGCGAGTTGCCCAGCCAGAACAGTGCCGTCGCGCGGAACCCGCTTTGCGGATAGCGCTTGATGAAGTCGGCGAACTGCGCCTGCGCGCCGGGAAAGTCGCCCTTGCGGAACGTGGCGAGTGCGGTTTCGTACGCGCTCGCCTCCTGCGGATCGGCGATGAACTCCTTGCCGTCCACCGTGACCTTCGCGGGCTCGAACTTGCGCATGCGATCCTCGACGCCTTGCGCCAGGTCCTTCTGGCGGCGCTGCATCTCGGCCACGTCACGCGTCAGCTGTTCGTTCGCGCCGTTGAGGCGCGCGTTTTCCTGGCGCAGCTGCTCGATCATCTGCTGCAACTCGAGCACGCTGCGGCGCAATTGCGCTCCGTCCTGCGTGGCGGCGTCGAGCTGGCGCTGCAGGTCCTGGCGTTGCTGCTCCACCTTCTGGCGCAGGTCGAGGATGGCCCTGCGCGCATCTTCGTCCTCGAAAAGGGCGGCCGATGCACCGCCCGCACTCAAGAGTGCAAACGCAGCGAACGAGGCCGCGACGACTGCTCGCGGGACGAAGGCGAAAAGGCGGTGGAGCTTGACCATCGCTTAGCGGTAGACGATCTCGACGCGGCGGTTCTTGGCCCACGCGTTTTCGTCATGGCCCGGGTCGGCCGGCTTTTCCTTGCCGAAGCTCACCGCTTCCATCTGCGTGTCCTGCACGCCGAGGAGCTTGAGCGCGCTGCGGACCGATTCGGCACGGCGCTGGCCGAGGGCCAGGTTGTACTCGCGGCCGCCGCGGTCGTCGGTGTGGCCTTCGAGGAAGATGTGGCGCGACGGGTTCTGGCGCAGGAAGCGCGCGTGGCCGTCGATGATCGACTGGTACTCCGGCTTGATCACGTTGCTGTCGAAATCGAAGTACACGAGGCGCGCGACGCCCTGCGGCCCTTGCTCGTTGCTGTTGGTGCTGCCCGTCTGGACCTGCGCGATCTGGGTTTGCGACGGCGGCTGCGGCTGCGTCGTCTGGGCGCTCTTGTTGTCGACGGGGGCCTCGTTCAGCGGGGTGCTGGAGCACCCCGCGAGCGCCATCGCCAGCGCCATTGCAAAACCGAGGAAGGCGGTCTTCGTGTTGTTCATGCGGGAATCTCCTTTGGGCAATACATTTGGGGCATTGTATTTGGGCCGGCGGCTACTTCTGGAAGGGGCCCCAATCGGGCTCGCGGATGTCGCCCCCCTGCCCCGCGAGGCGAGCCCTGATCTTGCCATCGAGCGTGGTCGTCATGAGGGCTTCCTGCGAGCCCTGCCGTGTTGCATAGAGGATCAGCTTGCCGTTGGGCGCGAAGCTGGGGCTCTCATCCGCGACGGTATCGGTGATCGCGGTGACGGTGCCGCTCGACAGTTCCATCACGTGCAGCTTGAACTGGCCGTTCACGCGCGAGATGAAAGCGAGCCAGCGACCGTCGTGGCTGATCGCCGGTGAAATGTTGTATGAACCACTGAACGTCACGCGCTCGGGATTGCCGCCCGACGACGGCATGCGGTAGACCTGCGGCGCACCGCCGCGATCGCTCACGAAGTAGATGAATTTGCCGTCGGGCGAATAGACGGGTTCGGTGTCGATGCCCGACGATTGCGTCAGGCGCCGGGCTTCGCCGCCGTTCGAATCGATCGTGTAGAGCTGCGAATTGCCCGACCGCGTGAGCGTGACTGCAAGTGTGCGGCCATCGGGCGCCCACGCAGGAGCGCTGTTCGAACCCGGGAAGCTCGCCACGAGGCGACGCTTGCCGCTCGACAGTTCATGCACGCGCACTTCGGGCTTGCGCGATTCGAAGGACACGTATGCAAGGCGCTGCCCATCGGGCGACCAGGCGGGCGAGATGATCGGTTCGTTGCTGACGAGTGCGGACTGCGAACTCTCGCCATCCGAATCGGCCACCCACAGGTTGTAGCGGCTGCCGCTCTTGGTGACGTATGCGATGCGCGTGGCGAAGATGCCCTTGTCGCCCGTGAGCTTCTCGTAGATGTAGTCGGCGATACGGTGCGCGGCCAGGCGAAGGTCACCCGCGGTGACCGCATGGCTTTGCCCGCCGAGGTCCTGGCCCTTGACCACGTCCCAGAGGCGAAAGCGCACGTCCCAGCGTCCGTCGGCCAGCTTGGTTGCGCTGCCCACTGCAAGCGAATCGGCGCTTTTTTGCCGCCACGGCGTGATGTCGGGGCGGCTCGTTTCGTCGAGTGCAGCGCCCGCGCCATCGATGACGCGGAACTGGCCGCTGCGCTCGAGGTCGGCCGCGATGATCGACGAGATCTTCTGCGGGGCGTCGGCCTGGCCGCGGAATGGGGCGATGGCGATGGGCAATTGCGTGAGGCCCACCCCCGTGACCTCGACACGGAATTGGGCAAATGCATTGGCGCAAGCCAGGCCGCCGGCCAGCGCCACCACATCGCGGCGGCGCCACAGCGAAGTTTCTTCCATGAGTCTTAGTGCCATTGGGTTCCGCAGAGTTTCTGCCCGTAGCTCATCCGCACCACCGTGCTTTCCCGAATGAGCGAGGCGAGGCGCGATTATGGTCAAACGCGCGCGGCGTCTTTTCGCCGACCGAGCAGCCACAACTTCAGGTACTTGTAATAGGTTGTCTCGGCGATGGAAACGGCGAGCGCAAACCCGAGGGCGCCGTCGAGGAAACCCAAACGCAGCAGGTACGTGCGGATGAAGGCCCATTTGCCACGCACGATGGCGCCGAGCACGGAACTGCGCTCGCCGCGATCGAACATTGCTTGCGCCGATGCCGTCGAGTAACGATCGAGCTTCCCGAGCATGGTCTCGAGATCGGGATACGTCGTGTGCAACAAGTCGTTGCGCAGATGGCCGACTGTGCCTTCGACGACGACGCGCTCGTGCACCCGATCGTCAGAAAACCGTCCGCGATCGCGGCGGAACAATCGCGTCACGCGGTCGGGGTACCAGCCGGAGTACTGCATGTAGCGGCCGCAGAAGCTGGACCTGCGCGGGATGTCCCATGCGTCGAAGCGCGCTTCATCGACCGCACGTTCGATCTCTTCGCGCAATTGGGGCGTCACGCGTTCGTCGGCGTCGATGGAGAGCACCCACGACATCGTCGCATGCGACAAGGCGTAGTTCTTCTGCGCGCCGAAGCCCGGCCAGTCGTTCGCAATGATCACGCGCGCCCCCGCGGCTTCAGCCAGTTGCACGGTGCGGTCGGTGCTGCCGTTGTCCACGACGATGATCTCGTCGCAGAACGCCACGCTCGCGAGGCATCCGGCGATGTTGGCCTCCTCATTGCGCGTGATGACGATGCTGGATAATCCAGTCATGAAAAACGATTATGCCCGCGGCCCCTGAAACGCCGGAGACGCAGGCGCCCTCGCCCTCGATTGCGAGCCTGAGGACGCGCGTGGGCCGGGTGATGGTGTACATCCACTCGGCGCGGCGCTATTGGCTCGTCGTCCTCATTGCCACCTCCATAGGCGCCGCCACCGAGCCCGCGATGCCGGCGCTGCTCAAGCCGCTGCTCGATAGCGGTTTCCAGAAATCCGCCTTCCCCTTGTGGGCCGTGCCCGTGGCATTGCTCGGGCTGATGGGAATTCGCGGCATCGCCAGTTTCGTCACCGACGTGGGCCTGGCGAAGATCGCGAACGAAGGCATGTTCAACCTGCGGCGGGCCCTGTTCGGGCGCCTGCTCGATGCGCGCATGGACCTCTTCGCGCGCGAATCCGCGAGTTCGCTGTCCAACAGCATCGTCCACGACGTGCAGAACGCCTTCACGATGCTCGTGTACGCGATGACGTCCGTGGTCAAGGAGTCTCTGACGACCCTCGCCCTCCTCATCTACCTGATCTGGCAGAACTGGCAGCTCACGTTGATCGTGGCCGTGATGGGCCCTTGCGTGGCGTGGCTGATGCGCACGGCCTCGAAGCGGCTGCATCGCCTTGCCCGCAGCAGCCAGGCCGCGACCATCGACCTTGCGTACGTGGTCGAAGAGAACGTGCTTGCCACGCGCATCGTGCGGCTGCATGAAGCGCAGCCGGCGCAGTCGGGACGTTTCGAGAAACTGAGCCAGACCTTGCATCGCCTCGCGATGAAATCGGCAGTGGCTTCGGCCCTCATCACGCCGTTCATGCACATGCTTGCGGCCGCGGCGCTCTCAGTGGTGATCTGTATCGCGCTGTACCAGAGCGGCAGCGGCATGACCGTGGGCAGCTTCGCGGCTTTCGTGGCGGGCATGTTGATGCTGATCTCGCCCGTGAAGCGGCTGACCGAGATCACCGGGCCGCTGACGCGTGCGCTGGCGCTGCTCGAACGCTCGGTGGACCTCGTGCAGCAGACGCCGCCGGAGACCGGGGGGACGTTCACGAAGGATCGCGCGCAGGGTCATATCGAATTGCACAACGTGTCGGTGCGATACCCCAACGCGACGCATTCGGCGCTGTCCAACCTGTCGCTCGAAGTGCATCATGGCGAGACGGTGGCGCTTGTCGGCCCCTCGGGCTCGGGAAAAACGACTCTCGCAAATCTCTTGCCGCGCTTCCTCGAACCCACCGCGGGCACCGTGATGCTCGATGGGCATCCGCTGACCGAATGGCAGCTCGGTTCGCTGCGCCGGCAGTTCGCGATCGTCAGCCAGGACGTGGTGATGTTCAACGACACGCTCGCTGCGAACGTGGCCCTGGGAAGCGAGATCGACGTCAAGCGCGTGCAATCGGCGGTCGAAGCAGCGAACCTGGCGCAACTCGCCGAGCAACTGCCGCAAGGCATCGACACCATCCTCGGTCATAACGCAACGTCGCTGTCGGGCGGACAGCGCCAGCGCCTCGCGATCGCGCGGGCCCTGTACAAGGATGCGCCGATCCTCGTGCTCGATGAAGCGACGTCCGCGCTCGACACCGAATCGGAGCGGCAGGTGCAACAGGCATTGCAGCGCCTGATGGCGGGCCGCACGACCATCGTGATCGCGCACCGCCTTTCGACGATCGAGCACGCCGACCGGCTTCTGGTGCTCGAAGCGGGCCGCGTGGTCGAATCGGGATCGCACAGCCAACTGCTCGCGCAGGACGGGCTCTACGCGCGCCTGCACGCGTTGCAATTCAGTACCGCATGACTTCGACCGCGCCGCGCCACTGGGACACGCTGGTGGCCGCCGGCACCGTGCTGCTTGCCCTCGGGCTGCCGTGGTCCACGTCAATGGTCTCGATCGGCGGGGGCTTGCTCGCAATTGCGTTCCTGTTGCGGCCTGGCGAAGTTCGTGAGGTCCGGTCCTGGCACGAGCCGGTGATGGCGGTGGGCCTGGCGCTGTTTCTCTTCATCGCTATCCGCACGCTGGTTTCCGACGCCTCGAGCGACGGGTGGCGCCGCATCAACCAGTATCACGAACTGCTGCTTGCCCCCGTCCTGCTCACGGTGTGGCGGGATCCGAAGCATCGGCGGCTTTTCCTCGCTTGCTTCATTGCCGCGTGCGCGTTCGTGGCGCTGCGCCTGTGGGCATCTCACGTCACGGAGTACACGTACAAGCTCGCGCAGCGCCAGCGCATCAGCGCCAGCTTCGCGATGGCGGTCGCGGCTTATTTCCTGCTGCTGCGCGCGCCTTCGGGTCCGCGAAAATGGCCATGGGTCGCCGGCGCGGCATTTTTTGCGCTGACGATCCTTTTCGGCATCGACGGGCGCACGGGGCTCGTCGTGCTGTTCTTGCTCGCCGCATGTGCTGCGTGGGTTGTCGCTCCGCGCGGCTGGAGAGTGGCCGCTGCAGTCGGCGTGCCTGCGGCGCTCATCGGTGCGGCTTTGCTTTCCCCCGGCGTGCAGGGCCGCATTGGCGAGATGCAGGCGGCGTGGCACAGCACGCAGGTGCCCAATGAAGCAGATTCATCCGGCGTGCGCCTGCAGATCCTGCGCATCACCGGGGAGGCGATGCGCGAACATTGGCTGGGAGGCGTGGGCTATTCGCAGTACGCCCAGGCGCATCGCGCCGCCGCGGAGACGGTGTACGCCGGGATGCCCCAGGGACAGGCCTTCCTGCAAGGCTTCTGGACGCGCCTGAACAACCCGCACAGCGAATACGTGCTGCAGCTGGTGGGCGGCGGCATCATCGCGCTTGCCTTGTTCCTTGCGTGGCTCGTCGCCGCGTTGTGGCATGCGCGGCGCATGCACAGCGCGACGCTGGCCGGACTGGTGCTCGCTTTCGCGGCCGGGTGCGCCGTGAACTCCATGCTGCTCGATTTCATCGAGGGGCACCTGTACGTCGCATTGCTGGCGTGGGTGATCGCCGAGCACAGGTTTGCGCCGCAGCCCGATGCGTTCCGGCGCATCGCCGTCGTCGCGACCCGGCAGATCGGCGACGTGCTCCTCGCAACCCCACTGATCCGAAACGCCCGCGAACGCTGGCCGCATGCGCAGATCGACGTGATCGGGTTCCAGGGCACGCTGGGCATGTTGCGCGGCAATGCAGACGTGAACGAGCTCATCGAGTCCCGCGCCGGCACTTGGGGCGGCTTCGGCTTGTTGTGGACGATCATCCGCCGCTACGACCTTGCGCTGGTCACCGACGTGGGCGACCGCGCGCACCTGATCGCATTCGTCGCAGCGCGCCATCGCAGCGGCGTCGTGCCCGAAACGAATCCGAGCAATTGGTGGAAGCGGATGCTGCTCGATCACGTTGTCGTTGCGGCGGGCGACCGTGGCGCCAAGCATGTGGCGGTGGAAAAGCAGGAGCTGCTGGCTCCGTGGATGCCGGAACGCGGCGCGCCGCAAGTCCAGGCACCGCGCGGTGGCGTGCTGCCGCAGTCGCTCGCATCGCACCTCGAAGATGACTTCGTCGTCGTGCATGCGCCGTCCATGTGGCCGTACAAGCAATGGCCGGTCGCGCACTTCGAGCAGCTCGTGCGCGAGCTTGTCGCCCAGGGCCACCAGGTCGTGCTGACGGGAACGCGCGGCGCGCGTGACCAGGAATGCATCGCGCCGCTGCGGCCCATCGAAGGCGTCCTCGATGCCTCCGGCCAGCTCGATTTCAACCAGCTCGTCACCCTGCTCCAGCAAGCCGCGCTCTACATCGGCCCGGACACATCCGTCTCGCACCTCGCTGCCGCCACCGGCGTTCCGGTGATCGCGATCTTCGGCCCGACGAACCCCTTGCGCTGGGCGCCGCTCGCGCCGGACCCCCGCACCGTGACGATCATCCAGAGCGCATTGCACTGTGTGCCCTGCGGCCGCGCCGGCTGCGAAGACCACCGGCAAAGCCGCAGCGATTGCCTCGTGGACATCTCGCCCAGGCGAGTGATGGAGGAAGCGACGCGCCTGCTCTCGGCTTAGAGCAGCACGATGTCGAACTGCTCCTGCGCCATGGCACTTTCGCTTTGCAGCGAGATTGGCTTGCCGATGAAATCCGACAGGCCCGCGAGATGCTGGCTCTCCTCGTCCAGGAAAAGCTCCACCACCTTCGGATTCGCGACGATGCGGTACTCGCGCGGGTCGAACTGGCGCGCTTCGCGCAGGATTTCGCGCAGGATGTCGTAAGTCACGCTGCGCGCCGTCTTGACGATCCCTTTGCCCTGGCAGGAGTCGCACGGCTCGCACAACATGTGCGCGAGCGACTCGCGCGTCCTCTTGCGGGTCATTTCCACGAGCCCGAGGTTCGAGAACCCGCCCGACATCGTCTTGACGCGGTCCCTTCCGAGCTGCTTGCGGAATTCGGCGAGCACGGCCTCGCGATGGTCCTCGCGCTGCATGTCGATGAAGTCGACGATGATGATGCCGCCGAGGTTGCGCAACCGCAGCTGCCGCGCAATCGCCTGCGCCGCTTCGAGGTTCGTCTTGAAGATCGTGTCGTCGAAATTGCGCGCGCCGACGAAGCCGCCGGTATTGACGTCGACGGTGGTCAGCGCCTCGGTCTGGTCGACGATCAGGTAGCCGCCGGACTTCAGGTCCACGCGGCGCCCGAGTGCCTTGGCGATCTCGTCGTCGATCGAATACAGGTCGAAGATCGGCCGCTCCCCCTTGTACAGCTGCAGCTTCGTCGCCGCCTTCGGCATGAACTCGCCGCCGAACGCCTGCAAAAGAGCGAACTGTTCCTTCGAATCGATGCGGATGGTCTGCGTTTCGTCGGTCACCAGGTCGCGCAGTACCCGCTGCAGCAGGTTCAGGTCCTGGTGCAAGAGCGAGCCGGCCGGCATCCTCGTCGTGGATTCGCGGATGCGGGCCCAGGTCTTGCGCAGATACGAAATGTCATCGGCCAGCTCGCCGTCCGAAGCATCTTCCGCATTCGTGCGCAGGATGAAGCCGCCGCCTTCCTTGCCGACGAGTGCCTGCACGCGCGAACGCAGCGATTCGCGCTGCTCGGGCGGGATCTTCTGCGACACGCCGACGTGGTCGTCCTGAGGCAGGAACACCAGCAGCCGCCCCGCGATGCTCACTTGCGTCGACAACCGCGCACCCTTCGTGCCGATCGGGTCCTTGATGACCTGGACCAGGATCGTCTGGCCCTCGAACACCTGCTTTTCGATCGGCACCGGCGGCTGGTTGTTCCGCGCGAACTGCGGCGGCTCGCCATCGGCCTGTCGATGCCACACATCTGCCACGTGCAGGAACGCTGCGCGCTCCAGGCCGATGTCGATGAAGGCCGACTGCATGCCTGGCAGCACGCGCGCGACCTTGCCGAGGTAGACGTTGCCGACCAGCCCGCGTTCGAGCGTGCGTTCGACGTGCAGCTCCTGCACCGCGCCGGCTTCGATGACGGCCACGCGCGTTTCCTGCGGAGACCAGTTGATCAGGACGTCCTGCTGCATTTACGCAATCACCTTCAGTGTGCGCAGCAGGTTGGCGGTCTCGAACATCGGAAGGCCCATGATCCCTGAGTAGCTGCCGCTGATGTGCGAAATATACGCCGCGGCCCCGCCTTGCACCGCATACGCGCCCGCCTTGCCCATCGGCTCGCCGCTGGCCACGTACTCGCGGATTTGCGCAGGTGTCATCTTCGCGAACGTCACACGCGAGTTGTTCACCGCAAGCAGGCGCTTGCGGCCGGACTGGATGGCGACCGCCGTGAGCACGCGGTGCGTCGTGCCGGAGAGCTCGCGCAGCATGCGGGCCGCGTCGCGCTCGTTGGCGGGCTTGCCGTAGATCTTCCGTCCGAGGGCGACGGTCGTGTCCGAGCAAAGAATGGGCGCCGGCGTCAAGCCCCGCCGCTTCATGCGTGCGATGGCCGCGTCGAGCTTGAGCAGCGTCACCCGCTGCACGTATTTCGCCGGCGCTTCGTTCGCAAGCGGCTCTTCCAGGGACTCCGTGTCTTCGCCGGGGTCGGGCAACAGCAACTCGTGCTTCACCCCCAGCATCTCGAGCAATTGCCGGCGGCGCGGGCTTTGAGAGGCGAGGTAGATGAACGGCCTTGTCATTGCGGGCTCGACCCGCAATCCAGTGTCTTTGGATCGCGGACGAAAGTCACTGGGTGCCGGATCAAGTCCGGCATGACAACCTGTTATTCACGGTGGTACGGATGCCCCGCGTTGATCGACCACGCTCGATAAAGCTGTTCCACGAGCAGCACCCGCACCATCGCGTGCGGAAGCGTGAGGTCGGACAGGCGGATGCGCTCGTGCGCCGCGCGTTTGAATTCGGGATCGAGGCCGTCCGGCCCCCCGATCACCAATGCAACGTCGCTGCCGCCCATCTGCCACTGCTTGATCCGATCGGCCAGTGCCATCGTCGTCAACGCCGTGCCTTTCTCATCGAGGACGACAACGTGCGCGCCCTTGGGGATGGCTTGCTCGATGCGCTGGCGTTCCGCGGCGAAGATCGATTCGAGCGACTTCGATGCGCGCGCTTCGGTCTTGACCGCACGCAGTTCGATGCGCAGCTCCGGCGGGAAGCGTTTGGCGTAGTCATCCCAGGCGGCCTGCGCCCAGTCGGGCACGCGCTGGCCAACCGCGACGACGACGAGTTTCATCTGCGCCGCTTGGGCGCAGGAGACTTCTTCGCGGCGCTCTTCTTCGCGGGCGCCTTCCTGGGTTTCGCAGTTGCCTTTGCGGGGGACTTCGCCGCGGTTTTCTTTGCCGCGGTCGCAGGTTTGTGTTTGGCCGGAGCCTTCTTCGCGGGCGCAGTCTTTGCCGGCGATTTCTTCGCCGCCGCGCGTTCACCCTCGGACACTGCGGGCTTCGACGCGGCGCCGTGCTTCATGCGGATCGGCCTTTCGCCCCAGATCTCTTCGAGGTGGTAGTACTGGCGGATCGCGGGCTGCATGATGTGCGCGACGGCGGCGCCGCAGTCCACGATGATCCACTCGCCGTTTTCCTCGCCTTCGATGCGCGGCTTGGGAAAGCCCGCCTCACGCACTGAATCGCGCACGCTCGCGGCCAGCGCCTTGGTCTGCCGGTTGGACGTGCCGGAAGCAACGATGACCCTTTCGAACAGCGGCGAGAGGTGTTCCGTGTTGAAGACCGCGATGTCGTGCCCCTTGACGTCCTCCAGGCCATTGACGATGGCTTTCTGCAGGCGTTGGGTTTCTTTCCTGGCGGCGGCTTCCTGGGTCATCGATTTCCTCGATACAGATGATGGTGGGCAATATAGCTTGCAACGGGGGGCGGGACCAGCAAGGAGATGTCCTCGCCCTTCGCGGCCTTCGCGCGGATGTCGGTCGCGCTGACCGGCATGCTGGGCAGTTGGAGTGGTGTGAACGGCAACCCTTCGACTGGCCCAGGGCGAACGGCTTTTCGCTGGGCGACACACACGGTCGCCATCTTCATGATTTCCGCCCACTCGCGCCAGGTCGTGAACGCTGCCGCCTGGTCCTCACCGATGATGAGGAACAGCAGCGCTTGCGTAAACTCCGCGCGCAGTTCGCGCAAGGTGTCGACGGTGTACGTCGCGCCCGCGCGCTTCACTTCGCGTTCATCGACAACGGTTTTCGGCAGCGATTCGAAGGCCAGCCGTGCCATCGCGACCCGATCCTTCGCATCCGTGAGCTGTCGCGTCTTGTGCCACGCGTTTCCAGTGAGCATCACGCGCAACTGGTCGAGCTTGAGTTGTTCCACCGCGGCGCGCGCCATGGCGACGTGGGCGTTGTGCGGCGGGTCGAACGCACCGCCGAACATGCCGATGCGCATCAGGCCCAGTCCTTCGGCACGAGGAAGCTTTCGTACAGATCTTCTTCGGGCGAGCCCGGCTCGGGCTTTGCCCCGTAGCTCCAGCTCACCAGCGGCGGCATCGACAGCAGGATCGATTCGGTGCGGCCGCCCGATTGCAGGCCGAAGTGCGTGCCCCGGTCCCACACAAGGTTGAACTCGACGTAGCGTCCGCGCCGGTACAGCTGGAAGCCGCGCTCGCGTTCGCCGAACGGCGTGTCCTTGCGCCGCTGCAAAACCGGCAGGTATGCATCCAGGAATGCATCGCCGACCGAGCGGATCAGCGCGAAGCCGTTGTCGAACCCGCCTTCGGAAAAATCGTCGAAGAAGATTCCGCCGATCCCGCGCTGTTCGTTGCGGTGCTTCAGGACGAAATATTCGTCGCACCACTTCTTGAACTTCGGGTGCTTGTCGGGGCCGAACGGCTCGACAGCGCGCTTGCACGCAGCATGGAAGTGCACCGCGTCTTCTTCGAAGCCGTAGTAAGGCGTGAGGTCCATGCCGCCGCCAAACCAGTACACGGGTGCCGCGTCTTTCGGCTGCGCGCGCAGCGCACGCACGTTCATGTGCACCGTCGGCGCATACGGGTTGCGCGGGTGGAACACGAGCGACACGCCCATCGCCTCGAATGCACAGCCCGCAAGCTCCGGCCGGTGCTGCGTGGCCGAAGGCGGCAGGTTCGCGCCCTTGACGTGCGAGAAGCCGCAGCCGGCGCGCTCGAACACCGCGCCCTGCTCCATGATCATCGTGATGCCGTCGCCTTGCAGCGGCTCATGCGATTCCTTGCGCCACGCGTCTTCGAGGAAACGCGTGCCGTCAATGTCCGCGCAGGCCGCAGTGATGCTCCGCTGCAAACCCTGCAGGTATTCGCGGACCGCGGACGCCGAATCCATCAGTGCTTGACTGCGCGGTGACCGATGTCGCGGCGGTACTGCGCCCCGTCGAAGTGGATGCTTTTGCAGATTTCGTAGGCGTGCAGCTGCGCGGCCTTCACCGTGTCGGCGAGCACCGTCACGCAAAGCACGCGGCCGCCGTTGGTCAGCGTGTCTTCGCCCTTGCGCACCGTACCGGCGTGGAACACCATCGCCTCTTCGTTGCCCTTCGCGAGGCCCGTGATCTTGTCGCCTTTGCGGGGATTGAGCGGATAGCCCGCCGACGCCATCACCACTCCGAGCGCCGTGCGGCGGTCCCATTGCAATTCGATGGTGTCGAGATGGCCCGACGTTGCGGCCATCATCACGTCGAAGAAGTCGGACTTCAGCCGCATCATGATGGGCTGCGTCTCGGGGTCGCCCATGCGGCAGTTGAATTCGAGCGTCTTCGGGTGGCCTTCCCTGTCGATCATCAGGCCCGCATAGAGGAAGCCCGTGTACGGGATACCGTCCTTTTCCATGCCGCGAATCGTCGGCAGGATGAT